>NZ_SRRZ01000063.1 GCF_013179805.1 Microcoleus asticus IPMA8 | reverse complement strand
ATAACTTTTTTGTTGAAAAAACTGAATTAATACCAACTTAATCATGATTAGTGAAGCCCGATTAATTTGCAACTGATTTAGGATTGCTATAGTTTCGCGACATATCCCTTCAATTAGCATCCGAACAGCTAAAGCTCTTTTTAGTTCTCTTGGGTCGGGATTGCCGGCAATAAAATTTTCGAGTTCTAATAAAGCTTGGGCTTCATCTTCTTTGAATTTGTCTGACGATTTCTCTCGGGACATCTCAACTCCTACTTAGGTTTACATCCTCATTATACATTATTTATGATTTACAAATCATTTGCGATCGCTATATCTACTTTGAAAATGTAATTGTTGGTTTCCTTGGGCAATCCCAGTAGTTCTACGGAGTCGGTAAACTGAGTATTTTCAGCATAGTAAGCTAGTTGTTTTTTCTGACAAGTATTAACGTAAGTAATCCCCTCTACTTGTTTAGCTTTATTTATAAATTTCAACATACCCCCCATAGATATAGTAGCGAGAATACCTATAATTATGATAACGACTAACAACTCTACTAGAGTAAAACCTGAGTTTTGCTTGCGAGAAAGCCGAGAAAAAATTCTTAATATATATTCCATTTTACCTTAATTAAACAGTAAAATTAACTAGGCACAAAGAGTTCCTACTGGAAGCCCATGTTCGTAGTAGGAACTTTTTCAGCCTTATAGATATTGGTGTTTATCCTGATTGACTAACAACCATAAGAATGTTAACCGCGACAAGATGAAGGTAAAATTACTGCCAAAACCATCGCCAACGGTAACACTTTGTGTCATAACTCAACCAAACAGACTGGCCCCATACATTGCTACCACCATATCTCCATTGACAAAGCTTATTCGCATCAGGAGGTGTAGGCATACATAGTCTTCCCTGTGCTCGCCAATAATTACAATTGTCTCCTGTCGAAAGGCGACCTAGGTATTCATCTTTTGTAAACCACCCAGCCGATGCAGGCTGAGTGTGAGAAAAAAGAACTACACTACCAACTAAGGCAGCCATCGCTATTTTACTAAATTGCGCTGGTTTTATCATCAATTATGGTCTCCTATTTAAACAATTAAGCTTTGAACACTTTATATTAATATTATTCAACTAAAATTTTAGAAATGCCAATTACAATATGTCAGAATAAGTAACTAATTTAGTCAGCCCAAATATCAGCAAATGTCATCTACTGTTGCTAATGTCATCCAATGTCAGATATTTGTGATAACATGATATAAATCCTTGACAAATTAAAGCAATGGACTTAAAAGATATATTGCAGTTTACAGATAGTCTATGTTTTTCAGAGACGGGTAAGCATATAGATCGCCTGCAAGAGAGCATTTTGAAAGGAACCTTGGATGGTCAAAAATATAGCGAGATTGCCGAAGACGAACATTGTACCGAAGGCCATGTCAGAAATGTCGCCTCGGAATTATGGCAAATTATTTCCAATGCTTTAGGTCAAGAAGTTAATAAATCTAATTTGAAACGTACGTTGCAAAGGTCTTATTTATCTATTAGTTCATCACCTTTTACAAAGGTTAGTAATATTAATTTTTGCACTGGTAACATACAAGGCTCAGAAGTTATGAATAATCGATCGCCCGCATCTCCCCCAAACCTGCAACAAACCCCAACTCAATCCCATCTAGACTTAAGCGACGCACCCAAAATCTTCACCTTCTACGATCGCACCACCTCTCTCACCACCCTCAAACAGTGGATTTTACACGAAAACACCCGCCTACTCGCCATACACGGCATAGTCGGCATTGGGAAAACAGCACTCGCCGCCCAACTTGTCGAACAAATCAAACATGAATTTGATTTCATCATCTGGCGAAGTCTCGCCACATCTCCACCACTGCGAATACTTCAAACCAGTATCATTCAATCTTTCCGTAGGGGCTGTGCCCCCGTGTCCGCCCCAAATGCCGACGGCGTGCCCGCCCCAGAGGAAGGGGCGATCGCAGGGGGATTGTCCCTACTGGACTACTTGCAAAAATACCGCTGTCTGCTGATACTCGATGACGTACAAATGGTAAATAGCAGCGGACAACTCGCTGGCAATTACCAACTTGGATATGAAGATTACGGCACACTATTCAGACAGGTAGGAGAATTATCTCACAATAGTTGTTTAGTGTTGATCTGTTCGGAAAAGCCCAGAGAAATCGCCGCATTAGAAGGCAAAAACCAGCCAATTCGCTCATTACAACTGAATGGTTTAGGTGCTGAAGCGGGGGAAATTATCAGAGAAAAAGGTTTAGCTGAACATGAAAAATGGTCAGAACTAATTGAACAATACAGCGGCAATCCCTTGTGGTTAAAAATAGTTGCTACAATGATTCAAGATTTATTTAACGGCAGCCTATCGGAATTTTTGTCGGATGATACACTATTTTTAGGTGATTTAGAATCTTTACTGCATCAGCCATTTAATCGCTTATCCGAGTCAGAAAAACAGGTAATGTCATGGCTAGCGAGTGAAACCGCGCCAGTTTCCCTCTCAAAAGTGCCAGAGAATCTGCAATTATCTCGATCGCAATTTTTGAAAGTTATGCAATCCTTGGGGCGGCGTTCATTAGTTGAAAAAATCCAGGAGGGCGATCGCACATTTTTTACCCTTGCACCCGTACTAAAAGAGTATGTCAAAACTAACTATTCCCGCCCAAACATAGAAAAAGAAGCCCGATCGCCCTTTTAGTAAAATTGGGGTTTTAGCCGTTCGCACTTAAATTTGATAGAATTAGGTATCTGCCAAACATCTGAACGATCGCTCAATGCACGTTATCAGCCGCAAAAAATTAAGAGACTACTGCCAAAATCATGCTGATTCCTGCGAAGCCCTCGATGATTGGTACAAGATTGCTAGTCAAGCCAACTGGATTAAACTTATTGAAGTTCAAACTATTTATCCTCAAGCTGAAGCAGTTGGAAATTTTACAATTTTCAATATCAAAGGAAATAATTATCGCTTAATCGTAAGTCTTAACTATCAAAAGCAGATTGTTTATATCAAGTACATTTTGACTAATGCAGAATATGACAAAGAAAACTGGAAAAATGACCCTTACTTTTGACTCCGACAGGTACAGCAGCCTGCTATCTCAATATCAACCTCGAATTATCAAAAATGAAGATGAAAACGAGACTTTTTTAGAAATAGTTGAAGACTTGCTCTCTCGGAAAAATCTAAGTCCCGAAGAAGATACTCTCTTAGAACTTTTAGTCAAACTAATTGAGGACTATGAAGAAATTCACTATCAACTGAATGCTTCAAGTCCCCACTCAAGACTTCTTAATTTAATGGATGCTAGAAGTTTAGAACTAGCAGATTTAGTAGAAATTCTTGGCACAGTTGAGACGGCAACTGAAATCGTTAACGGTCAGCTAGAAATTAGCAAAAAACAAGCTGAGGCTTTGGGAATTTTTTTTCATGTAAATCCGGGTTTGTTTCTGTTTGATTAATCGTAAACCATTATATAATACGTTGAAACTTGTTACGATCGCCCTTTATCCCCCTATCATGCTTCAAATCCGCCGTCGTCCCCCCAGCACATCAGTCTCCGTACTCTACCTCAGCTACCAAATCGCCGTACCCGACGCCGAACCCCAGCACATCCTCGAAGAAATCGTCTGGCAAAAAGAAGCTGAAGTGGCCCAAAAGCGCGATCGCACCCCGTTATCCGAACTTCACAAAAAACTCCCCTTCGCACCGCCTACTCGCGACTTTCTTGCCGCCCTTAAAAACGGCCAAACCACACCCGCTATCATCGCCGAAGTCAAAAAAGCTTCCCCCAGCAAAGGCGTAATTCGCGAAGATTTCGACCCAGTGGCGATCGCCCTAGCTTACCAACAAAACGGCGCTAGCTGCATCTCCGTACTCACCGATGAAAAGTTCTTTCAAGGCAGCTTTGAAAACCTAGCTAAAATCCGTGCCGCCGTCGATTTACCCCTGCTTTGCAAAGAGTTTATTATCTATCCCTACCAAATCTATCTCGCCCGGATTCACGGCGCTGATGCTGTTTTGTTAATCGCCGCCATTCTATCTGACAAAGATTTACAATATTTTGTCAAAATTGTCAAGACTTTGGGCCTGACAGCTTTAATAGAAGTTCACACTCTCGAAGAACTCGATCGAGTATTAACCTTAGAAGGCGTCAACCTGATCGGTATCAACAACCGCAACCTAGCAGACTTTTCCGTCAGCCTAGAAACCACCAGCCAACTATTAGCCTCCCGCCAAACCGAAATCCAAGCAAAAGGCATCCTCATCGTCAGCGAGTCAGGAATCCACACTCCCGACGACCTAACTCAACTTGCCAGCGCCGGAGCAGAAGCCGTCCTCATCGGCGAATCTCTGGTCAAACAGCCCGATCCAGGCGTCGCTTTAGCCTCCCTTGTGGAAGCGCATCCGGGTCTGTGAAAGGCGAGACCGCTTGACAAGCAACCCTTAATTCTGATAAAAAGTGATTAAGTAGGTAAATAATGAGAATTTCTAGCCTGCATCGACTCAAGCGCTACTGTAAAAAAGAAATAGCACTCAAAGCTACATTGCATAGAAATATTTTGCCAGAAAGCAATTAAATCTATTCTGTAAGCCTGTCGATCGCAAGATTTAGCGTGTCCAACGCACCCAGCCCCGAATATTCGATCGGCAAAGCAGGGGTTTTTGTACGGTGAGAAAACAAATAAACAATCGGGCATCTAATGTTCACCTGTGATGCCTCATGCAATTGCAATGGGGTGTCGGTTCGCTGAGGTATGTTAGCTTTCATGGAGCCAATCCCCCTTCCTTCGTACATTCATTATGAATTGCTACTTCAATTGTTAGAACGCAAAACGATGTTTGCTGTCAGTCCACAATCGCCGCAGCAGCAACAAGTTCACCAACTTATTATTACCCTGCGCAAAGCCCTTGCCATTCAAAAGCAATTAGAACAAAGCTGCGAGCGATCGAACTTAGCGGTAGAACATCGCTGGTCTCTAAATGAAATTAACCACAAGGGAGTTAAAAGTTAAAAAACTTAGAGTAGCGACGTGACGTATCGTATTTGATTTATTCTATATAACTCCCACAGGAAAAGTTAGGACAATATCATGGACAACAAATTAATGCTGATGATTCCCGGCCCGACGCCGGTGCCGGAAGCGGCATTGTTAGCGATGGCAAAACACCCGATGGGTCACCGCAGCAAGGAATTTGACGCGATTTTTGCAGAATGTACCGAAAATCTCAAATGGTTGCACCAAACCAGCAGCGACGTGCTGAGTTTAACCGTTTCCGGTACCGGGGCGATGGAAGCAGGGATAATTAATTTCCTGAGTGGGGGCGATCGAGTTTTAGTCGGTACTAACGGCAAATTTGGTGAACGTTGGGCTGAAGTTGCCGAAGCTTACGGTTTAAACGCCGAAATTATTAAAGCTGAGTGGGGCCAACCTTTAAACCCCGAACACTTCCGCGAAAAACTCGAAGCAGATACAGAGAAGCAAATCAAAGCTGTCATCATCACCCACTCAGAAACCTCCACCGGCGTCCTCAACGACCTCGAAACCATCAACCGCCACGTTAAAGCCCACGGTGAAGCTTTAATTATGGTCGATGCTGTCACTAGCTTAGGCGCTGTGAATATTCCGATGGACGCTTGGGGCATCGATGTCATTGCTTCAGGTTCTCAGAAAGCTTACATGATTCCCCCGGGTTTGGGTTTTGTGGCCGTCAGTCCCAAAGCTTGGGAAGCTTACAAAACTGCGAAACTGCCCCGCTATTATTTAGATTTGGGCAAATACCGCAAAGAAGCTGCCAAAAATACCACTCCTTTTACTCCGCCGGTCAATATGTTTTTTGCGCTGCAAGTAACATTGCAGATGATGAAAGCCGAAGGATTAGAAAACGTTTTCGCCCGGCACAAACGGTTGATGACAATTACTCGCGCTGCTGTAAAAGCTTTAGGTTTGCCCTTGTTTGCCGCTGACGATGCCGCCAGCCCTGCGATTACCTCGGTTATGACACCCGAATCGGTAGATGCTCAAAAAGTGCGGACGTTGATGAGAAAAAGATTTGACATTGCTCTGGCCGACGGACAAGACCATTTGAAAGGTAAAATCTTCCGAATCGGCCATTTGGGCTTTGTGTCCGATCGCGATATCCTAGCAGCAATTTCCTCTTTAGAGGCGGTTTTGCGAGAATTGGGCCATGAAGGCTATACTCCTGGTGCCGGCGTTGCCGCTGCTGCCAAATTCTTGGCTGAATCCTAATCTCAGTTGTTAAAGGATTTTGGATTTTGGATTCTCTCTAAAATCTAAAATCCTTTTAATATGCTTCGGATAACCAATCAAAGATTTTATCCAACTGTTCGAGAGTGACTAAACCGTATTGCCACAGAACCATCGGCAAGGAATTCGGGTCTTTATCGCGCTGGCGCTGTTTGTCACCGCCACGTTCGGCGACAGCAATTGACGCGGGAGAAATTGCCAAATCTTCTTGTAAAAATCGAATTAATCGAGTGTATGTAGCGGATGCCATCTGATTTCACCTCTAAGTATAGGACACCATTTTCTAATGGGAACCTGATGTTTTGTGATTAGTAATAAGCCAGTTTTAAATCTGTCTTGTAACCGTCGATAACTGTTTTAACAGTATTGGCAGTTGAAACTGCCAAATGTAATGCTGAGTGCGACTATAAAGCCAACCTTTTCCAAAAAGCTAAAGGTTTTGCACTTTTGCTGCTGCCAGCGCGATCGAATCTAAACTGAATACCTCGGCATCTTTGCAGCGCGAATCGGAATAAATTCTGCTACCTAAAACTAATAAACCAGGTTCAGAGTTTAACTTCATCTGCCCAAATGCAGAATCCGCAAATCTACTTCCGAAACATTGGTTAGATATTTCGATTCAACCCCAACCTGCTACCAGAAGTTAACTTTGCCAAATAACTTGGCTTGTAGCATTTTACTTCCGATAGGTTTAGTAGATTTAGCTCGAAGTTCAGAAGTCCCAGAGAATTTCTTTTCGTCCAGCTACCTCTTGAGGCTGAGTATCGTCTCTCAGGATTGGTAACGAATCGCTGACTCGTCTCATACCCGCGACCAACTATCTACAGCTTCCGCAAACAAGCTCAACTCCAGACTGGCTGAGATCGACATCGTAGCAAATCTGTTGGTGTTTGTATTGAATTTTACATTAAAATTTTAACAAATTTAATCAATATTTGTAAAGTTTCTAAATTTTATCGGGTATTCCGAAGGCAGGCGGATCTCTGGGGGATGGAAACCGGGGGATTGTGTTGGCGTGCAGGTTTTACTAGAACAACAGTTTGGACATTTTTTGATTGCCAACCGGAGAATAAGGGTTTCAGACTACAACCTCAAAACTTAGTTCGCTGAGGCAGGTTGACCTCAGAAACCGGGTTTCTAGGAAATTTAGGGTTGAGTAACGAGAAATATCGCAAGAAACCAGGTTTCTAGCCCCTATACAATCGCCAACTGAAACAATCCGTAGTTTTACTGGAAAAACTCGATTTCAATACGATCGCCCACTTTGACACCGAGTTCAGCAGCTCGCCCGCCCCGGAGTTCAATAACTCGATCGACAACAGTGTTGGGCCCGTAGGTAGGACAAGGATCGGCAGTACAAGGAGGTGCAGAAACTTCGATCGCCTCAACCACCCCATTCCGCAGAAAAATCATATCCAGAGAAATCTTGCAATTTTTCATCCAAAAATTGACCTGCCGCGCCGATTTAAACTCAAACAGCATTCCTCTGTCATCCGGCAAAGAAGTTCTGTACATTAAACCCATAGCCTGTTGTTCGACAGTTTTCGCCACTTCGAGTTCAATCCTCTTCGATGACTCCGCTAACGGGCGATCGGCTATCCGAGCTCTAGCAGAAACAGGCAGCACTTGACCCGATGTTGTCGCCGTCGGAGACTGCGACGCCAAAATACCAGTAGCACCAGTATTAGCAACAGGTAAAGTCGGCGAACATCCCAGCAAAAATAGAATTACCGCAATACTCAGCAAATTACCTAAATAATTCATAATGATTTTAGATTTTAGATTTTAGATTGGGAATTGGCAATTGGACATAGGAACTAACCAACAGTCAACAGTCAACAGTCAACAGTCAACAGTCAACAGTCAACAGTCAACAGTCAACAGACTGCTTCAAGATTCGCGCATCACGTAGCCAACACCGCGCACCGTCTGAATCAAGCGCTTTTCGCCCTCATCTTCAATCTTGAGGCGCAGATAGCGGATGTAAACCTCAATCACATTCGACTCGCCCAAAAAGTCGTAACCCCAAACATTTTCCAGAATTTGTTCCCGAGTCAAAACCTCGCGGGGATGTTCCATCAAATACTTTAGCAGCTCAAATTCCTTCATCGTCAGGTCGATCGCCCGTCCGTTGCGCAGGGCCCGCCTAGAGGCCAAATCCAAAACTAAATCGCCAAACCTCAATTGTTCGTTGCTGGTGTTATCCGGCTGCAAATACAAGCGCACCAACTGCAAAAACTCCTCAGTGCGGTAAGGTTTGAGAAAATAATCATCGGCGCCAGCTTCCAGACAAGCTACGCGATCGTCAACTGTATCGCGACCGACCAATAGCAGCACCGGCACCCGATTGCCAATACTTCTGAGGTAAGAACACAGTGACAGCCCCGACTCAGGACCAAGTATCCGATCGATTACAATCAAAGCTGGCTGCAATTCATGAGCTAAATGTTGGCCTGTGGCGGTATTAGAAGCCACTACCGGTTCGTAGCCGGAGGATTTTAAGTCGAGACTCAAGTGTCCGGCGAGAACTTCGTCTGTTTCAACTAGCAGGACACAGGGATTGCGATCGAGAGTAATTGCAGCCATTGAATTGACCGGTGGAGACCATAACTGTTCTAGCACGTTTGATGGCCGTTGGTTGTTGGCTGTTGACTGTTGGCTGTTGACTGTTGGCTGTTAGCTGTTGTTTTTTGGCCGTTGACTGTTGTTATTTGTTGTTATTAGACTTTTCTCCTAAAAGCAGGATTTGAACAAGCATCCTGCCTGTTCCACGATAATTATGGGAGATGTCTATTCGTTATGGGTTATTTGCGAGTTGCTACCATTACCCATTCCCAATTCTATAAGGCCCCATGCCCCATGCCTCATGCCCAATTCCCAATTTAAATTATGACCATTATCGTATTCGGCAGTATCAACATCGACCTAGCAGCAAAAACTCCCCGGTTGCCGCAGCCAGGGGAAACTATCATCGGTAGCAGTTTTTTCACAGCCGGCGGCGGCAAAGGAGCAAATCAAGCCGTCGCGGCCGCCCGTCTCGGCACTTCCACCCACATCATCGGTCGCGTCGGCAAAGATAAATTTGCTGAAGAATTATTGACAAATCTACAATCTTATGGTGTAAATACAGACAATGTATTAATAGACCCAAACACTCATTCAGGAGTGGCAATTATCGCTGTAGACGAGACAGGTCAAAATAATATTATTGTGATTCCGGGCGCTAATAACAATGTCGCTGAAGCAGATCTAGAACGTCTCAAAAAACTGTTAACAGCAGCTACATCTGTGCTATTACAGTTAGAAATTCCCCTGGAAGTTGTGCAGAAAGCTGCGAAAGCTGCTCGTCAAGCGGGGGTGCGAGTTATTCTCGATCCAGCACCGGCTAGGGCGGATTTGCCACTGGAACTTTATCCGCTAATTGACATTATCACGCCGAATGAAGTGGAAACGGGCCAGTTAGTCGGTTTTCGGGTGAATGACACGGAAACAGCGATTGTAGCGGCCAAACACTTGCAGGAGCGCGGTGTCAAGAATGTTATTGTCAAATTGGGCGATCGCGGGGCTGTTGCTGTTACTGCGGATGAAACGTTTTTTGTACCGGCTTTTGCTGTGGAGGCGATCGACACTGTGGCTGCTGGCGATGCTTTTAACGGCGGGTTGGCCTCCGCATTAGATGCCGGTCTGTCCTTGTCAGAGGCGGTGCGGTGGGGCGCTGCAGCGGGCGCTCTGTGCACAACTAAAGTGGGTGCTCAAGGTGCTATGCCCGATCGGGCAACTTTTGATAAATTTTTGGATAATTTAATTTAAATTTGTAAGGTGCGCCGAAGAGCACCCTACGTTAACTTTTCAAGCGCGCATTACTGGAATTTTCAGGTGGGCATTCCGCACCCTAATTGAACTACTTTTCTGGCCGCTGAATAATTGTTTCAACTACCCGCCGCTTGACTTTGGGATCGATACCAATCAGTCGCACGTATTCGCCGCCATGTTCCGCCAAACAAGTTTCTAAAGATGCAACCACATCTTTTTCCTGTGCACTGTTAATCGTCGCGCAACTTTGCCAAGAACCAGTTTTAAATCGGCGATTATCTGCATATTCCATACCAATTTTGCAGCCTCTTGCTAACAACTGTTTTACTTGTTCTAATACCTCGGAACTCAGTCGCGCTGCATGACCGTTACCACCTTCAGAACTTGGCTCATCGTAAGCCTTATAATATTTGGATGACGGATCGTTTAATTGACTTTGCGTTGGCGCAGCAGCAGGGGCATTGGGGGTTCCTTTAACGTTAAACAGCCGCGATTGGTTGTATTCATCTACTAAGCGCATTTCCTTAATCCGCTTTTGTTGGCCCACCATCAAACTGCCCATTTCTATTAAATGAGCGAGACTGAAATTCGGGTTGTGGAAATCTGGCGCTGCTTCCAAAGTGTTTACCAAACGCTTGGAAACTCGCTCGATTCCTACTTTGTGAATGAATTCGCGGATTTGTTCGTCATAAATGCGCGATCGCAAAGCACTAAAAAAGTCGATCGCCTGATCGGCAAAATTATCCACTAACGCCACAATATCGGTTTTTGACAATTTGTCCGACTCAAAAATTCCCCCGACAATCCCAATTTTATCATCCCGGCTGGGTTCCCAATAAAACTTTTCCATCCGCCCGTCGCGAATCAGCGGCGCGTATAGCGTAGAAAAATCATTTCCAGTGACAATAATCGGCACTCGGTGCAGCGGCGTACTGTCATAACTTCCCGGTAACTGCACGTTAGTTGGATTATCAGCAATATTCATCAGAGTCGCATTGACCATCTGAGTATTGACAGTATATTGAGTAGTAGTATCGAACCTGCCAGCACCAGCATCCAAATCGTTAATAAAGATAGCGCACATCTCGCCGCGCACGCGAATTTGCTCCGCCGCTTCCCGGTAGCGCAAGCGAATTAAACGCGACGGATCTCCTGCATCCGGACTTTCTAATTCCCCACCAGATATCATCACCGGTTCAAAGCCCATCCGCCGAAAAACCAGTTCGGTTTGAAAAGTTTTGCCTTCTCCTTTACGGCCGTGAATTCCCAAAATTAGGGGAACTCTTACCCCGGGCAAATTTAAAAAGTTCTTAGTGACGTGCACCGCAACTTTATCGAGAAAGTTAGGAGAAATGTAATAACTCATCAGTAGATTTGTGAGGGATTAATTGTTGTTACTGTTATGATTTTATGACAAAACTAACAGCCTGCACCGCTAACCTGGATTTTTACCGTACAATCGAGGTCTGCATATTATGTGTTAAGGAGCGATTCGTGAGTCCAGAAACCTTACTAAAAGAACCAACCGTGCAAGCCGAAGCCAGTCCCTTCAGTTCTGAGAGCTTCGACAGCTATGTAATGACAACTTACGGGCGTTTTGCGATCGCCCTAGAACGGGGCCTGGGCTGCCGCGTTTGGGATACCGAGGGCCGCGAATATCTCGATTTTGTGGCTGGTATTGCTACCTGCACTCTGGGACACGCCCACCCGGCAATGATTGCAGCGGTAACTCAGCAAATTCAGACCCTACACCACGTTTCTAACCTTTATTACATCCCCGTACAGGGCGAGCTGGCGAAGTGGCTTGTAGACCATTCTTGCGCGGACAGAGCCTTCTTTTGCAACTCCGGTGCGGAAGCTAATGAAGCAGCAATTAAACTCGCCCGCAAGTACGCGCACGAAAAATTAAATATCTCGAATCCGACCATCATTACCGCTGTTGCGAGTTTCCACGGGCGGACTTTAGCGACAATTACGGCCACGGGACAGCCTAAATACCAAAAGGGTTTTAGTCCCTTAATGCCGGGATTTCACTACGTGCCCTACAACGATATTAGTGCGATCGAAAGTGCGATCGACCAACTCGACAAAGACGAACGCCAAGTAGCAGCAATTATGCTGGAAGCGCTGCAAGGCGAAGGCGGAGTTCGCCCCGGAGATATCGCCTACTTCCAGCGAATTCGGGAAATTTGCGACGAAAAAGGCATTTTGCTCATTCTCGACGAAGTGCAAGTCGGGATGGGACGCAGCGGCAAATACTGGGGCTACGAAAACCTCGGCATTGAACCGGATATCTTTACGTCTGCGAAAGGATTGGGCGGCGGTATCCCGATCGGCGCTATGCTGTGCAAATCTTCCTGCGATGTATTTGAACCGGGAAGCCACGCCAGCACTTTCGGCGGCAATCCTTTTGCTTGCGCTGTAGCTTTGTGCGTTTGCCAAACTTTAGAACGGGAAAACCTTCTGGAAAACGTGCAGCAGCGCGGGGAACAGTTGAAAGCAGGGCTCAACAAGTTGGCGGCCGAATATCCGCATTTAATTGCCGAAGTGCGCGGCTGGGGTTTGATTGTTGGGATGGAATTGCAGGCTGACATCGAACTTACATCCGCTGATATTGTCAAATCTGCCATCGCCGCAGGAGTTTTGTTGGTTCCCGCAGGGCCGAAAGTGCTGAGGTTTGTCCCGCCGCTGATTGTCACTGCCGCTGAAGTCGATCGAGCTCTGCTGGCTGTGGAATCAGCGCTGCGCTCTCAAGCGGTACAGTAAATCTAGTTAGTTGATTTTTGTTAGCTGTAGCGCTGAATCTCGCGCCATATCCTAGATAACTCACTTAGTCCAGGACACACTCTTCCTCAGAAACCGGGTTTCTTTCGAGATTTCTCGTTACTAAACCCAAGAGTTTCCCAGAAACCGGGTTTCTTAGCGTAAGTCCGATCGGGGTAAAAGTAAACCCGTCCCGCTGCAAATCTGTCGGGGCGGGTTTGTTAAATTTATAACTGTCTGTGATATCAATTCCGGTTGCACTCCTCATGAGTGTTGACTGTTTACTGTTTGGACATTTGGATATTTGAACAATATTGATGCAACCGGAAACGATATGAAAACCGCCCCGACAGACTGACGGCGCTTTTTACCGGGATTTTACTTAATAGCAGCGCGCAACATAATACTATTAGTGATTCTAGGTGCTAGTTGCGCTATCCGCGTGTCTGTTGGGACTTGTGAATCCTGGTTTAACTATTTTGCGGGCTTCCCACTATCACCCTACTCCGTTTAGTGGGAAGGGCGGGTGACGACCATTGCATCTTTGAGCAATTATTGGGACAGCTTTCAAGAGAGGAAAAATGCAATCGCCGTCACCCAATTTTTCCGTAATTCTTTGCTCATCAACTGTATATTGTGAGAGAATAGAAGAACCAAAGAGGTGATGTTGATTGCTACACAAAGCTATCCAAGTTCGTTTATATCCTACCCAAAATCAACACATACAATTAGTTCCCACTTTGGGTTGTGCGCGTTGGTGGTGGAATTCTGGTCTAAATAAATCAATTGAAGTTTATAAGACAACTCGTAAAAAACTTTGCTGCTCCAGGCTCAACACACTTTTTATTGCTAAAAAATCCGATGGCAGTGCATGGTTAGATGAGTGTTGCAGCCAATTTTTGCCAGCTAATGCGCTTACCTTAACCGCGACCTACAATTTTTTTTTATACATTTGCTGGGTTTACTAAATTCAAATTTAAGGAGGGAAAACAGTCATTTAAGTATCGTCGATCCTCCTATTTTGGAGGAAACAATGTCAAGATTCTCGGCAGTATTGGAATAGTAAAACCAAAATATATAAATTAATTGAGGGTAAAATCCAGACATTAATTATTAGTAAAAATTGTTCAGGGAAATATCTGGCATCTATACAGAGTGAAATTGAGGGTGAGAACCAGACAACAAAAGAAGGTAGGATTTATGGCATTGATTTAGGATTGAAACACTTTGGTATTGTCAACGAGGGCAAAAAAGTATCTAAACATGACAATGCCAAGCATTTTGCCAAGCACAAGAAGAACTTGAAGCGCCAGCAGCAAAAGTTAAGGCGCCAGCAGACAAGAAGTAATTCTAGGTACAAATATAGAAAAGTTGTTGCCAAGGTATACGAACGGGTTGAGAGTTCGCGGCAAGATTTTATACATAAACTTAGTTATAAATTGGTCAGCGATAGCCTCGCAGTCATAGTAGAAAACCTTAATGTATTGGGCATGGTTGGCAATCCAAATTTGGCGAAACCAATATCAGATGAAGGTTTGGGAACTTTTACCAACTTCTTAGCCTACAAGTTGGAACGCAAAGGCGGGAACTTACTTGAGATTGATAGATGGTTTCCCAGTTCTAAACTATATTCTAATTGTTTCCATCAAATGACCGAGATGCCCTTAGATGCGAGGGAATGGACTTGTCCTAACTGTGCGACCGATCATCGCGATCGGGAGGCGAACGGAGCGATAAGTATGATAGCAGAAGATATCACTATACTAAAGGCGTAAGGTGCAGCCGTCTCTGCTTTAGAAGGCGAGGTAAGACCAAAGCTGAGACGAAAGTCCAAGCTGAGGCACTCGCCTATGAGTACATAAGCCCCTACTATATTCGGTATTCCGATTTAGCGGTGGGTAGTTCACTTGGTTGCACGGAAGCAGCGCTCCTATGGTTAATAGTTTGGCGGAATGCACGATGGACGAACAGCGTCGCAAAACAGATGTTAATATGCTCCAAGCGCTGCTGGAAAATCCTGGGGACTCAGGAATAGATTTGATTTTGAGAACGAACCCAAAGTCGATCGACTTTGGGTTCGTGCAAACGCTTTATTTGGAAGAACCGGCACTGACGCGAGAAAGTTTGCTGAAAGCTGCAAAATTTTTCCAAAAGGCGATCGCACCCTTAGAAGCTGCAAAGGGCAATTATAAATTGCCCGCAACCGGGGCAGCATATCTGACTTTTTTAGCAGAAGTATTGCAGGCAGTGGCGCGCGGCGCTGATTCGCAGCACCTGTACTCGCTGCTGACAAACAATTTAGACAAACTCGACCAGAATTTTGCAGAACTGCTGCGCCACTGGGCTACTTTGGTGTTTTCTGCTGCCAAAGAATCCGAGACAAGGCGCATTGCAGCTTTAATCGGCAATCTGAGCAACAAAATTGGGCGGTTTCCCCTCGGCAGCAAGGCTAATAACTTGGAAATCGAAATTGCCGGTTACGAAACAGTTGCTAAGGTGTTTACCCGCAAAGACTTTCCCCAAGAATGGGCGGTGATGCAAAACAATCTGGGCAACGCTTACAGCGATCGCCCCAAAGGTGATAAAGCTCAAAATATCGAACAGGCGATCGCTTGCTTTGAAAATGCCCTACAAGTGCGCACTCCCGAACAGTACCCGGAACAGTGGGCAACGCTGCAAAACAATCTGGGCAACGCTTACAGCGAGCGCCTCAGGGGAGATCCGGCAGAAAATCTAGAACAGGCGATCGCCTGCTATCAAAACGCGCTGCGAGTTCGCACCCGCGAAACTTTCGGGGAAGAGTGGGCGAGCACTCAAAACAATCTCGGCCGCGCTTACAGCCGCCGCCTGCGGGGCAGCAAAGCCCAAAATCTGGAATTGGCTGTCGCTTGCTACCACAATGCTTTGCAAGTCTACAACCGCAAGCTGTTTCCCCGGCGCTGGGCGACGACTCAAAATAATTTGGCAAATGCTTACTGCGAGTTCCTGCGGGGCAACCGAGCCGAAAATCTCGAATACGCGGTTACCTGCTATCAGAGAGCTTTGCAAGTGCGGACTCAGGAAGCTTTTCCGCTGCAGTGGGCGACGACTCAAAGGAATTTGGGCAGGGTGTTTATCGATCGCATCAAAGGCGATCCCGTGGAAAATGTGGAAATGGCGCTCGCCTGCTATCAAAATGCTTTACAAGTCTACACCCGCATCAAATTTCCAGAAGCCTGGGCTTCGATCCAAACTTACCTCGGTAGGATCTACAGTCGCCGGCTGAAAGGGGAAAAAGCCGAAAATATGGAAATGGCGATCGCCTGCTATCAAAATGCTTTGCTGTTTTGCAACCGCCAAAAATCTCCCGAACGCTGGGCGATGCTGTGTGCCTACCTCGGCCGCGCTTTCTGCGAACACCTGAAAGGGGAAAAAAACCGCAACCTCAAAAGCGCGATCGCCTGCTATCAAAATGCCGGCCAAGTCTACACCAGACAGGGATCTCCCAAGCGCTGGGCAATGCTGCAAATTTATCTCGGTAGGGCTTTTTCCGAACTGACGAAGACGGAAAACTCGTCCCACCTGGAAAGTGCGATCGGCTGCTATCACCGTGCCGCCGAAGTCTACACTCGCGAAACCTATCCTCACCGCTGGGCTGAAATTTTATTTTATTTGGGTCAAGCTTACCGAGTTCGAGGCGAGTTGCTTCGCGCCTACGGCGTTTTTACTGCTGCTGTCGATACTGTTGAATTCTTGCGATCCGAACCAGAGGTTGATGTGACCGATTTGGGCGATGTGACAAGCACCGCAAAAGTCAAATTAACCCACACCTGGGCTGGACTCTATAAATGCCTGGTGCAAGTTTGCCTGGATCTCGGCGCCAGCCAACCTGAGTATTGCGCTAAGGCCCTGGAATACACCGAACGCCACAAAAATCGGAATTTGGTAGAACTACTTGTTAAATGCCACTTGACTCCGAAAGCCGAAATTCCCGCAGCGGTGCGAAGCGAGTTGGAGTCGCTGCAACTTGAAATAGCCAGGGAACAGCGGCACCAAGAACAGCGAGAGATCGAGCCGAGCACTACCTTGATTTCAGAAGGCGACAGCCAAGGTTTAAACAGCGCTTGTTTGCTCCCGAACTCCGACTTCGTGTACTTAAATCAATTGTGGCGGCAGTTTGATGGGTTGATTGCTCGGGAGGTGCAGGCAAACGACCCTTTCTTCAGCCTAGCTCGCAAAGTTGAACCGATCGCTTTCGAGCAAATTCGCCAATTGTTGCCTGATGCCAATTGTGCTGCTGTGGTGTGGGGGAGTTTGGGGGAGGTGCTAGTTGCTTTTGTGGTGGTCAAGAGTGCACAATATCC
Organism: Microcoleus asticus IPMA8; assembly: GCF_013179805.1. GTDB lineage: Bacteria > Cyanobacteriota > Cyanobacteriia > Cyanobacteriales > Microcoleaceae > Microcoleus > Microcoleus asticus. The sequence goes on along the minus strand of NZ_SRRZ01000063.1, from coordinate 25,251 downwards.
GGCCGTTCACCTGTGTTCGCCGGCAAATGCTTTGGCTGCCGAAAGTTGGGCCCAGGAGTATCTCAGCGCTTATTCCGAACAAAAAGGTCGCTGGATCAATCATCTCCCGGCTCGCCTCAAACGCTTGGCCGCGCTGCTGGAAATCGATCGAGTGGTGGCGCTGATTCCAGAGAATTGCGATCGGCTGATTTTTGTGCCGCACCGATTTTTGCACGCTTTGCCGCTCCACGCTTTGCCTCTGGGGGTGAGAGACGGGTTTGAGGACGGCGGGGGAATTTTTAGGTCTGGGTTGAGCGATCGCAGCGGTTTCGATCTGGAGACTCACAGCGTTTCGGATTTTGCTCAAAGTTCGGCTTTGGGCGAGGTTCCAGCGCCTGCTGCTTATTTGATCGATCGATTTGCTGGAGGAATTCGCTATGCTCCTAGCTGTCAGCTATTGCTGTTGAGACAAAGTGCGCGCGAAGCAGCTATTGGTCGGTACAGACCCCGTTTGCAACACCTTTTGGCAGTTCCAACTTTCACCAGAGATTCGTTCTACAGCAACATTGAAATCGGCAATATTTCCCAGTATTTTTCTAGTGCAGAAGTTGTGCGCCAGAAGCCCGCAATTAAAGAGGCTTTTTCCCTAGGAATGTCTACTAATAATGAGGATTTCCCCCAGCCAATAGGGCAGTTGCAGCAGAAAAAATGTGCTCATTTTTCTTGTTTGAGTTTGCTGAATTTGGCTTTGCCGCTGAAATCTGGCGTGTTTTTTAGGAATGAGTCTCTGAGTTTGGAGGAAATTTTTAATTTGGATTTTCGGCAATATTTTTTAGTTACTTTATCGGGTTGCGAAATTGCCGCCGGCGGAGTTAGCGGTGCTGGAGGAGATTTTGTCGGTTTGTCGGCGGGCTTGTTGTATGCTGGCACGTCTAGTGTGGTCAGCAGTCTTTGGAAAGTGAACGATGTTTCTACGCTGCTGCTGACGAGCAAGTTTTATGAAAATCTCGGACGGTTTCCTAGGTTGCAGGTGGGAGATGCGGCGATCGCGCTGGCGGACGCTCAAAGGTGGCTGCGGGATTTGACTGGCGAGCAATTGGAGGTGTTGCTGGCGGATTTCCAACCTCAAATTTCGCAAATGTTCGATCGGCTTTCTCAAAGTTCTCGCCTGATTGCGGAGGCTTCTTTGCAGCAAATCCGCAACCGCAAACCTTATCCTTTTGCCAATCCTTATTATTGGGCGGCTTTTACTGCTGCTGGGGTTTAGTTATCAATTATTAGTCATTAGTCATTTAAAAACCCGACACTAACAACTTATTTAAAGTTGTCAATGTCGGGTAATAATTCAACAAATTACAGCAAAAGTTTAGGATTTTTTGCCTAAAATTTGTTCTTTCAAGGCTTGAATTTCTTGACCTAATTGTTGCCGGTTGGACGATCGCAGCAAATAGCGGTAGATAAACCACCCGGTGTATCCGATACCAATTAGCTCGAATGTGGGTGCTAGCAGGGGGATGTCGTTGAGTTCATCTATTATCCCCAAAAGCACTTTCAAAGAGATAATCGAGGCTACAATTACACCGATAACAGTCAGGGGACTTTTGTATTGCTCGTAAAAGCTGCCGATGTAAGCGGGAAACTCGGACAAAATTGAGATAATTTGTTCTTTGATCTGCTGGGTCTGACTTGGCGGTTCGTCGGTAATTATAACTTTTGTTGTACCGAGCGAACTGTCTGCTTCATTTCCGGCAGGAATGTCGGTGATGATAACGGTTGTTTCTGGTTCGTTTGATGAAGTCATTTCTCCACTCGCAATAGTTTTTTGCTGGTTGGCGGCAGGTATTTCAACTGCTGCTGCTGCTGTTTCAAGAGCCGGTATTTCGACTGCTGCAACCTCCCCGTCGGTTGGTTCAAGAGCCGACACTTCGCCTGTTTCTGAAGTCGGTATTTCGACTGCTGAAACGGGCGCCGCCACTGCTTCAGGAGCCGATATTTCGACTGCTGAAAGCTCTGGTGCTGAAGTTGGTATTTCGGCTGGTGAAACGGACGCTGCCGGCTGTTGTGCGACAGAAGTTTCGGTTGCAGTTTCCGCGTTTTGCTGTTCTGGGGTAGGAGTTTCGGCCGCGACACCAACAGCCGGCAAATTCAAGTTGCTAATGGCATCAAGCAAGCGGGTTTTAGCCGTCCCCCGCTGGTGAAGGATTACCCAAGATTCTATCAGGTCGGGGCCGTGCATTGCACCTGTCAGAGCGGCTCTGAGCGATCGCATAATTAGCCCTTTGTTAAGATTTTTCTCTTTACTGAGCTTTTTAGTGATTTTCTGAGCTTCCGCTGATGTCAGGGAGGAATGACTTTCCATCGCTTCTACAACTGCTTGTAAAGCCTGTGCAGCCCCTGTTTGCTGCAACTGTGCGAGTGCTTCTTCTTCGTATTCCACCGTGGTGGAGAAGAATACCTTACACATATCCACAGCATCAGTTAAGCGAACGAGACTCGGGCCGATTAAAGCAGCTATTTGTTCGAGCCAGGGGCGGTCTGCCTCCGAATCAAACTCATAACCGCCTTTCTGCCACCAATAAGGTATCAGCAAATCTGTCAATTGCGGCACTGGCATTTTGTGCAGGTATTGACTGTTAAGCCAATTGAGTTTATCCCAATCAAATTTTGCACCAGCTTTGTTGACTCGATAGAATGTAAATAATTCTGCTGCTTCCGACAGTGTAAATATTTCCTGCGTTGAATCCGGCGGAGTCCAACCGAGCAAAGTCATGTAATTAACTAAAGCTTCGGGCAGGTAGCCCATATCTTTGAAGTCAGAAATCGAGGTTACGCCGTCGCGTTTAGAAAGCTTTTGCCCTTGGGAGTTTAAAATCAGCGGCGTGTGGGCAAATTCTGGGATTGTCGCGCCCAAAGCTTCGTAGAGCAATATTTGTTTCGGAGTATTGCCGATGTGATCTTCGCCGCGGATGACGTGGGTGATGCCCATGTCGATGTCATCGACAACTACGGCGAGGTTGTAGAGTGGTTGGCCGATGACGCCGCCGCTGGATGCACGGGCAATCACCATATCGCCGCCGAGGTCGCTACCTTTCCAGGTTACGGTGTCGCGTACCATGTCGTTCCAAGCGATGGTGCGATCGTCGTCGATGATAAACCGAATCACAGCTTGTCGCCCTTCGCCTTCAAAAGCTGCGCGCTCTTTGCTTGTCAAGTTGCGGTGCCGGTTGTCGTAGCGGGGGGCTTGTTTGTTGGCTTTTTGTGCTTCCCGCATTTCGTCGAGTTCTTCCGACGTGGTGTAGCAGCGGTAGGCGAGTCCATTGTCTAGAAGGGTTTGGACTGCTTGGCGGTATATTTCCAGACGCTGTGACTGAAAACTCGGGCCTTCGTCCCAGTTCATACCCAGCCAGGTGAGTCCTTCGAGGATGTTATCGGTGTATTCGCTTTTAGAACGTTCTACGTCTGTGTCTTCTACCCGCAGGATGAATTTGCCGCCTTGGTTGCGGGCAAACAGCCAGTTGAATACGGCGGTTCTGGCGGTACCGATGTGTAGGTTTCCGGTGGGACTGGGGGCTAGACGGACTCTGACATTCATGTAGATTTTTGCTTTTAGATTGGGGTCGATTTGCTGGTTGGGCGAATAGCTGATGTTTAAGACTTCAAATTTTATTATATTTTGTTGCCGACTTAAAACTTGTCCTTGGCAGGTGGTTTGCCTCGAATTGCTTGATAATAGGCGATCGGGCTACAGTCTCCGGCAAGGCAGCAGACGGCATCTTGATGATATTAGCATTGCGGGCGGCCCAGACTGGATTCACCTTTGGGACTATTTTTAAAGCACAAATAACTGTCGTAGGGCTACCAAATAATTCTTGTAAAATGTTTGTGTGCGATCGACGACATTCAAATATATTTCCCTATGTCTGCTGCTAAAACTGAGTTTTCCGAATCTGTTGCGCCATCACCCGAGTCTGCTGCCCCTGCTTGGCAGATTGAGTTGCTGTACGACGGTGAATGTCCTCTGTGCGTGCGGGAGGTTAATTTCTTAAAAAAACGCGACGCGGGGCGAGGTTTAGTGACGTTTGTGGATATTGCGGAGGATGGCTACAACCCGGAGGCCCACGGCGGAATCGACTACGAAACGGCGATGGGTCGGATTCACGCGATATTACCCGACGGTACGACGGTTAAAAATGTGGAGGTTTTTCGCCGCACTTACGAGATTTTAGGTATGGGATGGGTTTATGCTGTGACTAAGTTACCAGTGCTCGGGGCGATCGCTAATTGGCTGTACGGAATTTGGGCAGACTGGCGGCTGATGCTGACGGGAAGGCCGGATTTAGCAACTATTATGAGCGATCGAACTCAGCGGATCGAGTGCGCAAGTCAGGGCCGCTGCCAACCCAACTCGAAATGAGTCATATTTAATAAGTTCGATCGGTCTATCAGAAGATGTCAGCAGAAACAGACTGCAACTAACATTAAAGATCGACTACTATCAAAAGCGGGAAAGAAAATGCAAGATGCAGGCTATACAGTTTTCATTGGCTTCGGCGGCCTCTGGGTACTGATGGGAATTGTCGCTGTGATTGTCCTCTTCAAATCGGACGGTCAAAAAATTAGCTTTGGCAAATGGGGATTGTTAGTGGCTATTCCGATCCTCGTGCCCATCGTTCTAGTTTTGACTTATCAGATAGCGCGCCCGTTTATTCTCCAACACCTTTGAGCGCTGCTTGGAGTCGATCGTCTGTGGGAGAAAGGAATTAGTTAAATTAAGTTTAGTATTATTGCTCCTGATCGGGCGATCGCAACTGCTGCCTGACCCATACTCGCAAAGCGTCAATTATAGTCGTATCATCCTCCATCTCGGCCATCTGCAAAAATTGATTGATTATTCCTGAAGAAACAATCGGAAAAGCGCCACTGTATTCACAGCTTGCATATTCTCCGTTTTGAAGTTGAAAAAATTGTACAGTCTCTCCGAGATATCTCCAAATTTCAGGCACTCCTAAGTTTTTGTAGATAGTAAAGCGATTAGTAGATGGACTGGTGAGATCGACTTCGATGATTAAATCAGGTGGCGGGTCGATTGACAAGTTAATTTTTCTGCCGCGAATGCGATCGACATTTTGGATATAAAAACAGGAATCCGGTTCTGCACCTTGTTTTAAATCTTCACGGTTGAGAGTCGTCGAACCAAATCCCTTGCGTTTCAATTTTAATTCGTCACTTAAAGTAGTCACAAACTGTTTCAACAAACAATTAACAGTTTCATGCAAATCTGATGGCATGATAATTTCTAATACTTCTTGAGAATACGAAAAACGCGAGGATCTCTTGTCTCCCGCTTCTGCTAATAAGGTTTGGTAAGTTTGCCAACTGATATTAGATAATACCACCCGTTGTGTAGTTTTTTCTGGGGAGGGGTTAATGAGCGTAACGGTCATATTTCGCTCCTCCTTACTCAATTAATAAAATACCAAAAGCTTAAACTGTGTATTTTAAACTTTCTATTTACGAGAGAACGGGACAGACGGGGCTCGAACCCGCAACTTCCGCCGTGACAGGGCGGTGCTCTAACCAATTGAACTACTGTCCCTCGTTTTGCCGTTTTTTCAGGCACAATTTCTATTATGCCTATAACTTCACCTTTTGTCAAGAGGTTTTTTGAACTTTTATTTGAAAGCCCAAAATTTGAGTCTCTTGCAGGGGACTGAAGTTGTTGTCGCTCAACAAAATCAGACCTCTGCTAGCATCCGCCAGGGCGGGGCCAAATGTCAACCCCTCAATGTTGTCTAGGGGAATTTTCAGGGTTTCCAAATCCAGCAGCAGGCGTTTTTGAGCGGGAGAAACCTCGCGGAGACGGCTTTTGAGGCTTTCGAGTGCTTCAATACGATCGCCCTTTTCCAGAGAAATCTCAAATAGTTTAACAGTAACTCCGGTTTCCAGGGAGAAAGCACGCTCTAAACTCAGCAAGCGGTTATCGTCGATCGCCACCAAATCCACTAAACCGTTGCTAGTTAATTTTCCCACAGGATTTGCACCAGCGGGTAGCGGTTCGGTGATGTAGAGAAACGATGCTTCGGGATTGCCGCTCACCGCATCGTAGCGCAAAATCCGGCACGGGCTCCCGGTTTCCAGGGAAGGTACAGCGCCATCTTGAACCAACGCATTTTCGGTAGCGGTGAATAGATATTTGCGATCGGGCGTTAAAGTTAAACTTTCAAATGATAGATTGTTGCGGATGCCTTTACTGCCTTTGTCGTCGGGTAAAAACAGTTCAGGAATTGCCAGCGTTTTCATCAGTTTACCATCGAGGGAGAACTCTTTGATGAAAGGATTGATGTTGCGATCGACATCTCCCTCAGAAGAAACAAACACGCTATTGCCAGTAAAAACTATCCCTTCCGGATCTAAACTTAATTCCGAAAAACTTTTACCCTTTTCATCTAATAAAGTAGTGACACCAGTAAAAGTAATTTTCTCTTTTTCCAGCTTACCAGATTGCAAGTTGATTTTGAGAGTATAGAAGCGCGCCGGAGCCTTGCTGCTGCGGTCATCAGAAATGGCATAATAAACTTGTTTGTCGGCATCATAAGTAATGCCCGAAAGTCCGCCAATTTCCGTACCCTGAAAAGGAGAACCTGTAGGAAATATTGCTCTGCCGATAAAATCTATTTTGGTAACGGCGAAAGATTTGGCTGACTGGTTTACCCAAATAGCAACAGTTGCTGCCATGAAAAAACAGACAATAAATATAGTTGCTTTTGCTAGCTTTCGCATTTTACCAATAAATACATGATTACCTATCTACTTTTTCCCTTTCTTCCTTCGCGCCATTCGCGCCTTCGCTGTTCGTTAAATCTCAAAATCACGGCTCATGATTCAGCAAAAAATTGGTCAACCAATCTTTAACCACATAAGTAGCACGACAGTCGTCCTCATTGTAGCGGACGATCGCCTCCAAGAGCGATCGATCGCCGGTTTTGAGCCAATCGTCGTACCAGCAGACGCACTGAGCACCATTAGCCTTAGCATCTCGCCAGTCAAAACCCAGCCAGCGGGCAATTGGTTTGAGTGCGTAACTTTCCACCGGCATAATCGCTTTTTGCGTCACTTGTTTGTGAATATCTACAAACCGTTTCAGCACGGGTTTCCACAAATAAGCTGGAGTATTGTAAAGTTTAGCCAGTCGCTTAAAAGTCTTGACTTCGTAGTCGCAAAAGTGGAAAATAGGAGCAATGGGATAAGCCCACATTAATTCTAAAAATTGCTCCCAAATTGCACCTTCCTCTGCTGCTGATTCTGCTAAAAAACCGTGGAATTTTTCTGTATTGTTGTACCTGTCAACAACTAAGACTCCGTGGAGGTAATCCAAGTTTAACTCTGGTTCGGCTTCAATATCAAAGTAGAGTTCGATTGGGGCGATCGGCAAAAAGACAGATTGGAAATAGGGAATTGGTTTCTTGCGGAGAATTGGCGCAGGTATAGAAGATGTCGCAGGTTTATTTTGTCTAATTTTTACTTCTTCAACTGCGATCTCATTCAAGATATTGTCTACAATATCTGGTACGATTTCAGATGAGTTAAGTTCTTCTAAATTCTCACTTCTACGTTCTTCTCGATCGTTAATCCCTGTATCCGTGTCAAAATCCGTATCGTGCCTTCCTTCTTCCTTCTTCCCTTTTCGTTCTTCCTTCTTGCTGACATCCGTTACATCCGTTACAGAATCCGTTGCCGAACTTCCTTCTTCCTTCTTCCTTCTTCCTTCTTCCCGCAACAGCGGTTGATTTAGCAAGTGCGATTGAGCTTGCTGCACCACATCAAAAGCAACTCTGTCGGGAAATTCTGGATACTCAGCAAGCAGTTCGGAACTAGCATTAGCGAGAGATTCTACATCATTAATTTCGAGAATTTTTAGTCTAGCATAGCGGCTGGCAGTAACTCCAGGCAATAACGAAAGATGTTTAATAGATTCGGCTTCGGCGTGACAGATAGTATACCAACCGCAAAGATTGCACTTTTGCCGAGAAATGAACACCTCTGGTTTATCCCGATTTTCTATCATCTGAATGCAGTTGTCTAAAATATCGAACATCTGAGGAGTTCGCTGGTCTAGATTCACCGACCACAGCCCTTTTTTTCGCAGCATCAGCCACGCAGTCTCTGGCATTGTTTCCTGCACGGAAGCTAAAACTTGGGCGTGAAAAGCTGCGATAATTTGATACTCTTGTTTTGGTCGCTTGCTAAGCCAAATATCCGCAGTAATATAACTCCAATCGCCAAATTTTGATTGTCCAGGCTGTTTAATTAATAAATGGGGGCGGCAGATCAGGGTAATGTTTGAAGAGTGAAGATTGGAGGATGAAAGATGAACCGGAGTTTCGGGGAGTTCGCCAAATTCTGGGAAATATTGACTGTCAATTCCTACCAGAGAAGTTGTTGCGCCGTTGGTTTGGCCGTTGGTTTGGCCGAATTCGCTCTGGATCAGAACTCCTCGGTAAATACGATCGACTCCTTGCTGCATTAAACTCAATGTAGCAGCCGCGCCGGCTTCCCAATCCCCTCTAGGATAATATGGTTGTTGGTAAGTCTCGTGTTCCAAAGCTTGCTGCTGGTATGTCGCGCTGTCGCGCATCAGTTTAAGCAAAAAGTCGCTAGGGGGATCTAGTTGTTTCCAGTCTCCGCAGGTGTCTAAAAATGCTCGGAGATGGCATCGTTGATAGGAAAGTAGTAGTTTGTCAGTTATTAACATTTAGTATTCGCAAGGCATAGAGTATCAAGCAAAAGGTATAAAATTCACAGCATTAGTTATTCAATATTAACGCTATCAATAATTCCCCAAAAAAAATGACAAAGGACAATCACCGGCAACAATTCCCAGCTTTGGCCAATAAAGCTTATTTTAACTACGGCGGACAAGGGCCGCTGCCTGAGCCTGCTTTAGACGCGATTTATGGTGCTTACAAACGGGTACAGCTTGGGGGGCCGTTTTCGGGGGAGGTGGGGGCTTGGGTGGCTCAGGAGGCGATGCTGACGCGACGTGCGATCGCATCAGAGTTGGCGGTACCTCCTGAAACCATCGCCCTGACTGAAGATGTCACCGTCGGCTGCAATATTGCGCTGTGGGGCATTGACTGGAAAGCAGGCGACCATTTGCTGCTTTCTGATTGCGAACACCCCGGCATTGTAGCTAGTGTAATGGAACTTCAGCGCCGTTTCAACATTGAGGTTTCGGTTTGTCCGTTGGCGGCTACTTTGAATGAAGGTGATCCGGTGGCGGTGATTGCTGATAGTTTGCAGCCAAATACTCGCTTGTTGGTTATCAGTCACATTTTGTGGAATACGGGCCAAGTTTTGCCTTTGGCTGAGATTGTGAAAGTATGTCATGAACCCCCCCTAACCCCCCCTTGCCAAGGGGGGCGACAAAAGGATTTGTCCCTGATTCAAGGGGATGGGCAAGAAGATTTGTCCCTGATTCAAGGGGGGGGAAGAGAGGAATTGCCTGCAAAGAATCACAAAGTTAGAGTGTTAGTTGATGCGGCTCAATCTGTGGGCGTTTTGCCTTTAACTTTGATTGAATCTGGGGTTGATTTTTATGCTTTTACTGGTCATAAATGGTGGTGCGGCCCGGAAGGTTTGGGCGGGCTTTATGTGAGTACGGAAGCTTTGGCAGATTTGCATCCGGTGTTTATCGGTTGGCGGGGAATTGTGACGGATGCTAATGCTAAAGTCCTTGGTTGGAAGCCTGGATCGCAGCGCTATGAAATTGCGACTTCGGCTTATCCTTTGTATGCGGGTTTGCGGAGTGCGATCGCCCTGCAACATGAATGGGGTACGATCGAGGAAAGGTATGCAGAAATCTGCCGTTTGAGTAAGTATCTCTGGGAGCGTTTGTCGGAACTTCCCGATGTGGAATGTTTGCGAAAATCTGCGCCGGAAGCTGGTTTGGTTTCGTTTCGATTAACTAATGGGATGCCGCACAAAAAGCTTGTCGATTTGTTGGAGAAACAGGGGATTATGGTAAGGACTATCCTTTCTCCTGACTGTGTGCGGGCTTGTGTTCACTATTTTACAACTGAGGCGGAGATTGATACGTTGGTTGGGGCGATCGCCATAGCGTAGGGTGCGGCACCAGCGTTAGCTATTTCAACTAGCTGGAAAATCTCATAGCGACGCACCTACAAAATTAGGGGCGAGCGCACTCCACCCGGAAAAATATTATTTCAAACTAGGATGCAAGAGGCGTTAGTTTTTTATGGAATTTACCATATAATATGGTAAGTATGTTGCAAGCACATTTTTTGAATTTGGTAAGTAAAAGCGTGAAGATAATTTTAGAGTAATTACGGAGGGCAATAAACGATGAATTTAGAGCAAGCAGTTTTAGATAAGTTGCGGGCATTGCCCCCTGAACGACAGCAAGAAGTTTTAGATTTTGCTGAATTTCTTCAACAAAAAACTATGGCTAAACGACCCCTAAAGAGTGCCAAAGGGTTGTGTGCTGACTTAAAAGTAGATATTACGGAAGAAGACATCGCCCAAGCCCGACAAGAAATGTGGGGGAATTTTCCCAGGGAGATTGTTTGATGCCCTCAGTCGTAGCAGATACCCATACCCTAATTTGGTACATTTTTGAACTGCCAAGATTGTCGCCAGCAGCATTAACAGCATTAGAACAAGCGGTTAATGAGGGAAATTTTATCTACTTTTCCGCAATTACAATTGTAGAAATTTCTTACTTGATTGAGCGAGGGCGTTTGGCAGCGGAGGTGCTGACACGAGTTTTAAATGCTGCAGACGATCCAAATGTGGGGATTATGTTAGCACCTTTGGATCGCAATATCTCGGCAACTATTCAACAAATTGACAGGGCAACGGTTCCTGATATGCCAGACAGGATTATTGCCGCCACTGCTTTATCTTTGAGTCTTCCGTTAGTCACCCGCGACGCAAAAATTCAAGCGTTAACTACTATTCAAACAATTTGGTGAGTATGACAGGAAACTTTATTCGTTCCCTACAGTAATACCTTCGGGTGCGTCGCTCCCGGTAGCTATTTCAACTAGCAGGAAAATCTCACAGCGACGCACCATACAAATAGCAATATTGTGTCACCACACTTCGTTCCCCACAGCAACTCCACTGTCAATCTCATTATGAATATTCTCAGGCGCGATCGCCTCAACCAAATCCTCAAGGGAATAACGCCGACGAGTTACGGGTTCGATAATTTGCTCAGCGTCAATAGAGGCATCTATTTTTTGAGAGTGGCCCGCGTAAAAAGCGAGAACATCGTTCACTTGAGCTTCATTTAAATCATACTCAGTGGCAATTTTGTTTGGCGAAAAACCCCATTTATGGGCTGCAATGACTACTGTTTGCACCCGCAAACGATTGCCGCGCAAAACGGGGACGAATTCGCCGCTAGCGCCGCGCACATAGGTAATTTCAGGAAAAGTGCGATCGTCATTCCGCTGGTTGAGGGTAGCGACTTTTTCGGCTACAGCCCAGAGGATAAACCAATAGAGGGAAATGCCTTGGAGTGTCGCCAATTTTTCAGCTTCTTGCTGTAGCTGAACGGGTAAGTTTAAGGTGTGGGATGTCAGCGTGAATGGCAGTCAGTGGGGTTCGTAGTTTATGACTAACAATGGAGATAAATTATGGATATTAATACGATCATTGTGCTTAAGCTTATAATTTAATTCAGCTATAGCCAGCCACAGCCAGGAGAACAACTATGTTTCGCAACACGAACTTACAAACAAAGCTAATTACCGCTTTTATATTGATGGGGTTGCTCGTCTTCGTGTTTGCTGGGGTAGGGTGGAGCGGGGTTTCCAGGCTAAGTGTACACATCAATACCCTCGGTGAGGATAGCCTGCCAAGTGTGACTGCATTGTGGAATATCAACGAAGGACAGACTCAAATTCAGGCATCAGAGCGATTACTCTTCGATCCCGAAATGACTAATGCACAAAGGCAAGAGGCATTAGCTAGAATTCAAAATGCCTGGAAACAAATCAACGAAAACTTTCAAAAATACGAAAAGATCCCGAATACCCCAGAGGAAGATAAAAACTACAAAGAATTTCAACAAAATTGGGATGCTTGGAAGAAAGCCCATGAAAAATTGCTGAATATAGAACAAGATTATAACCAAATGGGCATCCGCAATCCCTGGAAAAGGCAGGTTCAGCTAATTAGTCAGGGTAAAGGAAATTCACCAGAAATCGCGGCAGTTAAAACAGCACTGGAACTCCGTACCAAGATGGATGAGTATGGCTCAAGTACAGAGGAGCCTTTATTTAAGAGAGCTACAGATTCAGTTATATCAGTTATAGCCTTAAATCAAGACATTGCAGACAAAACTAAGCAATCAGCCGATCGGGATATAAATCAGATTGGATTCTGGGTTGTTATGGGCATGATTCTAGGTCCGGTGACAGCGATTATTTTGGGAATATTCTTTGTGGTGATCGCCAAGCCCATCGACAAAGCCCTCAAAGGCATTGTCAATATGATAGTCAGTTCTTCCAGCCAAATTGCCGCTACAGTTGAGCAGCAAGAACGGATCGTCAATCAGCAAGCAACGGCGGTGAATGAAACTACTTCCACAATGGATGAATTGGGAGCATCATCGCGCCAATCAGCAGAGCAAGCAGAATCAGCATCTAACAATGCCCGTGCGGTGTTAAACCTAGCGGAGGAAGGAGCCACAGGCGCACGTCAAGTTTTAAACCAGGCGGAAGATGGCAATAAGGTAGTGGAGAAATCTCTAGAGGGAATGTCTGAGTTGAGAGAAAAAGTGGTGGCGATCGCCGCACAGATTATGAAATTGAGCGAGCAGACTACTCAGATTGGCAGCATTACAGGCACTGTAACAGATTTAGCTAATCAGACGAATATGTTAGCTTTGAATGCCTCAGTCGAAGCTGTTCGGGCTGGAGAACACGGTAAAGGATTTGGAGTTGTAGCTAATGAAATTCGCCGGCTGGCAGATCAGAGTAAAAAATCTGCCGAGAAAATTAATACCATTATTACTGATATCCAGAACGCGATCAATTCCACAGTCATTGCTACAGATGAAGGCACGAAAACTGTCAAAGAAGGTATCAAACTTTCTCAAGATACAGCCCAAGCTTTTAAAGAGGTAACACAGTCGATAAATGATATCGTTTTGAAGAATCAGGAAATGACGATAACAGCTATTAACAATATCGTTTTGAAGAATCAACAAATTTACCTCAATGCCATGCAACAAGCATTAGCAGTTCAACAAGTAGTTGAAGCAATGAATACTATCAATTCTGGAGCTAAACAAACTGCTACCGGTATTAATCAAACTAAGATAGGTACTCAACTACTAGACGGTGCGGCTCAAAATCTTAAAGCATTGAGTGCTAAATAGAGAGATTATGGGAGCAGGAATGTACGGAAAAATATTTTTTTTCCCTCTAATTCCTAATCTGTAAAGATAAATTATGGATATTAATACGATCATAGTGCTTAAGCTTATAATTTAATTCAGCTATAGCCAGCCACAGCCAGGAGAACAACTATGTTTCGCAACATGAACTTACAAACAAAACTAATCAGCGCTTTTATATTAATGGGGTTGATCGTCTTCGTGTTTGCTGGGGTAGGGTGGAGCGGGGTTTCCAAGCTAAGTGTACACATCAATACCCTCGGTGAGGATAGCCTGCCAAGTGTGACTGCATTGTGGAATATCAACGAAGGAAAGACTCAAATTCAGGCATCAGAGCAATTACTCTTCGATCCAGAAATGACTAATCCAGAAAGGCAAGAGGCATTAGCTAGAATTCAGAATGCCTGGAAACAAATCAACGAAAACTTTCAAAAATACGAAAAGATCCCGAATACCCCAGAGGAAGATAAAAACTACAAAGAATTTCAACAAAACTGGGATGCTTGGAAGAAAGCCCATGAAAAATTGCTGAATATAGAACAAGACTATAACCAAATTGGCATCCGCAATCCCTGGAAAAGGCAGGTTCAGCTAATTACTCAGGGTAAGGGAAATTCACCAGAAATCGCGACAGTTAAAACAGCACTGGAACTCCGTACCAAAATGGATGAGTATGGCTCAAGTACAGAGGAGCCTTTATTTAAGAGAGCTACAGATTCAATTAAATCAGTTATAGCCTTCAATCAAGAAATTGCAGACAAGACTAAGCAATCAGCCGATCGGGATCTACATCAGACTGGATTCTGGGTTGTTGTGGGGATGATTCTAGGTCCGGTGACAGCGATTATTTTGGGAATATTCTTGAGCATTACGATCGCTAAGCCCATCGACAAAGCCCTCAAAGGCATTGTCAATATGATAGTCAGTTCTTCCAGCCAAATTGCCGCTACAGTTGAGCAGCAAGAACGGATCGTCAATCAGCAAGCAACGGCGGTGAATGAAACTACTTCCACAATGGATGAATTGGGAGCATCATCGCGCCAATCAGCAGAGCAAGCAGAATCAGCGCTGGATAATGCACGTCAAGTTTTAAACCTAGCGGAGGAAGGAGCCACAGGCGCGCGTCAAGTTTTAAACCAGGCGGAGGAAGGAGCCACAGGGGCACGTCAAGTTTTAAACCAGGCGGAAGATGGCAATAAGGTAGTGGAGAAATCTCTAGAAGGAATGTCTGAGTTGAGAGAAAAAGTGGCGACGATCGCCGCACAGATTATGCGATTGAGCGAGCAGACTACTCAGATTGGCAGCATTACAGGCACTGTAACAGATTTAGCTAATCAGACGAATATGTTAGCTTTGAATGCCTCAGTCGAAGCTGTTCGGGCTGGAGAACACGGTAAAGGATTTGGAGTTGTAGCTAATGAAATTCGCCGACTCGCAGATCAGAGCAAAAAATCTGCCGAGAAAATTAATACCATCATTACTGATATCCAGAACGCGATCAATTCCACAGTCATCGCTACAGATGAAGGCACGAAAACTGTCAAAGAAGGTATCAAACTTTCTCAAGATACAGCCCAAGCTTTTAAAGAGGTAACACAGTCGATCAATGATATCGTTTTGAAGAATCAGGAAATGACGATTGTCGCTATCAACAATAGCGTTTTGAAGAATCAACAAATGACTCTCGCTTCTATCAACGATATCGTTTTGAAAAATCAACAAATTTCTCTCAATGCCATGCAACAAGCATTAGCCGTCCAACAAGTAGTTGAAGCAATGAATACTATCAATTCGGGAGCTAAACAAACTGCTAGCGGTATTAATCAAACTAAGGTAGGTACTCAACTACTAAACGATGCAGCTCAAAATCTTAAAGTATTGAGTGCCAAATAGAAAGATTATATCGATTCCGGTTGCACTCCTCACGATTGTTAACAGTTCACTGTGAGTCAAAAAACTGAAAATTGCGCTTATATTTGGTTGCCACTTTACTATTCCGATGAAGCGCAGATTTGATAGGAAACCAGGAATGTACGAGAAAATAATTTTTATTATACTCTAATCTCTAATCTGTATTTTGTATAAGAAGCCAAGTTGCGGGTTATTAGCGATTTCCAGCGATCTATTACGTCACTGAGATTATTCCCATTTTTTTACCCAACAAGATTGTAGTTGTCATTGTTAAGTTTTACAGTACCATAAATAAGCCAAAAAATAGCCCTTTCTCTAAAAAAGCAAAGGGCTATCGACTTTTTAACTCAACTAATTAATGACTGTGCCCGTGCCCGCCATGAGAATGCCCGTGTTCACCATGAGAATGCCCGTGCCCGCCATGAGAATGCCCGTGCCCGCCATGAGAATGACCGTGATCCCCATGAGAATGCCCGTGTTCCCCGTGAGCATGCGCGTGCTCGCGGTGCGCCGCAGCCAAACTCGGATTAACAGCAACCGCAGTTTCACTCAACAACGCTTCAATCTGCGGATTTGCCCACTCGGCCGCCATTTTCAGAAACTCTGGATGGTCGTTAACGCAAGGCAATTTGCGGTAAGTAACTCCTTGACGCTGTTTCTGCAAAGACTCAATAATGTGGTCTACATCTAACAAAGTTTCGTGATTTTCTGTCGCAAATCCGATCGGCATAAAGACGATCGCAGTTGCACCCAAATCGATCAAATTCTTCGCAGCTAATGTCGCATCCGGCTGCGTCCATTCAATCAGCGGCGTGTCGTGATTCAGCCAGCCCACCGAAATCAAAGGATAGCGATACATCAAACGTTCCCGCACGCGATCGTACAAAGCTTGACTTTCCACAATTCCCGAAGTAAAGCCCTTCGCCTTGTGCGGACAACCGTGATTCATCAGCACAATCCCAATCTGAGAAGGCAAATGTGCTACAGCTAAATCGTTCTTAATTTCCTCTTCAACCAAATCCGCCATTAGCTGGATGTAAGCAGGTTCATCGTAAAAAGAAGGAATGTAGCGCTGTCCTTTTACCCAATGTTCTTTGCCGTCAAAGGTTTGCGCTAAAGCTTTATTCACCTGTTCGACTGCAATGCCGCTGGTGAAAACAGAATCAACTACCAACAGCGGATAAATCAGAATTTTGTCAAATCCTTCTGCTTGAATTTGAGGGATTACTTGTTCCGGCAAAAACGGCGCGCAAAAGTTAAAAGCTTTGAATACTTTTACTTTATCGCCCCATTTCTCCTGTAAATTCTTTTCAATCCCGGCGCGCTGCTGTTCAAAAATGGCATTGTGCGGCGAAACGAATTGACCGTGTTGGTGACTCCACTCGTGCAAGTCAAAGATTGCTAAAATCTTCGCCAGAGGCGGATAAATCCAAAGCGGTACTGGCGCAAACTTTGCCGTCAGCAAATTTAAAGCTTGTTCGTTGTAGTTGGCAAAATCGTCGTAGCTTTCGACTTCGCCGTAACCCATCAGCAATACAGCAACCCGATCGTTACTTGCGGGTGCTGCAGATGTTTTTAAATCGATTTTTTCTGGAGAAGCAACCACTTTGTATTCCTCAATTTTATTTATTCTAAGAGATCCAGGCAGGATGAAGGGGGAATCGGAGATTTTTCATTGTTTGCGATCGCACGAGTGACGTGCGCGGGGCTGATTCCCGATTTCTGCGCCCATACTTCCCGGTCAAACCTCTTATTTATCCTAGAAACCGGATTGATGAGCATCAGTCCTAAGTCGGTTTTTTGACCTTGACCCGAAATTTGTAGGGCAGCTAAGCTGGCAGGCCTCTAATTTTCACAATCCTGTTTCTTTAAGCTTTTTTGGGCCGGGCTTCGACGCTGCCGGAAAAGTTAAATCTAAATACAGAACAGCTTAAAACTAGAATCAGCCTTTGCTAAGCTTGACAGGGGATGGGGCAGGGGGGGATAAGTTTCATGTTTTCTTAAGACTCCCTGACCTTGCCTCAGATTAATGCGGTTTGGAGCGTTCCCAGCTTTTAACTTGGGGGGATACTCTTCAAACTTGACTCTATTATAACTTTAACACCCTATCCCCTGGGGTAGTATATGATATAGTAGGCATATGATAAAGTTATGTTGCGAACTATATTAACTTTCTTGACGAACTATGAGACTGGTAATTTGCCCCGGAGTCCACGAACCAAAGCTAACCGACTGTTTCCTGGCGGGACTTTCGGGGCTTTGGGGACTGGCAGCCGATCGCCAAAACCAGCAAATAGTCGATCGTGTCAAGATTTTTCCCGCTCATAAATATCCGCCTTTTTCAGCTTTTGACATATTGCACTTTTTGTACAGCCAAGAGTTAGCAGGAGAAAGCCTAGTATTTGTCAGCTTTTCGGCAGGAGTAGCCGGGGCGATGGGGGCGGCTTGGATGTGGCAGCAACTCGGTGGCAAAGTCGGGGCTTTTTTTGCCTTAGACGGTTGGGGAGTACCTCTTGCGGGCAATTTTCCCATCCACCGAATCAGCCACGATCGCTTTACGCACTGGAGTTCGGCAATTCTCGGCAGCGGTGGAGAGAGCTTTTATGCAGATCCGCCGATCGAACATTTGGATTTATGGCGAGCTCCCCAAACGGCAAAAGGCTGGCACGTCAGCCAAACCGCCGCGGGCATTGAGACTATCGCACCCACAACCGCAGCAAAATTTTTAGTCCATCTATTGAAACAATACGGAGTCCAATCAGTTGTTTAATCTAAATTTAGTATCCTCAGCGATCGCACCTATTGCCACCATCGCCCGCCTCGACAATTCTGTCACTTCCGGCACAACAAACAGCCTCAAACAGTGGTTAATATTTAGCGCCTCAGCATTTTTAGTTTCAATTCCAGTATTCGTGCAAGCACCCTTAGTGCGTTTATATCCAACCATCAGTTTGCTATCAACTATCCCCTGGTTCGTACTTAGTTTAATCCTCATTTTCCGCTCCAAAACACAACTTTGGGGAGATTTATTATTAGGATTTGCCGGATGCTGGCTGGCAGGTTCTATCTATTGGGGCTGGTTCAGATGGGAACCTATTTTACATCTACCTATAGAAGCAATTGGCTTGCCTTTTGCTATTTGGTGCTTGGGCAAATCTTGGGGGAAAGTTGGCAGCTATTTTTATTTAGGTTCTTTATTGGGTACTGCCATTACTGATTTATATTTTTACTTAACTGGGTTGATGCCCTACTGGCGCCAAGTGATGCACGCGGAACCGGAATTAGCAATGCCGATTTTTCAAAGTGCGATCGGTCAAATCGAAACTCCTTGGGGCATAGGTTGCGCTCTAGTTTTAATCGCTGTGTTGCTAACAGTCGGTTTGCTGAGTTTGCGCGGCACGCACCTGCACTGGCGCGCGTTTAGCGGAGCGGTGTTAAGCACGCTTTTGGTAGATGGTTTATTTTGGCTGGCTGCTTCTGCGGCTTAAGATTTATGATTGGTTCTTATGTTGGTAATTTTTGACCGCAGATGTGGGCGGATTGACGCAGATTAACGCAGCTTTTTTGAGAGATCTAGTCTTGAGATTCCCGATTTATTAAAGAAGTCGGGAATTTGGGTATTTAGTGAACAATTATGAGTTAAAATCTAAAATCTAAAATCTAAAATCCCAAATCAAGATCATGTCTCTCATTTCAATTCGCGGTGTAGAACATTATTACGAGTGGATAACGGCAGATAACAGTGCCCAACCCAGCGGCAAACCAGTGATGGTATTTATGCACGGCTGGGCGGGATCAGCGCGCTACTGGGAAAGCACGGCACGGGCTATTGCGGATGATTTTGATTGTTTGCTCTACGATATGAGAGGTTTTGGTCGATCGCCCTTGCCAAAAGAGCCTCCTGAGTCCAGCTACGAACTCGAAACCTACGCCCGCGACTTAGCTGCATTATTAGAATCTCTGAATTTAAGTCGCGTCTTTCTCAATGCTCACTCTACAGGTGCATCAATTGCTACTTTATTTCTCAATCTTTATCCCGAAAAAGTAGAAAAAGCAATTCTCACTTGCAGCGGGATTTTTGAATACGATGAGAAATCCTTTACAACCTTTCACAAATTCGGCGGCTATGTGGTAAAATTTAGGCCATCTTGGTTGGCATCGATCCCGTTTGCCGATCGGCTATTTATGGCCCGGTTTTTGCGCCGTTCGCTTCCCACAGAGGTCAGTCTGGCGTTTCTCAAGGATTTTTTAATGGCAGACGAGCAAGCTGCTATAGGTACAATGGTGACGGCTGTTAGCAAAAGAGCAGCCGAGGAAATGCCCCAAGAATTTGCGCGGCTGAGTGTTCCCACACTGCTTGTGGCCGGAGAATTTGACCAAATTATCCCTGCCATCATGGGAGAGCAAGCGGCCTCCCTCAGCAAAAAAGTAGAATTTGTTATAATTCCCAATACGGCTCACTTTCCGATGCTGGAGGATGCAGCAACATACTTGCAGCGAATTCGAGACTTTTTGCCAGCAGCGGCTTAGCTGAGTTATTGTTCATCTAATGTACGATCGGACAAGCAAGCTTTGACCCCGCCCAAAAACGGATACTTGCCAACAACAGGAGTTGCCAGCAGCCTAAAATTTTAGACTCTTGTTCAAGCTCCCAGATTCATCTGTGGAGTAAATCTCAAATCGTTCGACTGAGCGCTCGACGGCTCGACTGAGCGATAACCCAACGTCTCGCCGAACGTGTCACGCCGAAGTCTGAAATCTCAAATCGACTGACAGTGGCTTTTGCTCTGATCTTAATTTTTAATTCCTAATTTCTTAAAGCGAAAGGTGGTACAATGAACGACCTCGACCAATACTATAAAGTGCTGGAACTGTTGCCGGGAGCTTCCAGAGAAGAAATTAGCCAAGCCTACAAGGATTTAGCGTTCATTTGGCACCCCGATCGCATCCCCAAAGACAATCCCCGACTACTACAGAAAGCTGAAGAAAAGATTAAGGAAATTAATCAAGCTCGCGAACAATTGCGATCGATTCAACCAAGAGGTCAGAATCAGAACGTTCAGCAAAAACATACTCAGCACAGAAACACGCAGCAACAAAATACTCAGTACAGAAACACTCAGTACCAAAACACTCAGCCACAAAACACTCAGCCACAAAACACTCAGCCACAAAACACTCAGTACCAAAACAATCAGTACCAAAACAATCAGTACAGAAATACTCAGTATCCAAACACCCAACACCAAAACACCCAGCCACCGCCGGCAAGCCCAAAAGAACCCCACTACTCTTCTGAAACCTCTCCAGGAAAATATGCTGGCAATTATGCTGGAAATCCTTCAGGGCCTTATTCAGATGCGTCCCGCTACCAATCGCCCCCGCAGCAGCCATCTCAGTCTTACCGCCAAGCTGCGCCGCAAGCTCCCGATTTGAGCGGTTCCAACTTCCAAGGAGCTTCCTTAAAAGAAAAGGATTTTTCAGGGAGAAACTTGAGCAATGCAAACCTGAGTGAAGCCGACTTAAGCGATGCTTTTCTACACAACGTCAATCTCACAGGCGCGAATTTGCACAAAGCAAACTTGTTCAGGGCTAATTTGTTAGGGGCTTGTTTGATCAATGCCAACTTGAGAGAAACCAACTTAATTGGAGCAGATTTGAGCGGTGCAGACTTGAGCGGTGCGGACTTAACAGGAGCGAAAATCGGTTACGGCGATCGAGTTATGGTAAAACTCACTCGAACTACATTAACAGGTACAATCTTACCCGACGGTACGGTTCACAGCTAAACGATTTAGTTTGTAGTCAGTTGCTGTAGGCCCGGGTTTTACCCGAAATATTGGCTGCAACCAAAAAAACACAAAAATCCGCCCTTCGTCGCGAATTTTGGATCAAAACTTATATTATGTCCGCTAGAACAACCGCAATCAAATTGGTTGGTAGTGAGGACGTTCGTCGTCTGAATTTTATCAGGACTTGCATTCCTCGATGCGCACCCATAGCGGTGAAATTACTTGAGATGATATTACCAGTTCGCGATCGCACAAACCGAGTTTTTTTATCCGGTTCAAGGACTGCAACGAAGTCTTCTGGTTCATCAAAGCCCGTGTCTGCCTCCAACACGGTTAATAGAGCTTCATATTACAGCAACCGCCAAACGCATCCTCTTTTTTCCTTCTTCTTTCTTCCTTCTTCTTTCCGTTATTAATTACTTCCGGCACGGCGAGCGCGTAACTTTTTTCCAACAGCCAGCATAGCACCTCCGGCCATCAAACCCCCCACAGTCATCGGTTCTGGAACCGGTTCAGGTTGAACCGTCCCCACAGAACCGCCTTTAATAAATACAGCAGAATCTAAATTGCCATCGCCCACATCTTTAATGCGGATGCTGAGAACATTCGTCTGATTTTTCTTGAGCAAACCCTCAAAACCTAAAACTTTAGTAAAGCCATCCAGCTTAACGATGTTAGCAGCAATACCTGTCAAACTTGGGTTGTCAATATAGTCTGGGTGATCTTTAGAGCGATTATTTGGATCGGGAACAAGATTATTAATCGTAACTGTTTTTCCGTCGCTCAATTTCGCCAAATTAGTGCCGTTCAGTAGCAGTTCAAAATCGTCATTAAATTCAGAACCGCCGAACTCAGGAAACTCCTCCGAAGCAAATACATATTCAAAGAACAACTTTTCAACCGTGCTATTAGCAAAAAAGCTGAGGTTTAGCTCGGTAAAATCCCCCTTTTCACCTTTAGCGCCAAAGTCCGTGTTTAAATCGCTGCCGTTGGTCAGCACGACGACGTTATCTTTCCGATTCTGACCGGGTAGATCGGCGACTTTACCAGTGCTGAGAACAACACCTGATGTCAAACCGAAGGGGTCATTAGTAAAAGTACCAAAAGCAGCCGAATTACCCATTATTGAAACAGAGAAATTACTCAATCCCACTGTATTAGCCCCCAACAAATTATTTTTCAAAGTCTCAATGTTATTAGTTGCCCCTACCGAAAATGCCATTGCTGGTGCTGTCCACAAGCTCATAGCAGTAGTTAACGTAGCAGTTAAGGCAGAAATTTTGTGAGTAATTATCATAAGTTTTTCCGTAAAAATACAAACATGATTTTATGCTTAACTTGATTTTTACATTATTTAGCTATCAATGTCTAGTGCCTTTACAATAACTTTACATCTAAGTAAATTTACGCTTTTTGAAATTCAGTTTTTTGATAATTGCTGGCAGTTAGTCAACACATAAACCTCACTGCAAAAATACGCATGGAAAAACACACGTACACAAACTAATAATTTTAGGACTTATGCACTGGAAACCAAAGAAACCGGATTTTGATACCGTTTGCGATCGCCAAAATGACTAATGACTAATGACTAATGGCTAATGACTAATGACTAATGACTCCGCCCAAAAACGCATACAAGCCCCAGACTCCTGTCGTGGAGAGATCGTAATTTTCGACCTAGTTCAAGCTCGCAGATTCATCTGTGGAGTAAATCTAAAATCGTTCGATTGAGCGCGGCTCGACGCCTCGCCGAAGTCTAAAATCAAAAATCTCTAATCGACTGACTGATTACTAAAACCCCCTTGCTTCTCCTTCCCCGCGCCGATCGGCAGCCCCTTCCAACCAACCATCCCCAGTCAGGACGATCGCATTGGCATTGCCCCAGCCGTCGCTTTCCACAATCAGGTGTCCCCGCCGCCGCAACTCCGAAAGCGTCGCAGTCTCAAAACCTCCCCGTTCCACCATCAGGCGATCCGGTTGCCACTGGTGGTGTACGCGAGGTGCAGACACAGCATCGCCGACATTCATGTCGTAAACCAATACGTTCAGTACAATTTGCAGCACCGTGGTAATAATCGTGCTGCCTCCGGGAGCCCCAGCAGCCAGACGGAATTTGCCATTTTCGGTCACGATGACCGGCGTCATGCTGGATAAAGGAGTCTTCCCCGGGGCGATCGAATTTGCCTCCCCGCCCACCAAACCAAACAAATTCGGCACTCCAGTCGCTGCGGCAAAATCATCCATCTCGTTGTTGAGCAAAATTCCCGTACCCGCAGCTACGACTCCAGCCCCAAAACCCCCATTCACCGTAAACGTTAAGCTTACTACATTGCGCTCTTTGTCAACTACCGTCAGGTGGGTAGTTTCCGGAGACTCCCACAGCAGACGGTTCAAAGTTTCAGCGTCAACAGCTTTTATCTCGCTAGAGGGTCTGGCTTTTGACATTTGGATTTGCGATCGTCTCAATTTGGCATAATTGCTGCTAGTCAGAGCTTTGACCGGTACACTCACAAAATCCGGGTCGCCCAAATACTCAGCCCTGTCAGCATAAGCAATCTTCATGCTCTCCGCCAGTAAATGTAGGGTATCTGGACTTTGCCTCCCCAACCTCTTGAGATCGGTATCTCCCAGAATATTTAAGATTTGCAACAAATGAACGCCGCCGGAAGAAGGAGGCGACATCGCGCAAATTTCGTAAGCCCGAAAGTTGCCACAAACTGGATTTCGCCAAATCGGCGTATAGTTTTTCAAATCTTCGAGAGTGATAATGCCGCCATTTTTAGCCATGTCGGCGGTGATCGCCCGCGCAATGTCCCCGCTATAAAAACTTTGCGGATTTTCAGCAATCTGCCGCAAAGTCCGCGCCAAATCCCGCTGGATCAAAAGCTCACCCGGCTGGTATAAAATGCCACCACTAGTAAAAACCTCCCGCGCCGCCCGGTTTTTTTTGATAGCATCCTGTCGTTGCTGGGTAGCCGCGGTAAACCGCGAACTTACCGGAAAGCCTTTTTCAGCCAGGGCGATCGCCGGCGCCACCACCGCAGCCCAAGGCAACTTACCATACTCCCGCTGCACCGTATAAAGTCCAGCAACAGTGCCCGGAATCCCCGCCGCCAAATGCCCGTCCAGACTTGCCCTTTGGCGCACCTTGCCTTGCTTGTCGAGGTACATATCCCGCGCGGCCCTTCTCGGAGCTCGTTCCCGGAAATCCAGCGCTTGCACAGTCCCCGTTTCGGCCCGCCGCAGCAGCAAAAAACCCCCGCCGCCGATACCCGCCGAAAAAGGCTCCACCACCGAAATAGCCAAAGCCGTAGCAGCCGCCGCATCCACTGCATTGCCCCCTTGTTGCAGCAGGTCCAGCCCCGCAGCGCTCGCCAGAGGGTGAGCCGAAACAGCCATGCCCTGTTTGCTGCGCTGCTGCAAGTTTGGCGGCGGCTGCTGGCAGCCGCCGCAAACCAAGACTGTTAGAAAACAAGTATAAATTTGCACTTTGCTCAAAAACTTTGGCAACATTTTTTACGGGTGATTCGAGAATTTTTTACAGTATAATTTTACACTCATCTTCGCTAATACCGAGCGCTACCCATCTCAACCGCAGATAAATTACCTGTTATGGCAGACGGGGAAACGATATGAGCCTGGGAGGCGATCGCGGTGAAAGAGGAAGAGAGAAATGAGGGACAGCTTATGGCAACTTAATAATTAAACAATTTTGAAAAAGCATTTTTATTGAGAAAATAGTGATTTCAACAAAGCTGATGAATGCAGAAAAAAATTAGTAGATGACACATCAAAAACAATGCATTCAAAATTTTAGGTGACTGCTATTGCAATGCAACACCTAGCAGACGTAGGCGATCCGTATTTTTGCAGTTGTTGGACTGGTGAGTTAATCAATAAAACAGGATTTACCCACTCTTGATAAGTAGGGAACTGCCAAAAAACTTAATATTTTGTAGGTATTGTAGGACTCTGAAAGCGCGGAATATGTATACTAATAGCCAGTTTATGCGTGCAAAACCCGCCTCTCCCCACGTTATGTTTATTTGCTGTAGTTTAGACTAACCAAAGATGAGAACGGTGGCCAAAGAAGAACTAGAGCCACCGCGGCAGGAGAGAATGAGGGTGAAAAAGAAAACC
>NZ_SRRZ01000062.1 GCF_013179805.1 Microcoleus asticus IPMA8 | reverse complement strand
TCAAAAAACTAGCGAAGTTAGAGCGGCGGATTGAATTTTCTAAAGTTATGTCATTTTCTTCTTAACAAAAATAGTTTTCTGCACCACTAAGGATGATTGCTACTACTTCAAGTCTAGCCGAACAGAGAAGACTGCTAGAAAACATTAGCTGGCAAACCTTTGAAAGCTTGCTCAAAGAAATAGGCGATAAGCGAGGTTATCGCATAGCTTACGATGAGGGTATGCTAGAAATCATGACTCCTTCATACCTTCATGAAATTTATAAACTTCACTTTCATCGTTTCATTTTCATTTTAGCAGAACAACTAGACATTGAAATTAAAAGTGCGGGTTCAACTACTCTCAAACTCAAAAATGCCAAAAAAGGCATAGAACCAGATAACTGTTATTATATCCAAAATGAAGCAGCAGTTAGAGGCAGGCAAGAACTAGATTTAGAAACTGCCCCACCGCCAGACTTAGCAATTGAAATAGATATTACCAGCAGTTCAGTTGATAAGTTTGCCATTTACTCCGCACTTCACGTCCCGGAACTCTGGCTATATAACGGGCGAGTTTTGAAATTTTATCAGTTGGTAGAAACTGAATATATTGAGCGCGACTTTAGTATTGCTTTTCCCTTTGTATCAGCAGCGGAAATGGCTGGGTTTTTCACTCGCACTCAAACGATGGGGGAAATGGCTTTGCTAAAATCCTTTAGAACTTGGGTTAAGGAGAAAATATAAAAATGGTTTCACATCATGAAAAAATTACTAACTACTACAATTGTTTTTCTCTCCACTGCAATTCCTTGTTTTGCTATGACTCCCTCAGAGCTAGCAATATTTGCGACTAACTATAAATACAATGAGAAGGCTCCGGTAGCTTATTCTTATTATAACAAAGATTGTCAAACGAATGTCTCTGTTTTTTTGGTAAAAACCATGGATTTAGGCAATGGAAGAATCGGAGGAATTACCAATCAATTTCTGTGCTGGGGAGCCACCTACACTTATTTTGAAATGGCTCGCGGTAACTTGCAATCTATTCGAGCCTTTGTGGCAATAGGTGCAGGCAGATCCACTCGCTATACAAACTGGGGCCCAGTTGCCAATCCAGGGGATGATTTAACTCCCAATCAGTTGACATCTGTGGCAAAAACGATGATAGCAAATACAAAATGATTTGTATTTAAAACTCCGTAATTTCAGGATGAACAAACTGATAACCAGCCGCCTTAATCTTTAGATTCGACACCCTCGCATTATAAGGCCGCACGCTAGGACTTCCATCCCAAGAAACTTTAGGCAAATTGTGAGCTTCAAAAATGCGATCGAGCAATTCACCACTAGATAGCGATACATCGCCAACTAAATTATAAATTCCCTGCAATCGATTTTCCAAAGCAAATGTTAACCCCCCAACAACATCATCACGATGCACCCAATTAGTAGCATCTTCTCCCCTACCAGGACGAGTGTTCCCAGCCGAACGTCCAAAGATTTTAACTAATTCTCGCCCCGGCCCATAAATTCCTCCCAAACGGAGAATGCAGACGTGAAGATTGGGACTAGATGCTGCTAATAAAATCCGTTCCGTTTCTGCTAGAATTTCACTGTTTGGATTAGCCGGCGCAACGGGTGAATCTTCATTTACCAATTCACCTTGGCGATCGCCATACACAGAATAAGTACCCGTATAAATAACCTGTTTTACTGTCGGTATCTGCTGTAAAACCGATACTAAAGTTGTCGCAGTCTCTAAATAACTCTCCCGATAAGCCTGAGAATTTGGAGCACCTACGCACAGCATAACAGCATCTTGTTCTTGCAATACAGCCGTCATTGCCTCTTTGTCATTTCCTTTGATCACGGCTACCCGCTGCGCGACACCCTCCAATTCAACTACTCGCGTCGCCGTCGTAGTTGTCGCCGTCACAGTACAATCAGATTTGCCGCGTAAATGTTTGGCTGTCGCAGTACCCACATAGCCGCAGCCGACGATCGCAACTTTCATAAAAAATTCTCCATTGTGTCATCCTCTCTAAAATTATTGCCGGTTTTTGCAGCCCTTGAATGCGAGTGCCGAAATCATTTCGATCTGAGTTTTGTGGTAAAATGCAAAGCGTCGTTATCAATCGGGGTAGCATCATGTCCGAGAGAGATATTTTTGCCACATCCTCAGAAAGCGAACTTTTAGCTTTTTATGGTTCTTTGTTTGCGATCGCAGCCGCCGATGGTTCCGTTGATATTGACGAACTAGATTTGTTGTTTAAAACCATAAATTTAGACAAGTTTTCTGACTCGGCAAAGACTCAAATCCAATCCTACACAGCCACTCCCCCTTCACTCAGCGACTGTTTGCAAACACTCAGCCACTCAGAAGAACCGCTGCGTTTGGGAGTCATGTATTTTTTAATCAACATTGCTGGGGCAAATAAGACGCTGCATCCCGGAGAAAGCGAGGCGATCCAATCCGCAAAAAAACTGCTGGCGGTTTCCGACTTGCAAATCCAAGCCATGCAGGAATTCATCGCAGACATGAAACAAATACGGGAGGGCGCGCCTAATAAAAATCAGGCATCAGCATCTTTCAATTCTGCTGTTTCCCAGCTCAAAAATAAGGGCATCCCTCTCGATTTAATAGACCCAAAAAGAACCACGACCAACCTCAGTGATTCTAATATGAAATACTCCGATGAAAGTTTTTGGGTTAAACTTAAAAATTTTGCTTTAACCGCAGGAAGAGAAGTAGTTGAAAAAGCTTTGATTCTCTACTATACGGCTCAGAACCCAAACGTGCCTGCTTGGGCAAAAGGAGTTGTAGTTGGAGCTCTGACTTATTTTATATCTCCTGTCGATGCGATTCCAGATTTATTAGTCGGCATCGGATTTACCGACGATTTGGGAGTTTTGCTGGCAGCAATAGCTACTGTTTCAGTCTACATTAATGCTGATACTAAAGAACAAGCCCAACACAAAATGAAAGATTGGTTTGGCTAATAATATTATGTCCCGTTGCTGGTATTGTTTTTCTCTGGATCGGCATAATACGATCTGAATAATATAGCACTTTTAAATCGGAAAAAAGGCACGACACGGCAGTGCCGTGTCCCTACCCAATATCTGTAATTCACCCAACTGAAAACTTGATTATTGTGGATTTTCAGTCTTTAATGGGCTTGCCATCTCGATTGACAATACGGCTTTCACCGTCCTTAGCCGTGACATTTTCATAAACCCCTTCATCCCGCTTCACGTACTTGCTGAAACCCGAATTTTTATAATCGGTGTCGGATGTCGGCTTCATCAACCTCGGAGCGCTCAGCAGCCGGCGTACCGGAGCATCTGCGGGAGTCTCCCCGGGTTCGCACTTAGCCAACTCGCACAGTTGACCCCAAGTCGAAACTTCCAGGTTCATGCTGTGCGAAACTTCTAACTTCTGGTTGTTTTTGGGACAAAAATAATCGTATACAGGCATACTAAGAATCTCGTTTGCAACTACTAAAATTACTAATTGCACGGTAATTGAGAATATTATAGCTCAACATTACTAAAAATTCCAGCTAAAAAATCAAACTTTACTATTTTTAACGGTTGTTAAAACCTTAAATCAGCTATATTATTAACCCTGTGTGCTTGCTCCCGGATGCGATCGAGACAAAGCCCAAAAGTACCCTGAAATCCTCTGACTCCATCTAACGATCGCACGATCGACGGCTAGCAAATGCCCGCAAGACTTCCGTGAATGCCGTCAAAGGATCGATCGTCATTTTCAGACTGTACGCAAATCACAGATTCTAAGTTTCAATTTTATTTATTTACTCACCAGCGAGGATTTACCGATGAGCGATTTCAAAGTTACGCCAGAAGTAGAGCTGAACACAGCTCAAATGTTGGAGCGATACCAACTGCAAGATGAGACAAATCTGCGGCGTTGGGCCAAACTGCACGGCATCAACAGCACTCGCGGTTTCTTCTATCCCAGCGAAGTAGATTTGATGGATCACGCTCACCACCATATTTACAATTTGGGAATGAGCATTGCTGACTACCAAAGTCTTTTAGACCGGCGCCGCACCAATTCCAAGACATCAGGCGACCAAAATAAAACAGTAGCAAGTCAAGTTGCTGACGAAGCATACGATGCGATAGAAACCCTGACCGAGCAGTATGCTGAAGCTATTGATTTAATGGGAGAACGTATAGCAGACCATTTCATAGATGAACTCGATTTATCTGTGATGCGGCACCTTTCTAAAAAAGTACAAGACCGCCGCACTCTCAACGGTCAAACTAAAAAGCCTAACCGTTTTCTCCAAGTGATTAAAGCCGTGTTGCAACCTAGCAGCGAAAATACGCTTTTGGTTCCCAAAAAAGAGGATGACTCTAGTTTAGAATTAGAACAGCATCATCGGCTCGGTTAGTAGCCGATTGTTTTGAAAGACTAAGAAACTTTTTGTCAAAATTACTGGTCAAAATTACTGAAAAGCCTGCCCGAACCCTCCCCTTGTCAAGGGGAGGGAGCAAGAGTCAATCGATTTTAGATTTTAGATTTTAGATTTTAGATTAAAGAATTGAAGCATTGACCCCACAGATAAATTGGGGGGGCAAGTTTCATCGGATACAGGTTTTTTATTTCTCCGTCCTGAGTCTGCGAAGGAATGAATCCGGGGGCTTGTATCCTGGATGCTTTCGGTCACATTTTTTATATTATGAAGGGGAACTGAAGAGAATAAATTAACTTTTCCCAGAAGTCTAAATTACTTTTCAACTGATGTTGGGTTTCGCGACTGATCCCAACCTAATATAACTAGGGACAGATTGCGCGATCGCCCAAATTAGAGATAATATCTGCTGAATTGAACCTGTCAACCTCGCCCAAGGTAAAGAAATGATTAAATCCTGGATGGTAATCGGAGGCGTCGCCTTTGTAGTAGCTTTAGCCGCTAACATAATCGCGCCCAGCGACATCCAATGGTTCAACCGCTTGCAGCGTCCGAGATGGCTAGTATTTGAAAAAGCAATTCCCCTAATTTGGACAGTAATTTTTATTTGTGCCGCTTGGTCAGCAGTAATTGTTTGGGAAAAAGAACCCGGAACTCAGGAGACTTGGCTGAGAATGGGTTTGTACCTGCTTTTAGAAATAGTGACTATTTCTTACACGCCCGTTATGTGCAAATTGCGTAGCCTAAAAGTCGGCACAATAATCGGCGGAACGGGCGCTATTTTAAGCGTAATACTAGCTTTAATTGTGTTGCAAGTTTCGGAACCCGCAGCCCTGTTATTGCTGCCTTACATACTTTGGAGTCCGATCGGCACTTACACCACTTGGGCAATGATGCACCTAAATCCGGCGGATGTTTAGGCTCTGGAATTAGTCATTTTAATGGGATTGCAAGCATCGGGAAAAAGCACCGTTTTTCGGTACTATCTAGCTGCAACGCAGGTTTTAGCCAGCAAAGACTTGATGGGAATAATTGTACAGTTGCACAACTGGAAGCTTATGATATCGGTAGCCCAAGCTGCATGAACCAAGTGTGCTTGTCTATGTAACCGCGTTGAAAATGTATTTTGCCACCAACAACATGAAAGAAGCCACAGCCTTGCAGCGTAAAACTTTTGCCAGTTGGTAGGTTGCCACCAAACTCACCTAGAAAGGTGCCGCCACCACTCCACTCGACGATCGCCCACTCGCCATCCTCAAACAAATTCTCAACGTGCGTGTAATTGTCTGGAAAGGCTTGGAAGAAGCTAACAAAACTCTCAAGCAATGCCTCACGCCCATTTAGAGGAGCGCCAAAAGCAACTTGATGGTTCTCTGCATCGTCGTGATAAAGCTCGATCAGGGCGTGAGGGTCACGAGCGTTATAAGCAGAAACCCAGTCTTGGATCACTTGCTTGGGCGTTTTCATTTTTGGTTCCCTAATACAGATCACTAAAGATATTAGTTAGCAGCTTCTCACCCTCAAATTTACCGACTCGCAGGGCTGCTCGGAGGCTCGGTTTCCGGGGGTTCGGGAGGGGGAGATTCAGCATCAGGAGGATTCAGCGACTCCTCCCAAACTTCGATTTGCGATCGAGCTTGCTCAAAAGCCCGAGTCCCCGAGGGAATTTTCTTCAAAGTCGCGATCGCCCCAGCCAGATCCGACGACGACTGTTCCACACCAAGCGCCAAAATCCGCTGACTCCACTCATCAATCGCCTCACTCGCCTGCCACCGGAGCGAACTCGACTCGGGCACCTCAAGGGCCAGCGCAATAGCCGTTTGCAGAGCCTCCGCAGTCCCCGATCGGGCGGCCTGACGGGCGTTCTGCAAACCTTGCTCGCCCTGAAATTGAGCCTCCCAAGTCCGAATGTTCGATCGAGCTTCCTCATAAAGCACCCGTCCCGATCGAATCCGGCGGGCCATCTCAATTGCCCCCGCCAAATTGCCGCCCGCAGCTAGCTGCTGAGCTCTATCCAAAAACGGCTGGTCAACAAGTCGCTGTCTCCTCTCGATCCAAGCTTGAATTTTGGTTTGAGCTTCCACGTAAAGCGCCCTACCTCTAGCGATCCGAGAAGCTTGAGCAACGGCCGCTTCCAGAGCATTCGGATCGCCCGTACTCGCCAAATCGTTCGCCCTTTGCAAATACGGACTGTCTTCCAGCAGCTCGATTTGACGGCTCAAGCTGCTAATTTGACTGCGAGCTTCCTCAGAGCGGGGATTTGATTGCGGGACTGTTTGCAATTGCGCGATCGCAGCCCTCAAATCCTTGACCCCTCCCGGCGCCGCCAGCCTGCTTGCCAAATCCAAAACTTTCACATCCGCCATTTCTTGCTGCCAGCGACCGACTAAATCTTGAGCTTGTTTGTACAAAGGGCGGCCGGAATTCAAATTTTGAGCAATCTCGATCGCCTTTGAGAAACCCTCAACAGAGCCAGTCGAAGCCTGAGCAGTAGCATTCGCCAACTGGTTAAAATCCTCAACTTGTCCCCTTAAATTTGCAGCGTCGGGAATCTTGCTAGCGATCGCGGTCGCCTGCTGCCAATCGCCTGCCTGCAAGCGTTTTTGGGCGATCTCCATAATTTTCTTGCTAAATTCCGCGATCGCCTTATTGGCAGCTTGATACAAATAACTGTTTTGACCAATTCCCTCAGCCAGCTTAATCGCCGTCACCAGATTGTCGAGACCTCCCTCCGAGGCTGTATTCCGGGCTTTTACCAGCTTATTGCCCTCAGCCCGAGTCGTCTGAATTAGCTGAGTCAATTCCTCGTACTTAGCTGATTCCCAGAAAGTATTTCCCAAATCCAAAAGCAAAGTAGCTTGGCGGAAAGCCGGCGCCCACTCTTCCTTACGCAAGTGGTCTTGGGCTGTGCCGTAAATTTTCTCTGCATCGCTCCATATCGACTGCCACTTTTCAATCTGCTTTTCCACCGTCGGGTAAGCGGGAACGTCTTTAGGAACCTTGCGAGCGATCGCAATCGCCTCCTCCAGCTTTCCTTCTTGGAAACTAACATTTCCCAGCCTGACAATATCCTCTGACCACCGATCGATTTGACCGTTAATTCTCGGCCGCAGCGGATGGTCTTGTGGCAAAGCATTCACTAATTCGATCGCTAACAGCAAATCATCCGCCGTCCGCTTGCTTGCTGCTTCTTGAGCGCAAAAAAAGCGATCGTTAGCAGAAGCCGTCGGCCAAAAAATCTTTGAGCAATTCGACTGCGAGGTCAGGTTGAGCAAAGACGCAAGTGCCACAAATCCCATACCCACCGACACGATCGAACTCACAGCCAGCCAAAACTGCCACTTATTCGACCACCTCCGCCACAACTGATTGGGTTCCCCCAGCGGCTGCGAGTTTTCCCCAGACAAATTCGGCGGTAGTTCCAAATGCCCTCCCGGCAGTTTTCCCGAAGTAACCAACTCTCGGAGCTCTTTAAGTCGTTCAGCCCGGTTTTTCCTTGCTGGTACCCGCACCAGCGACGAAGAATCCTTTGTTGATTCCAAGGATTCTGATGCAGACCAACGGCCTGGTGTTTTGCGCTCTTGACTCATATCCTCACCACAAACAACAACCAGCCTGTCTTAATTATTTCAAAACAGCGATCGCTGCTATTGACTGCTCTATAGAATGTATTCATCACTTTTCAATACTCGTGCAGGCGAAAGACTACAAGAGGCGATCGCCAAACCGCAAAAATCAAAATTTTGTGATTAGGTAATTGATAAGGGGTAATTGGCAATTGGTCAAGGCCTTTATCCCTAACTCGCACTCATGATTGCCAATTACCAATTATTATCTCAAGAACCGGAGTTCGATCGCAAATCGCCAATCAGTTCCGCAAGCTGATCGCTGCTAGCTTGGTAAACCTCGTTGCAGAAATGGCACGTAGCCTCAGCCCCACCATCTTTTTCAATCATGTCTTGCAGTTCCGCTTCGCCCAACATTTTCAAAGCTCCCAAAACTCGATCGAACGAACAGCCACAGTGAAAGCGCACCATTTGAGTTTCCGGGAAAATTTCCAGGCCCATATCTCCCAATAACTCTTCAAGAATCTCGTGCAGCGTTTTGCCCGATCGCAGCAGCGGCGTAAAGCCCGACAGTGCAGCAACTCTAGATTCTAAAGTTTGCACCAGTTTTTCGTCCGTTGCCGCCTTCGGCAGAACCTGCAACAGCACACCCCCAGACGCTTGTACCCCGTCCGCCCCCACAAACACCCCCAAAACCAGAGCCGAAGGCGTCTGCTCCGAGGTTGCCAAATAGTGAGTCAGATCGTCGCCTATTTCGCCGGAAACCAATTCTACCGTACTTGAGTAAGGGAAGCCGTATCCAACGTCCCGCACCACGTACAAATAACCGTCACCTATTGCCCCGCCGACATCGAGTTTGCCTTTAGCATTGGGCGGCAATTCCACTCCGGGATTGTCCACATAACCTCGAACCGTTCCATCCAGTCCCGCATCAATCAGAAGTCCGCCCAGCGGCCCATCTCCTTTGATGCGAATATTGACTCTCGATTCGGGTCGCTTCATGCTGGAGGCGAGTAACAGCCCCGCCGACATCGTGCGGCCGAGGGCGGCTGTAGCCACGTAGGAGAGCTTGTGCCTCCGTCTTGCTTCTTCGGTGAGGCGGGTGGAAATGACGCCTACAGCGCGAATTCCGCCTTCTGCGGCTGTAGCGCGAATTAATTGATCGGCCATGAAAAACCTTGCTTTGTCTTTTGATACCTTCTTGAACTATTTTAGAAGTTCTTGAAAATTGTGGCAGCAGATAGCAGCAGTTGACTCGGCGGGCCTGGAAGTGCGATCGAACTTCAGAACTCGCCTCTGTTTTCTCTTTAACCTCGTTCAACTGACTATTTCTTAACTAATATTCTGCGGACTTTTTTAATTTAAATATTTATTTAATCTGCCCCGAATAACGAGTGCAATTTTTTATACACAAGTCAGCTTTTCCTCAATCATTTTATAACAACTAACAACTAATGATTAAAGCTTATCTTGCCGCTAACCAGACGATTACCAAACCTTTACCTTTGTCGGCTAGAGTGAGCAATGTAGGTTTCAGACCAATGTTTTTTAGCTGGAAATAAGGGATATGCCACCAACATCCAAAGCACTTTTAGCGGAAATCCAGCATGACAGCGGAGCGACTCGGAACTTGCATTTTTATGCCAAGGGCGAAACCATTCCTATGATGTCGCAAGGTATATGGCGAGTTTGTCAAGGTTTAGTACAACTGAGTACCCTTTATCCAACTGGAGAAGAAGGACTTTTGGGTTGGGTTGGGCCTTCGATGTGCTTCGGTTTGTGGTTGACAAACTTGCAGACTTACCGAGCTACGGCGACATCAGATGTTTATTTGATGTGGTATTCTATGGTGGAAATCGAAGCTTCTCCTCAATTGTCTCACGAGTTGCTGCCTCAAATGGTACGGCGGCTGCGGCAAATGGAAGCAATTTTAGCGATCGCCGGACAGCGGCGAGTAGATGACCGTTTGTATCAGCTACTGCTATTATTGCAACAGGACTTCGGTCAGCCTGTAGTTGAAGGCACTCGCTTGACTATCCGCTTGACACATCAAGATATTGCTAATGCGATTTGCACGACGCGAGTAACAGTAACTCGAATGCTGGGAAAATTGCAGCAGCAAGGGTTAATCAGTCGAGATGCCGATCGGCATTTAATACTTAACAAAGATGTTTTTGCCACATCGTCTGATTTGTTTGGCTGCAACCCTCAAGCAGTGTAGCAAGCGCAGAAAAAAATCTTATTCTGCTTCGCCAATCAGCGTAAACGCCCCCCAATCTTGAGGATTTGGGTGCATCTTCATTGTAATCAGCATTGCTTGCCGCAAAGCTTGAGCTTTATTCGGGTTTTGCTGTAACTGGCGATAGAATCCTGCCATTAATTCCGCTGTCGAATCATCTGGTACTGACCACAGTGAAACCAGAATACTAGGAACTCCAGCACTAATTAAAGCACGAGACAACCCAACCACGCCATCACCTGTGAGTTTTCCTCTGCCAGTATTGCAAGCACTTAATACCACTAATTCAGCATTTAATTTTAAATCCAAAATTTCGCTCGAAGTCAGCAATCCGTCATCATTTCCTGATGGAGCTAGGGCGATCGCTCCCGGTAAATCTCGGCTCTTCACTTCATTGAGTAATCCGTGAGTTGCCAGATGAATAATCCGGGCTTTTAGCATCTGTTGAGTAATCGATGCTTTAGTCGCTTGAGAGCCTGTAATCGGTTTAGTATTCAGAAGTTGGGCAATTGTAATTGCTTCCCGTTCGCTGCCCGGTAAGGGATCTAATTGGCGCGGCGGGGTGCCTATTTTGGGCATAATTGGATTGCCCACGACGAGGTTATTTGGGAGAGAAAGTTGTCGGTTTTTTTGCCGTGAGTGGCGGGTGAACTGCAAAATTTGAATGGCGGGAGCAGTGAGGATGGTATGTTTTTCAATCAAATATTGACCTGTCGGATCTTGTAAAGCGACAAAGGGAACTAAAAACAGGGATTGATGGGGAATGAAGATGACAGGAGCATTCGGGTCAGTAGGTAAAATATCGGCAATGGGTTGAATGAGTAGTTGATAACTTTGCTGTAATTTGGGGTAGATTATCCGAGAATTAGCAGTGGTAGAAGCAGGGGAATTAGCTGTTTGTGTATTGGCAGTGTCCCCCAATACACCGAGAGCATCGCGAGTGCCGCGAATCATCTCAGCTAAGGCGGTATCTTGCTCGTTTAATCCTCTCCTCCCGGTAGCTGCAGATACTCTTGTCTCTTCGCTGGCTTCGGGTAGATTGATGTCGAGAGATTTGAGGTCAACCCAGCGAAAGGTAATTTCACCAGTCGGCTTGATGACCCAAATATAGAGGGCTTCATTCCTAATAATGGAATACTCGACGAGGGTAGCGTTTTGCTCTTTAGCGATTTGTTGAATTTGCTGGATATTGGGGGGGTTGATAGTAGTTGGGACAGATGCAGATGGGGCTTGGCGAGATGCCAATAACTCCACAAAAGCTCGGGCCCTACCCCGTTCGGCAATTTCTAAAGCGTCATTAGTTTTTTTCTGAGCAATGAAGACTTCTTGTAAAGTGAGGTAGGGGTTAGTTTGAGTTTCAAAGATTGACACTTTATTGACATCGCCTAATCCAGCACGGAGAGATTCCGAAACTTTAATACTATCAAGTAGGGTTTTCTCTGCTGCTGGGAGATTGCCAGATTTGGAGAGAGCGAATCCTAGATTGTTGAGAGCCGTCTCCTCGCTTTGGCGGTCTTTAATTTCTCGGGCGATCGCCAACCACTGCTGAGCGTAGTCGATCGCTTTGGCGTAGTCGCCGAGGGAAAGGTAAGCAATTCCCAGACTTCCGAGAGCTTTCCCCTCGCTTTCGCGGTCTTTAATTTCTCGGGCGATCGCCAACGACTGCTGTTGGTACTCGATAGCTTTGGCGTAGTCGCCGAGGGAAAAGTAAGCAATTCCCAGAATTCCCAGAGCAGCCCCCTCGCTTTGGCGGTCTTTAATTTCTCGGGCGATCGCCAACTGCTGCTGAGCGTACTCGATGGCTTTGGCGTAGTCGCCGAGGTTACGGTAAGCATTTCCCAGATTTCCCAGAGCTGTCCCTTCGCTTTCGCGGTCTTTAATTTCTCGGGCGATCGCCAACGAATGCTGAGCGTACTCGATCGCTTTGGCGTAGTCGCCGAGGGAATCGTAAGCAATTCCCAGACTTCCCAGAGCCCACCCTTCGCCTTGGCGGTCTTTAATTTCTAGATAAATTATTAGTGCCTGTTGCCAAGACTGCAATGCAGCTTGAAATTGACTAATATCATACTGCTGAATCCCTTCCTTTAACAGTCGGTCTGCTTCGGCTTGCTGAGCTTGGGTTTGAGCCAAGGCCTGAGAATTGATGATTTTAAATTGAGAATTAGGGATAAACCGAAACTCGCCTACAGTCAGCCCCGCTAAGATTGAGATCAGTGCCGACAATCCAATTTTTTGCAGTTTCATAACTTTTGACAGGCCTTTGGTTTGAGCATCCGCTTGACACATCAAGATATTGCTAATGCGATTTGCACGAAGCGGTTCTGTTGACTGTTGACTGTTGACCGCAAGATAGCGACCTCTAACTGGAAGGAAGAGGATTGGACTAATAAATAGTCTTCTTTTAATTTCTCCCGATCGGGCTTGGGGCTTTAAACCAATTCTTTCTGGTAACAGTAACGCGAATGCTGGGAAAATTGCAGCAGCAAGGGTTAATCGTTCGAGCTCGCCATCTCGGCATTTAATTCTTAACAAAGGTGTTTTTGCGTCCGCCTCCGATTTGTTTGGCTGCAACCCTCCAGCAGTATAGCAAGCGACAGCCATTTGCATCTACATAATGCTGTCTAATATTAAAGCCCAAATCGAATTGTCTGTCTTGATTTTCCTCCCCCTATCTACAGCAATACATTTGTAGCCGGAAAAGATATCATTAAGGGGTGCATCTATTTAGGAAAAAACTCAATGGCTAACTCAACTCCAGAAACACCGCAACCCGACAAAAAAGAATTAGCTAACATCACAGCTAAACCTCAAGAACAACAAGAAGAACCGCCAAATAAGGGTGACGGGCGGAAATAGTCGATCGACATTCATCTGTGACGGTATAAATCTCGAATTGCCTTAAGATCGCCGACTTCTTTTTTTCTCAAAATCAGTATTCTTCCCTACAATACCGGTTCCTATAAATTGGTATTCTGCCAGTAGTTTTTAAGTAATAAACAAACCCGATTTTTGCCAAAAACCGGGTTTGTTTGCTATTGACAAATTATTCGGTTTGTGCAGTGCCGTTGTTCGATCGCAACTTCGGCTTTCCAGACTTTCCACGGAGGCCGTTTAAAGAAACCACATCAGCCTCAGAACTCTCCCTAGCCACCCGAATTAGCAACCCCGACAACAACAAACTCGCCAACATCGAAGAACCCCCGTAACTAAAAAACGGCAGCGGCAAACCCGTAGTCGGCAAAACCCCCGTCGCCACCCCAATATTCAGCAGCGACTGTCCCACCATCACCACCATCACCCCAATCGCCACCAACTGAGACTCAATATTTCGAGCCTTCATCGCTACCCTCAAAGCCACAGTAGAGTAAGCCGCTAACATCAGCAACAGCGAGAAACCTCCCACCAAACCAAACTCCTCAGCAAACACAGCAAAAATAAAATCGCTGTACTGAATCGGCAAATAAAATAACTTTTGCTGCGACATCCCCAAACCCACACCCCAAATGCCCCCCGATCCCACAGCTAGCAGACTTTGAATCAACTGATAGCCGTCTTGCATCGGATCGGCCCAAGGATTGAGGAAAGACATAATCCGGCGGCGCTGGTATTCCCTAAAAGTAATACTTAAAACCGCCAAAAGCATTCCCCCGATAGCTGTTGCGCCCAACTGCAAGTAAGGTAAGCCAGCCGCTAAAGCCACCAACCACAAAGTCATCCCGCACAAAGCCGTGGTGCTCAAATTCGGCTGCAACAAGATTCCCAACAGCATTGCACCGAAAATTAACAGCCAAGTTAAGCGAACTTTATTTGTCAACCGGGGCCAGTTGCCGAAAATGCGGGCGCTTTGGAGAACAAAAAACGGCTTGATCAACTCAGAAGGTTGAATAATCGGAACCGGGCCCAGAGATATCCAGCGAGTCGCCCCGTTGATAGTGGTTCCCACTCCCGGAACTAAGGTCAACCAGAGCAATCCCAACAGCAACAGGACGCCTAACTGAGCTGTTTTTAGCAGGTAGCGCAGGGGGGAGTACACCATCAAGTTAAAACCTGCAAGTCCGATCGCCACTGCGATTAGCTGTCGTTTAAAATAATAAAGGCCGTCTCCAAATTCATAATTGGCGATGGGATAGGAAGCCGAAAACAATGCTGTCAGCCCGACAAACAGCCACAGAAAAGTCAGCCACCTCAGCCAGCGGGCCTCAGCGGCCCATTGAGACGCGCTGGGGTCAAAAAATGGAATGAAGCGTCGAATGTCATTAGCCATTAGTCATGAGTTTAAAAATTACAGCCATCAACCCGGTTTCTAGGCAAAATATTGGGTTAGCAACGAGAAATTGACGAAGAAACCGGGTTGATGACTAAAATTGCATAAGTCTTATAGTTATTAGGTAAAATCATAACAAACAAAAAAGGTAACTGCTCAGCAGAACTGCGTTGCGGTGATCAGTTAGATAAATTGATGTCATGTCCGGTCGATTAACCATGATTAAACTTTTGCCTCCGGCCACCAACAGAAATGAGCCAAACCACTGAGCGAGCTGTTTGAGATTTAACACTTTTCGACACCGCTGGAATAAAACTGCTTCTAATTCATCTTGCGTTTTTAAAACAGTGCTTAGCTATCGGTTCATTTGTCTGCAGGCCACAGTCTTTCTGCAGGTTGCAGTTCGGGTGAATGTGAAGGCAGATAATATAAATGTATCCCCAAGGGGATTTTCACGCTTTCATTCAAATACCATCGATCTCCATCCACTACTAAAATAACTCTTTTTTTCGGCCCTACTTTCCAATGTCGATATCTCATCTGCTCAAACTCGCTCGAAAAGCTGGCTATTGACAAAGGGTAGTATCCACTCTTTTGGTTTCTCCGGTACTCGGATGTACAAAACCATATAACCACAACCATTGAAACCGCCAGTTAACAACAGCCGTATATACTCAGATGAGGCGCGATCGTAATTCGTTTTGGGTTTCTTTATTTGATGGGGGTGGTGTTCCTGCGGATTATATCACGGTCGATCGACCGGACATAATATAAGGTGACAGTTTTGTAGAAATCTCAATATTCTGGACCAGCAGCAGATTTTGGGTGATCGAACTTGATGCTAGGAAAGGAAAACTTTTTTACGAATTTGGTAATTGCGTCTTTGCGACCTTTGAGGCAAACTGCGGCAGAAGCCGAAAGCCCGATCGAACAATTAACACTTAAGCAGGTTGTGGCGCGGTTTGTGAAGGACGGGAAGATTGGCACAGAACAGGATGTCGATGCCGCGTTTTTGGATTTGTAAGTTAAAGGTCGATCGGCAACACTGGCAAATAATACGTCAAACTCGGCTATTGGGGGCGGTTTCGGGCGCTCGAAAAAAACTTTTGACTTTGGGGTTGACAGACAAAGGAAAACTTGATAAGGTAATTAAGTCGAGCGAAACAGATGCAGCGCATCAAACTTAACGCAGACACAGGATTAAAAGTTTTCAAAGCTTTCCTGGTGCTTATGATGTAATGGAACCACTCCGATCCATCCCGAACTCGGTTGTTAAACGTTGCTATGGCGAAGATACTCGGCGGGTCACTGCCCGGTAAAATAGCTCAGTGCCAGGTTAATAATAAATTAAAGCTCTTTTCCCGCAACAACGGAAAAGGGCTTTAGTTTTTTGGTGAATTATTACTCATCCACACAAAAGCAAGTCTTGGGCCTGCAGGATGCCTAACCCCTACTCTCCACAAGAATTGTTGGAGAGTTCTAACTTGCGAGTTTTGTAGAAATCTCAATATTCTGGGCCAGCAGCAAATTTTGGGTCATCGAACTTGATGCTAGGAAAGGAAAACTTTTTTACGAATTTGGTAATTGCGTCTTTGCGGCATGAGAGGCAAATTGCGGCAGAAGCCGAAAGGGCGATCGAACAATTAACACTTAAGCAGGTTGTGGCGTGGTTGGTGAAGGACGGAAAGATTCGCACACAACAGGGTGTCGATGTGGCTTTTTTGGACTTGTGAGTTAAAGGTCGATCGGTCCCAGTGGCAAATAATACGTCAAACTCGGCTATTGGGGGTGGTTTCGGGCGATCGAAAAAAAGTTTTGACTTTGGGGTTGACAAACAAAGGAAAACTTGATAAGGTAATTAAGTCGAGCGAAAC
Organism: Microcoleus asticus IPMA8; assembly: GCF_013179805.1. Lineage (GTDB taxonomy): Bacteria > Cyanobacteriota > Cyanobacteriia > Cyanobacteriales > Microcoleaceae > Microcoleus > Microcoleus asticus. The sequence goes on along the minus strand of NZ_SRRZ01000062.1, from coordinate 26,667 downwards.
AGATGCAGCGCATCAAACTTAACGCAGACACAGGATTAAAAGTTTTCAAAGCTTTCCTGGTGCTTATGATGTAATGGAACCACTCCGATCCATCCCGAACTCGGTTGTTAAACGTTGCTATGGCGAAGATACTCGGCGGGTCACTGCCCGGTAAAATAGCTCAGTGCCAGGTTAATAATAAATTAAAGCTCTTTTCCCGCAACGACGGAAAAGAGCTTTAGTTTTTTGGTGAGTTACAGATATTTTTGACACTCCCGGGCGCGAACGCACGGGGATTCTTGAGACTTATAAGTGGAAAAATGATCCGTACTTTTGATGCAAAATCGTTATACAGATTTACTTGTTCGGTATCAACCAAAACGGATCGCAAATAAAGCAGAAAACGAGGCCGCGATCGCTCTCGCTTGCGAACTGGAACACCGCCCTATGCGATCGCTGGAGGAAGACCTATTTCTGGAGCTTTTGATAACGCTGATTGAAAAATTTGAATCTGAAAATTATCCAATTCCCGCAGGAAATGCTGCTTCAATGTTGCAACATTTAATGGATGCGAGAAATTTGAACAAATCCGATTTGATTCCTGTTTTGGGAACGGAAACAGAGGTTGATAAAGTTTTTGTTAGCGGAAGGGTGATCGAAATAGATGAAGCCAGGAAGTTAGCCGATTTTTTCCACATGGATATTAGTTTGTTTTTCTAATCGCGAGCTGCTACTTGTTGAGTATGAGTTGCTGATATTCGCTCTCCGGCTGATGATTAGTCATTAGTTTTAAGCGATCGACTTCCTCGAACCTTTTTGCCCAAGCTTTAGCAATATCGTCTGGGAGTTTGGGTTCAGCTATTCTATTTTGGTGCTTGTGCATCACAAAGTCGAGGAAGTCGTTGACTTCTGGCAAGAATGATTCTGGAAGTTGCTGCAATAAGGGCGATCGTAATATCACGAATACTCATCATAATTGCCCATTGCAGTCGTTTTTATTTTAATACAATCATAACAACATCGTGCTTATGATGTAATGGAACCACTCCGATCCATCCCGAACTCGGTTGTTAAACGTTACTATGGCGAAGATACTCGGCGGGTCACTGCCCGGTAAAATAGCTCAGTGCCAGATTAATAATAAATTAAAGCTCTTTTCGCGTAACAACGGAAAAGAGCTTTAGTATTTTGGGGAGTTATTAGTCAATTGATAGCTCAATTAATAGAGTTCCCAGTTGATAATCTTCCATGCACTGTTTGGTGTGCCCCTCATTTCGGGTTCTCCTTTTGAATTCTCATTGATCAAGCGAAAATCAAAGAACTTCTTTACCTCTTTTCCATATTCTTCAAATACTAACTCGGTTGAAATGGTTGACAAACCCGGTGCACTATCAACTATTGAGATGAACTTAAATGACTGTAAAGTTTTAGATTCAAAGATTTTACGAATACTTGTAGGCGCTTTTTTAACGGGTGGCCCCAGCTTAACCGATAAATACTTAGCCATATAGCCGTAGTTTTTCTGTTCCCAGGATCTAAAATATTCAGCAAGCCGCTTCTCAGGAGTTGCATCAAGGAATCGATCTGGGGAACCAGTTTCAGGAACATCAACACCAACTGTAATATCTCTAGATCTCCACTGCTCCAACTTTTCTCTGCTTACTTCATTTTCACATTGTTGTTGTTGAATTTCATTCCATGTTTTCTGAGGTTCCTCTGGTGGAGGCTCAATCAGTCCCTTTTCCACCTTTAATGCCCAATCATGAGTGGCAAACAAAGCTGCCCAAGTTTTTGCTGCGACCATTTTGTTATCGTAACCAAGATCCATACCGTGCATGATTCCGTTACGATATGGAATATCTATTGGCTCAATTCTAGTCGTTTTTCGACTTGTTTGAAAGAGATTTTTTAATACTTGCAAGCCTAGACTATGAGCCGAAATAGAATCCCATGCTGTGAGATCAACCCCTTCAGCAAAGAAGCCGCGCCGTTTCTCGTATAGTTCATTTACTAAACCATCCAGCAATGCCAGCACGACTGGAACACAGGCATGATAGCGTTCTTCCTCGTAATCGACTAAGGCTTTTTGGGCAAGGGGTATTCGTGGGCGGAAGGCATGAATCTCCTTCATGGTTTGCAACTTCCACCTAACTGTTCCTGCGCTGTAATAGTTCACTAAGTCGGTTTCTGCACCATCTATATCACCTGAGTCCGCTTTTGCGATCGCTGCCTTAGCCACCTCAAGGTTGAGTAAGTCATAAATAATCCAGCCCCGTAAAGCAAATAAGTCATTGAAACGATCTGGAATTTGGGACATCTCTTCTATTTGACGAACAAGATCATCAACCTTATCTAAGGCATCATCCATTTTTTTTTCATCAACACCCAACAATTTTAGGAAAGGACGGCAGTAAGGCATGATGCGCTTAAATGCAGCCATATCTCTCGCATTTTTGAGAGCTTTAGCCATGCTGGGAATGTCCTTAATCAGAGAGGTATCTATATCCATAAGATGTTAATTATTAATACAAACGTAGGAAAAGCATCAGTATCCAATAAAATTTTATTTATGACCTATATTTCTTCATATCCTCAAGCGGCTCATCAAAGTCATCGGGCAGCGGTAGAACAAACATTCCTTTCATTGTTCCGACAACTCGACGCTTCTTTGTAGGCTTTTCTTGAGTTGAGTTTTTAGCCTGCTTTTCTATCAAAAACTCAATATAATGAAGGACTTCTGTCTGAAGAGACTCAGGGAGTTCTGCTAATTTTTCTAAAATGACTGGCTGTATCATGTTTCTACTCGCGATCGATACCCATCAACTCCATTAAAGCACCAACACCCAACCTCAGCAACAGAATACCCCCTTTTCTAGTGCGATCGCCCCGCAACCCAAATCCCGATCCCCACACGAGCACTAACACCATCATCATTGTGCAACTTGCCTAAAATCGCCCGATCGACTATTCTTCCTAGTAGATATCATCTTGATATAACAACCAACAAAAACATGACAGCAATATTGCCACCTTGGATAGTTTTAGACTCCCTTTTGCACAACTGGCTACTAGAAGATATCGGTAGGGGCGATCGCACAACATCCGCCTTATTTCCCGCAAACAGCATCCAGGGTACGGCTAAATGGATTGTCAAAGAATCTGGTGTCATTGCCGGATTGCCAATTGCCGATCGCACATTTAAACTTTTAGACAGCAGCCTCAGTTTCATCCCCCAAGTACCCGAAGGAAAACTGTGCGAAAAAGGAGAAGTAATTGCCGAGATTTCCGGCAATTTTGATGCGCTGCTAACGGGAGAAAGAGTAGCATTAAACTTGGCCATGCGTTTGAGCGGCATCGCTACTTTAACTCAGAAATATGTTGACAAAATTGCCGATTTGCCCGTGCAATTAGTGGATACCCGCAAGACGACGCCGGGATTGAGATTGTTGGAAAAATACGCAACTCAAATCGGCGGTGCTTGCAATCACCGGATGGGATTAGATGACGCGGTGATGATTAAAGACAATCACATTGCGGCGGCTGGGGGAATTGCAGAGGCGATCGCCCTAATTCGCAATTCTATCCCCTATCCGCTGACAATCGAAGTCGAAACCGAAACTCTGGCTGAAGTAGAAACGGCTTTGCAGCACAAAGCGGATATTATCATGTTAGATAATATGTCCTTTGATTTGATGCGGCAGGCTGTGGCAATAATTCGCGAAAAGAGCGATCGGGTAAAAATAGAAGCTTCCGGCAATGTTACTTTAGAAACAATTAGAAGTGTAGCCGAAACCGGAGTTGACTATATTTCTACCAGTGCTCCGATTACGCGTTCGACTTGGCTGGATTTGAGTATGAAAATCAATAGTTAGTTGACTGTTGACTGTTGACTGTTGTGATATCAAATCAGGGTTAAATACTCCCTTTATCTCTTAGTCTCGCGTTGCCCGGACTTCGTTTGTGTGCTCGCGTTGGTAGCGGTTTCAACCGCTTAGCGATAAAGAAGTTAATGAACCCGGATTTAGTATCATTAGTCAGTAGTAACAAGGCCAAATTCCAATTCCCAGTTCCCAATTCCCAATTTCCAATTTCCAATTACTTCGAGATAAAATGAACCCAAAAATTCCCGTCAGGTATACAGAGGCTGCGGATTAAGCGATAGGGATAGTGCAAGTAAGCACCGCTGACACTTGTATCGTAGCCACTTCGGAACCACTCGCCATAAGGATCGTGAACGAAGAATCCCTCGCTGTCGTAGCCGGCGGCAACTATAATGTGACCGAATGATGTGAAGTATCCGTGGATGACAGCGGGATTTCCGCTGGCTAGCCAATCTTGAACGTCATCAATAGTTGCATTCTCGGTAAAGAAATCTTGAGCGCCGTAATCTTTAACAATCTGCGCTAAATCGTAGGGGTCCCAGCGACTGTAACCTTTGGCGATCGCATATTCATAGAGTTCGTCTTCATATTGCCCGGTTTTTTGGCGCTGTGGCACCTTCAAAAAGTCCAGACACATCGCTAATGAAGTTACATTGCAAGAACCTGTAGGATTGTTCAAGTTATCCATTTGCGATCGATAAGGAATGCCAAGCCTGACAGTTGGGGGATTCGGTTTGGGATAAAACAGAACCTCGTCTTGAGTAATTTGAGCGTGTGCTCCGAAAACATACCAAATCCCTGAATCTTTGAAAGACTCGTTGCGGAGAGCAACTCTGATGTGACCGCGAGCCGGAGCAAAAGCCAGGATCTCAAACTCTTTTCCTGCTGGTATGAATTGTTTTTCCGAGTCCTGAAGTTGAGAAGACGCCAGCGGTTTTGATTTTAAAATCGTGTCTCTAAGCGTTTTCAGAAGCAGGGGATGTGTAGGAATGTCCCCTGGTTTGGTTTCGATCAGCTTTTTGGCTGTGACTGCTCCCAAAAAACCCGGTTCGCCGCACTTCATCAGAGTTTGAAATCGGTGGAGGGTGGCGGTAGAGAGAGGACCAAATTGGAAGTCTACGGGAGGTTTGAGTAAACCCATGTCAATAAGGCGACTTTGAATTTGGCCGCTGAGTTCGTCGTCAGCAGCGATTGCTTTGGCATCGTACCTAATTTTTGAGTTTAGAAAGTTTTGTAATTTCATTCTTGTCTGCCCGCGTCAATCGATTTTAGATTTTCGATTTTAGATTTTCGATTTTAGAATTACGACCGCAGATAAATCCGGTGGCCCCAGACCCAATTGCTTGATTGTCAATAATTCCCAGTCGATCCTCTCATAAAATTACGGTGATTTTACAGATCGTCCCTACCTTAAAGGCTTGATATTAATTATTTGATACAAAACCTTCAAGGCGAGAGCCGATCGAATTTCAGGCACTATTGACTAAAAATCCCTGGTGCCCGTTGATATTGTTTCCGCAGAATGCCGAATGCCGTTGGATGCCTCAAAAGCAGAGGGAGGGCAGAATTCCCCTGTTGAGGCGATCGTCCGATTTATGCTTCGTCCGGGCGAATTACCACAACACCCATTGCATCGGGAGACAGATATTTGACGGCGGCTTCTCGGAGATCCTGCGCAGTCTGAGCTTGGATGCAGGCTGCATAGTTGAGGGCGGGAGCGATATCTCCTAACATCGACTGATAGTAACCGTACAAACTTGCTCGATCGCTCGGAGTTTCGTTACCAAAGATAAACCGATTTGCTACTTGAGTGCGGATGCGGGAAATTTCGGCATCTGTCACCAGTTCGGTTTGGAGAGTGCGGATGTGTTGGACGATGGCGGCTTCCACTGCTGGCAAGTTTTCTGTCGGTAGTTGAGCGGAAATTGAGAATACGCCGCCGAGTCGCTGAGTCATGTTGCTGACCGAAATTGACGAAACTAGCCCTTTTTCTTCGCGCAAATCATGAACCAAGCGAGTTGTGCGGCCGTGACCCAAGATTGTCGCCAAAACGTCCAGGGCATAAGTCTCGGACATTTCCATGAAACCTGGCACTCGCCACATCACGATCAGTCGCGCTTGCTGAAGGGCAGAGTCTACAAATTCGCGGCGGACTGTTTCTGTAAACGGCGATTCTTGCCCGTAGTTCAGGGTTTGGGGTTCTGGGTGAAAGTTGCCGACATGAGGCACATTTATTTTGTTGTTTTGTGCTGTACTTTTTGCTGCAAAACTGTCTGCGACAATTTCTATTAGTCGATCGACTGGCAAATTGCCGACAGCTACCGCTGTCATGGCCCCGGGCTGATATCTGCTGCTGTGGAAATCCCGCATTTGTTGCGCTGTCAACTGTTCGATTACCGCAGTCGGGCCGAGTACCGGTCGCTTGTAGGGCAGGACTTCAAACGCTAATTCCATCGATCGCTGATAGGTGCGGCGGCGGGGATTGTCTTCCGATCGTCTAATTTCTTCTAAGACTACCAGCCTTTCGCGATCGAAGGCGTCGTCGGGAATGCTGGCGTTGAGCAACACATCGACTTGCAGGGGAGCTAGTTCGGCAAAATCTTTAGGAGCTGTGGTGATGTAGTAATTAGTGTAATCTTGGCTGGTGGCCGCATTGGTGACAGCGCCGCGCTGCTCGATCGCGCGCTCAAATTCGCCACTGGGAATGCTCGGAGTTCCCTTAAAAATCATGTGTTCTAAAAAGTGAGCCATGCCGTTAATGTCGTCTGGTTCGACGGCTGAGCCTAAATTTAGCCATACGCTGAGGTTAACAGCATCGACCGGCAAGTGTTCGGCTATAACGGTGAGGCCGTTGGGGAAATGGCGGACTGTTGGGGCGTTGAGGGGCGATCGGTGGGAGGTTTTGAGCAGGGTTGATGTCATTGTGCTTTTAAATTTATCTTGTTCTCTATATCTTAAAGGGTCTTTAAGGAAGAGCTCAGGCATTGGGCATTTGGGGCGAAAAATGCAATGGGATATGGACGGTAATGCACGCACCGAGTTTTTGGTCTCCCTGGAGCAAGTCCTGTTAACGTATTTCTGCGATCGCGATCGTTAATTTATCCTAATAGTTGCCCAAGTCCTCTGTTTTTTGGTGACAGCATTCGATGGAAAATCGAAGATTGAATAAAAACTTAGTATTTCTACAAGCAGCTTTTCAACGATTTTGGCGATCGACTTCGGGGAAAATCGGCTTAATTTTGACTGTAGCGCTGACGATCTGGGCACTGTTGGCCCCCCTACTTTCTCCTTACGATCCGGCGGTCGATCGAGATTATTTGTTGCGCTTGGTGGCTCCTAGCGCTAAACATTGGTTTGGCACCGACGGTTTGGGGCGAGATTTGTTGGTGCGGGTGTGGCACGGATTGGGGATCTCTTTACTCGTCAGCCTGGTTTCTGTGGGTGCGGGTTTAATTGTGGGAGCGCTTTTGGGGCTGGTGGCCGGCTATTTTCGGGGGTTTCTGGAAATGGCGATCGGCACTTTGGCGGATATTTTGCTAGCTTTTCCTTCGATTTTACTGGCGATCGGCGTTGTTACCGTCACCGGGCCGAGCCTGCAAAGCGTAATTATCGCCGTCAGCGTCGTGCAAATTCCGATTTACATTCGCTTAACTCGCAGTATGGTGCTGTCTCTGCGGGAACAAGAATTTGTTTTGGCTGTCAAGGCCTTGGGCGCCAGCGACTTGCGGATTATTTTTCGCCACATTTTGCCGGGAAGTCTCGCGCCTCTAGTTGTACAAGCAACTCTTTCAACTGGTACGGCGACACTAGAAGCTGCCGGTTTGGGTTTTTTGGGTTTGGGCGCACAGCCACCCCTTCCTGAGTTGGGGACGATGCTTTCTGATGCTTTTAAGGGCGGATACGCTCTTTCGTCTCCTTGGACTATTTTGTTTCCCGGTTTGCTGATTACCTTGACTGTTCTGGGTTTCAACCTGTTGGGCGACGGCCTGCGAGACGTTTTAGACCCCAGATCCAATGCTGCGGCAAGGAAATAGCAATATTCAGGAGTTACGCAGCGGGCACAGTATTTGAGAAATACTGTGCCTCCTCTAAAAATTGTTTATGTATGCTCAAACTTTTGGCGGGATTTGAAGCCATTTCAAAGCCGTAGGCTGGGCCGCAGGCTGAGGTGATACCCGCTATGACTGCCTGCATTAAGATTGACCCGGATAGGCGGCAGTCGTGCCGGATCGCGATCGTTAATTCCGTTGCTGATTTATTGACTTTTTGCACCAGCAAACTCACAAAGGCTTGCCCCAAAATAGTCGCCATTTCCGGGCTGGGGTTAACCTGTTCGTCTGGAACGCCTTCAATGGCGATACCGCGAATGTCTGAACCATGTTGCAGCTTTTTTCAGTTATACTTTTGCATAATAATCAATAGTAACTTTTCAGCTAAGCATCAGTTTACGACAAATTTTAACCATGAATTGTTACATTTGCTACTATCAACAAGTAGGCGAGCTAAAACAGTGAGTTACAAAAGTTATTGACAGCGATCGCAAAGCATGAATTATATCAAATCCGGTTAGATATGAATGATATACAAGTGCGCTCCTCCCGCTCGCTATCGAAAACAAGCCGGGAGTGTGACAGAGTGGAAGGATTTCTCTTCTTCCCTCTTCCCTTTTCCCTATTCCTTCGATATTATGAGATTATTTCAAGGAACAAATCCGTACTTTGACCATCGTGCCACTGCTATTCAAAGCGCACAGAAATCAACTTTTTGGTAAAAGTCCACAGTTGATTTTTCAAACGCTAGTCTAGTTCTTTTGCCTACTTTCGTTTTAATAAATCCTTGGTTTGTTACCTCCCACAGAAAAATTAGGCACGGTTACGCCACTGTGAATCTTCGGTGCAATCTAAAGATACTCATTCTGAATCGCGACTATTGCAGTCATATTCTGCGATTTGAACTTTAGTTTTAGCAGTTTTCCGCGTAAAAGGCGACAGTGGTTGTTGAGTTTCCATCGAATTGAATGGTTTTGCTCCTTTTCAACGAGTCATCGACCTTAGCATCATAATGAACACAGCACAAGACCACTATAACCAGCAACTTGCTGCCGTTTACAGTTGGATGTCAGGAAATCCTGAAGCAGCGATCGAACGAAATCACGCTCTTTTTTGTCAATTGGCGCTCGACTCCGCACCGCGAGGATTAGCCATTGATTTAGGTGCAGGCTCAGGATTTCAATCTATTCCTTTAGCAAAACTAGGCTTTTCGGTAGTAGCTATAGATTTCTGTGATGCCCTACTTTCAGAGTTACGCGATCGCGCTAAACATCTTTCCATCCGTACCATTCACGACAATCTGCTTAATTTCTCGCAACACATTCAGGAACAGGCGCAGCTCATTGTTTGCATGGGGGACACACTTACACACCTAGAATCATTGAGTGCTGTCGATTCATTACTTTTGGACATTGAGCGCTGCCTGATTGAGAATGGGATGTTGATTTTAACTTTCCGCGATTATGTTTCAGCAGAGCTTCATGGAACTCAGCGTTTTATTCCTGTACAAAGTGATGAATTTACAATCCTCACTTGTTTCTTGGAGTATCAGGAAAACAGCGTAGCAGTCCATGACTTACTCTATCAAAAACAGGGCGATCGTTGGTCATTCAGTGCCAGTTATTACCAAAAACTGCGGGTCAATAAAAATTGGTTGTGCGATCGGCTATCTGAAATAGGTTTACAGGTGCTTCAGAACGAGATGATTAATGGAATGGTTTGTATCATTGCCAAGAAATTATATTAGAGACTTTATATTAGACACAATCGAGAGTCGCTGTAGTGACTGTTCCGAAATTTACAGCTCCATCCAAGGCTTAGAAACTGAAATCTCAGGAAACCTGATATGAAACTCCTCCGATGGCTGACATTGTGCTTCTTCTCCTTGACGCTCACCCTCTGGCTGGGCAGTTGCTCCTCCCCACCCCACATCCAGGCGGTGACGCTCAATTTGGGTGCGTCAGCCATGGTTCGCACTGCCGTGGAGGCAATCGATCGACTCTATCAGCAGGAACACCCCCATATCTGGTTGAATCCGACATTTGCCGGAACAGCCGTAATCCAGGCAGCCGTTGAGCAGGGAGAACCTTTAGATGGGGTTTTGTTATCCGATATTTCACCGCTGGATGCGTTGCAAGCCCAAGGGCTGATTCTGCCGGCAAGCCGTCGGGAGTTAGTGACCACCGACATTGTGGTGATTGCTGCGGCTGATTCTGCGGTGCAACTGAATGATTTGCACGAGTTAGCGAGCGATCGCCTCAAAACGGTGGCAATTGGCAACAAAGACCTGACGGTTGGCCAATATAGCCACCTCATTCTCAGTCGGTTAGGCATCCTTCAGGCAGTGGAATCCAAGGCAGTCTGGGCAAAGGTGGATGTGCGGCAAGTCTTGCGAGCCGTCGAGCAGGGAGAGGCAGAGGTGGGCATTACCTTTCTGCCCGAAGCCAAAGCTTTTTCCAAGGTCAAGGTATTAGCCACCGTATCGCCCGACCTCTATGAGCCAATTCGCTCCGGTGCCTCTGTGGTTAAAACCTCTCCCCATCCCCAGCAAATGCAGGCGTATCTGGACTTTTTAAGCAGCGATCGGGCAATGGCAGTATTTCAAAAATTTGGACTCCGCCCTCTGCGGTCTTAGATCGACGAAACTAAGCACGAGACAGACATGATGAAACAACCCTCTAACTTTCTCAAAACCGTTGCCGGGAGCCTGGGAGCAGCCACTTTCCTGGCATTAGCAGTGAGTGGAATCGCATTTTGGAGCGCTAACCGCACCTTAGAAACTAACCGCCAGATCGCCCAACATCTAAAAGCGCTCAATAGTTTGGAAGCGTTGACCAGTGCATTTCAGGATGCTGAAAAGATCCAGCGGCAATACCTGCTCGCGCAAAACAAAAATGACTTCAGGAAATTTGCGCTTCGGACGATCGATGTCGATCAAGAATTGCGACAATTGCAAACCTTGCTAGAGAACGATCCCGGCCAACAGGCAGCTACCAAGCGCCTGGAAGAATTTATCCTGCGCCGCCTGGGAGAACTCCGGCAGGGCGTGGAACTCCGGGACACGAAAGGGCTGGCGGCGGCGATCGATCGCACCCCCCCACGACTGCTCGACGAGATTACGCTGCTGACCCAGCCGATCGAAGCGATCGAAATCGTAGGGTGGCGGCAGAAACAGCAAGCTGCCACCCGCACAACCGTTGAGGCAATGATGGCATTTCTGGTGGGCATCGGCCTCAACCTAGGAATTATTCTGTGGACTTACCGCCTGATTTGCAGTGAAATCCTGAAGCGGAATCAAGCCGAAACCGACCTTCAGCAAAGTAACCAGACGTTTCAAAACCAGACTGGCCTATTGCAACTAATCCTCAACAGCATGAGCGATGGCGTGCTCGTTCTCGATGAAAACGGTCGATTCCTGGTGTTTAACCCCGCTGCCGAGCAGATGTTTGGCAAAATACCCGACAGCCAGCCGGAAGAATGGTCGGAGCAGTATGGACTGTTTCTATCCGATGGGGTAACTCCGCTTCCAACAGAGCAAATTCCCTTAGTGCGGGCCCTTCGGGGTGAGCAGGTAGACAATATCGAAATCTTTACTCGTCATCGCCATGCCCCAAAGGGCTTCTGGCTGACAGCTAGTAGCAGACCTCTGAGAGATGCCAGCGGTGCATTGAAAGGGGGAGTTGCTGTGTGCCGCGATATTAGCGATCGCAAGTCCGTAGAACTAGAGATATTGCGGGCAAAAGAAGCAGCCGAAGCCGCCAACCGCACCAAGAGCGAGTTTCTTGCCAACATGAACCACGAACTCCGCACCCCCCTCAACGGCATCCTCGGCTATACCCAAATCCTCCAGCGCGACCCCGCCACCACCGCCAAACAGATGAAAGGATTGGGGGTGATTTATCAATGCGGTTCCCATTTACTCACCCTGATCAACGACATTCTGGATCTGTCCAAGCTGGAAGTGCAAAAGATGGAACTCTATCCCCAGGATTTCCATCTGGCTAACTTCCTCTCTTCTACTGTGGATATTTGTCGCGTCAAGGCATTACAAAAAGGCGTGGAGTTTCATTACCAGCCCGCCAGCAACCTTCCCACTGCCGTCCATGCTGACGACAAACGCCTGCGGCAAGTGTTGCTCAACCTGCTCAGCAATGCGGTCAAATTTACCGATTTTGGCACCGTCACGTTTCGGGTAGAAGCGGTGGACTCAGAAGACTCAAATTCAGAACTCAAAACTCAAAACTCAAAACTTTCAAGAATTCGCTTCCAAATTAAAGACACTGGCATTGGCATTGCCCCAGAAAAACTATCCACGATTTTCTTACCCTTTGAGCAGGCAGGGAAACGCGATCGCAACATCGAAGGCACTGGACTAGGACTTGCGATCGGTCAACAAATCATTCAGAAGATGGACAGCGAAATTCACGTCGAGAGTGTAATGGGCCAGGGCAGCAGTTTCTGGTTTGAGATCGAGTTGCTTCCAGCATCGGATTGGACAACACAAAATGCGATCGCCAACCACAAGGTTATTGGCTATCAGGGCGAACGACGCAAAATTCTGGTCATTGACGATCGCGAAGAAAACCGTCTTGTGGCAGTGAATATGTTGGAACCGCTGGGCTTTAAGCTGACGGAAGCTGATAATGGGCAGGCAGGTTTTGATACCACTATCCAGACTCGACCCGACTTGATTATTACCGATGTACATATGGCGATTATGGATGGCTTAGAAATGACCCGTCGCCTGCGACAACTGCCAGACTTTGCCCAAACTCCCATCATTGCCTCCCCTGCTACTCTGTCTCAGGTGGATGTACAGGAAAGTCTGGATGCAGGCTGCAATAGCTTCTTCCCCAAACCGATCGAGTTTACTGGGTTGCTTGCCGAATTGCAGCGATATCTAGAATTGCAGTGGATTTACGAAACCGAAACAGAGGCGACTCAACCCGCTGTCAGCAACACCGATGAGGTTAGCATCATAATACCGCCTGCTGCAGAACTGGCAACCCTTTATGCTGCGGCTCAGGGTGGTTTTATGACCGATATCCAGCAGGAAGCCCATCGCTTGAAGAAATTAGCGCCGGAATATATTGCCTTTGCGAACAGAGTTCTAGAACTGAGTCAACAGTTTGATGAGGAAGGCATTCTGCATCTAATCGAGCCACGGGTTTAGCCACTTTATCGATCTACCATTGGCTATTCATCCCTTCAATATATTTAGGAGTTTGCTGATGTCAGTCTATTCTATATCTCAAGAAAACACGATCTTAGTCGTAGATGATACCCCAACCAATCTGCAAGTATTGTTTGATTTGTTGAGCGAACAGGGCTACCGGGTGGCGATCGCCAAAAATGGTGAAACTGCCCTGCAACGAGTGCAATTGTCTGAGCCCAATTTGATTTTGCTGGATGTGATGATGCCAGGGATCGATGGCTTTGAAACCTGTCAGCGGCTCAAAGCTAATCCCGCCACTCGCGATATTCCAGTTATTTTCATGACCGCCCTCTCCGACTCGGTGGATCAGGTCAAAGGGCTGAGCCTGGGTGCGGTGGACTACATCACCAAGCCGATTCAGCATGAAGAAGTCTTGGCACGGATTCGGGTGCATCTCCAACTGCGGAATGCCACCCGGATCATGGAACAGCGCACCAACGAACTCAACCAAGCCTTAGAAAGTTTCAAGCAAGCCCAAGTGCATCTAGTGCAAGGTGAAAAAATGTCTGCCCTAGCCCAATTGGTGGCGGGAGTGGCACACGAAATCAACAACCCGGTGAATTTCATTCAAGGCAACCTGAACTATGTCAAACAATACACTCAGGATCTGCTGGAGTTGGTGCAACTGTACCAGAAGCACTATCCCAATCCGGTAGCAGAAATCCGAGAGCGGGCAGAATACCTGGAGCTGGAATTTTTGCAAGAGGATTTGCGGAAGATGCTGGGTTCGATGAAAATCGGGAGCGATCGGATTGGCCAACTGGTGCTCTCCCTGCGCAACTTCTCCCGCCTTGATGAAGCGGACTGCAAACCCGTTGATATTCATGCCGGTATCGACAGCACTCTGTTGATTTTGCAACACCGTCTGAAAGCCAGACCCGATTTTCCGGCCATCGAAGTCATCAAAAATTACGGGCAATTACCGGAGGTCGAATGCCACCCTAGTCAACTCAACCAGGTATTCATGAATATCCTCAGTAATGCGATCGATGCCTTGCAGACATCTGGTGTCAGGGATAACCAACAACCTACCATTACCATCAGCACCTCGATCGGTAGTGCTAACTCGATCGCGATTAGCATTGCCGATAATGGAGCCGGTATCCCGGAACTCATTCGCTCTAAACTATTCGATCCGTTCTTCACCACCAAACCCGTGGGCAAAGGCATTGGTTTGGGACTGTCGATCAGTCATCAAATCGTCACTGAAAAACACGGTGGCAAGATTGAGTGTGATTCCACTCTGGACAAGGGCACTGAGTTTATCGTAAAGATTCCAGTGCGACAGGTCATGGCACAGGTTGCTTAAAATAAGGGTTACGGTTTCGGCAACAATTATCAATCAATTTGAATACTCTTGATCTTAGAGAATAGTAATTAGGATTTTATGGTAGTAGGACTTACTCACAAACTAATACTGTAGGGTGTGTATTACGCACCTTAACCCCTACCATAACGCATTCAACTATTTTTTGCATAAGTCCTGGATGTATTAGCTGGCGCTACTGCGAAGCTAGTTCCATTAATATCGTTATTCCCATTTCAGCCACCGATAAATCATCATTTGCTGCATCACCGTAATTCGAGAGGATAGCTACTCCTATTTGCTCGCTTTTGTCAAAACCAATGAAGCTCGTCTAGCCACTAAGACTGTTATGCCAATACAATACTTGCTCATTCGGCAGGGTCGAAATCAGCCAATTTAAGCCCATACTGAAAGTTTTAGTACCCTCAAAATATTGTGATTGCGATCGCGCGAAAATCGCAGCCATTTGGGTATTCGCTGTACTGAGATTAGCTTGCAGGAACTTCAACAAATTCTCAGATGTCGAACGAAACGCTCTTGCTGGCATCACCTCAAAATCCCACTTTGAAGTCAGCATTCCATCGGGTGAATGACCGGGTGCAAGGCACTGCTGCTGTTGCGGTGTCAGATGAATCGCCGTATCTGTCATGCCCAGCGGCTGGCAAATGATTTCTGTCACTAATTTTTCATAAGCTTGGGAAGTTTTTAGGCTTAACAAATGTCCTAACAAGCCTATGCCCAAGTTAGAGTATTCGTAGCTTTGACCGGGTTCGCTCAGCAGCGTGATTTCTGCTAGATCGGCATACATTTCCTGCGCCGTGTAGTGAAGGTAAGGATTGCTATAATTTTTGATTTCTGCAAGGAAACGGTCGGGCAAACGCGGCAGTCCAGAGGTATGGGTTGCTAACTGTTGCAGCGTGATGGATTGGACGGCAGGATTTAACTGATTGATGACTTCTACGGGCAAATAGAGACGAATCGGAGCGTCTAGCTCGACATTACCATCATTCACTAATTTAGCCAGAAATGTTAGTGTAAATACTTCAGTCACGGAACCGATTTCGTAAATTGTACCAGCATTAGGAACAGCAGGATCGGTGTTGCTGAGCTTGCCAAATCCTTTGATGTAATGATGTCCTTGGTCAACTACTCCGATCGTTAAAGCCAGGTTTTCTCTCTTGCTTAGATAATCCTGCGTAATTCGATCGATTTTAGACTCAAAATTTTGATAAGCCCTGATTATTAATTATAAATAATTGATAAGTAATTCCGCCGAAAAAACAGAAGACCCAGAACCCCGACTTTTTTAAGAAGTTGGTATCTAAAGCGCGATCGTATTTTACGTTTACAAAACTTACGCAAAGATAAGCCCAGAGGCATCTAAGTTTTACCGTCACTTTCGATAGAATTCTTGTGGGGTGTCCCGCCCGCCCGAAAAATAAAATTTAGATGCCCAACAGCTTACTACCTGTAGGGCGAAGCACACGGCACCTTACCCTAGGCCTACTATCTCGAGATCCATCCTCCCTCGCCGACGATCGATCCCCAATAGCAGTTGCTAATATTCGCCACTCATGTATGACTTGACTGATGTCACGATCTACGCGAAACTTTACATACAACTGATGTATTGCTTCTACCTATTAATAACTTCTGTTAAGTTGTGACTCAAAACCTATCAATTAGTCAAAATTGATATAGCGCTTTGTCAGTCAGCCAACTCTCAAGAAGCTACTTCAGGAGGCATCGTCCCTGGCTTGCTGGTGTCGGTGTCTGATCTCACTATTCCTATTCAGTCAGCCCGGATTATGGAAACACTAGAGTTTGTGATCTATCCAGATGGCCGCGTACAGGAAACAGTCACCGGCATTGTCGGTGCTTCCTGCGCTGAGGTAACGGCTGCAATTGAAGCTCAGCTCGGCGTGGTGCTTCATCAAGAGTCAACATCGGAATATTTCACGCAAGCGCTGCATCAGTCAGCCGAAGCGACGGCCCAAGTGGCTTTTAGCGATTGGTAATTTTTTTTGTTGAGTTCACTTAAATTTTTTTGGAATCACCATGTCACACTTTAGCCAAATTAAGACCCAGATCCGCAATTTGAATTCTTTGGAAGCTGCTTTAACTGACTTGGGTATCGACTGGAAGTCGGGCCCGACTGAGGTGCGCGGCTATCGCGGCCTAACCAGCACCGCTGAGGTGGTTATTGAGCAAGAAAACGGCTACGACCTCGGTTTTAGCTGGAACGGGACTGAGTATGAATTGGTGGCTGACTTGCAGTTTTGGCAGCAAGCTTGGTCTGTAGACCGTTTTCTGAATAAGGTGACTCAGCGCTACGCTTACCATACTGTGGTGAATGAAAGCGCTAAGCAGGGTTTCCAAATTTCTGAGCAAAAGCAAAATCAAGACGGTTCGCTCCGCTTGGTGGTACAGCGCTGGTGCGCTTAATAATTTTGCGAGATTTTTGCAATCTTATCTCATCAAAGTCCGCCTCCGCGGACTTATTTACTATTGTGGGGGTCTAAATGTCTGAGCTTTCTGGACTCGGAATAGATACAGCAAGCGATCGCTCTGGTTTAGAGCCGGAGTTGGGAGGTTTTTTGCGGGATGCGCCCGATCGCTCTGGTTTGGAACCGGAATTGGGCGGCGTGTTGCGCCAAAAAGGTGTCTATGTTGATGAGATTACCTGCATTGGCTGCAAGCACTGCGCTCACGTTGCTCGCAATACTTTTTATATTGAGCCGGATTACGGTCGATCGCGCGTAGTTCGACAAGACGGGGATTCTGAAGAGTTGATTGCTGAGGCGATCGACACTTGTCCGGTGAATTGCATTCACTGGGTTGATTACACCGAACTCAAGAATCTGGAAGAAGAACGCAAGGATCAGGTGATTCCTGTCGTTGGCTTTCCTCTGGAGTATGCGACGATTCGGGCCCGTGGTCGCCAGCGGAAAAAAGCTAAATTGGGCGATCGTAAGTTCAAAGGTAGCCATTGAAATCCCCAATTCCCATCCGCAGCTTGAAACCTGTGGCTCCAACAACAAAAACAGCCCGCCCGGGCTGTTTTTTATATACATTGTATAATTAAATTTATTTGAGAGGATGGTGCTCAGCGAGAATTTTCTCAACTCTAGCTTCGTCGATTCTGGCAGTTAATGTTGTTGCCTCGTTGTTATCCCGAATGGTTTTTGCTAAAGTAAAAGACGAGCCGACTGAAAAAGTTAAACCCATACCCATAAAAGCTTTTTGCCAGGGGTCTACCTGTAAATAAATGATACCTACAGTAGTTGCGGAAAGGGCAACAATAAAAGAAACCCAGCACTGAAGTATCCAAGCATTAGTATCTTTTTGACGTATGATTTGTTTCTGCATAGTGCCTCTAAGTCAAATATATCTTTTGGTTGATTAACTTAAAGAATAGATAGCGTGAGTGAAGCGGTCAGGAGAAGAAGGGACAGTTTCGATAAGTGAACAGTGCGATCGGGCTTTTTACTAAATATTTAAACGCTGTAGATAGGATTTGAGGCTCTCGAAAGACTGGGTGGGAGTAGACAGTTTGGAAACTGGACTAAGGGAGACTGATTTGGGATGATTTACTTAGGGAGCATTTTCAAAAGTTCTTTTCGGTTCTTGCAGGGCTTTACCAAACCCGACTGGTACACCTTAGCGATGAAAGGTGCTTGATTCCCCCGAATAAATCGTTGCATATTTTCTAAGGCATTTACAAAAGCTTGTGCCACTACAACTCCAGGAACATCGCCGCCCACAAATGCAAAAAGCCGTACATCGCCTTGAGCCACGGCTAATAACTCCAAAGGACGGCTAGCGATTTTCTTGTCCTTTGTTAATACCACCCAATTGTGCTCTCCAACTATCCTCAGCCAATCCTCATCCTTCATATCTTGCTTCTTAAAATGATCGTCGTGAATTACTACTGTAGCCCCCTCCTTTCGTAGTGAATCTGCCAGTTTCGTTCCTAAACATCTGTCTATGAAAAATATCTCATTCATACTGCTACTAGCGGAAGTTCGCAGCGAATACCTTCCTCTATTTGGAGCCGATCGCAATTGTAGTCTTCGGCAAGTTCATCGATGGAATCCCCAGCTTTGTAACGTTCCGCCAGTATAGCTGTGGGAATGCCAGTTCCAGCTAAAACTGGGCGGCCAAATGATATTCTGGGGTCAATCATCACTGTTTTAGGTTCGTCCGCACCTGGTAGCTTCGTGAAAGGGTAGAGTTTGAGGGGTAATCCAGCTTCATCTCGTACAATGCGATCGAAATAAGTTTTTAGAATCTGTCTTGCTTCCTTTTCCCTGTCAGATGCTGCAAGCTTCTGTCCGAATCTCTCAAACAAAAGAGGTATTCCCTCGATTTGAAACTCAATTCCACCGTATAATTGAGGAGTCGAAAGATGACTGTTGATGTAGTCGAGTTCAGTGCTAAGTTGTTTTCGGGAGAAGCCAGTAGCCTTAAAAATGGCAATCAAGACATGAGCCTCTACCAAATTTGTGAAAGAAAGTAGTGTAGTTTTGGACTGGGGAAGCAGTTCAAAATTGTTGGGGTGAGGTAACTTAATCAGTGGCTCAAAGAAGGGCTTGTCCGCTTTTGTTTCCGAAGACCAGCCCTTAACCCAAGATCGCAACCTATCCTTCGGCAGCCTGAGATATTGCGCTGCTTCAGGGATAGAATATATAGGAATGTCGCGCGGATCGAAGTAGTTAGTATCAAGCATAGCAGTTGTCCTAATCCTAAATACTTATATTTTTGCACAGTTCGCGGGCGATCGCAAAAATCTCTCCCTTCAATACCCAGATACCCGACTTCTTCTAGAAATCGGGTATCTAAAGCAACCTAATTAGCTCCTAAAAGGGCTACGGATTACTTATTTTTTTGCTGAGTCTTAGCTTGTTCGATCGCAATTTCCCTCACTGCTTGGAAAGAACTCAAATTCGATGCACCTTCAATCGCCTTCACCGCCAAATCTTGAACCTGTTTCAAAGCAGAATCCAGTTGTTTCGACAAGCTAGCAAGGCGCTCATCTTGATTTTGAATTGTCTGCAACATCCCTTGAATTTGCAGTTCATAATTTTGCTTTTGCCCTTCGATATCTTTAGCAGACAAATCAGCCTTAACTTTAGCTTGATAATTGCCAATATTGCGGCCGTTATCTTTCCCGTTCTTGATATTAGCTTCCAGTTCTTTCGGGAAAGCTTCTACCTTAGCTTTAACCTCAGCATAAAGATTTTCTCGTTCCGAAATAGATTTTTCGCGTTCCGCCCACTGTTTCTCCTGTTCCTGCTTAAATTCTTCAATTTCTTTGTACAGCGTTTGCTGGCGCTGTTCGTATTCTTCGATGTCCAGATTTCGCTGAAGATTCAAATCATAATCATACAACTCTTCATCCCGCTGGCGAGATTTTTGCTGATTTTCATTGCGTTCTTTAACGGCCAACTTTTGCAGTTCCTGCTCTTTTTCCCAAGCTTGCCGGCGTTCCAACAATTCCTGTTCAACAGTTTCGCGCTGTTCGCTGAGTTCGCCAGCAAAAGTTTTCGCGCTTTCTTCGTACTGTTGAATTAAAGTGTCCAGCGTATCTTCTGCAACATCTTCTAAACTGTGCAACTCTTGCAGTTGTTGAATTTCCTCGCCCACAGTGCGCCGCAATTCTTCGACTTTAGCAGCTTCAGAAGTTAATTTCTCAGACAACTCACTCACAGCGCCGCCAAAGCCAAATTGCAGCAAAATCAAATTGTCGATTGTAGACTGCATTTTTTGTTTGCTTTCAGTTAAATTCATTGCTTTTTTTGCTGCCGCTATTGCTAGTTCTTTGACTGCGCTTTCTGATTGATAAACATTGGCAGGTTGATCGTTATTAAGCTGCTTCAGTTGCAAATGTAGGGCATTTTTTTCGTTTTCCAACTGTTTGTAAGATTCTAATATTTCAGCCTTCGTATTTTTGTCATTTATTCTCGCCATCGCTTTCATCTCCTAACTTTGTTAGTCCGCGTCGGCGGACTTTGTTTGTGTAGTAACGGTTTCAACCGCCGCTTCTTATCAAAAATTGAGCTACAAACCTTAAGCTTTGGTAGCAAAAGCTTTCATTGCCAAGTCTTGCGCTTGCTTCATAGTCGCTTGCAGTTGCGCGGAAATTTCGGCGATTTGTTCGGTTTGTCGCCCAATTATCTGCTGTAGAGATTGCACTTTCAATTCATATCCCTGCTTGCTTCCTTCCCATTCTTTATCCACTAAATCTGCCTTGACTTTAGCTTCGCGGGAAACTTCTTGAATTGCTTCTTCTTTGGCTTTGACATAAGCCTGTTTGAGTTCTTCTTCAAATCCCGCCGCTTTCTTTTGATTTGCTTCAAACTCAGCTTGATTGTCACTCAGGACTTTTTCCCGTTCCACCCAATTTTTTTCTTTTTCGCGGGTAGATTCTTGCAAATGCCGTTCTAGTTTGCGCTTCGTTTCTTCGTATTCGTCGGTTTCGATTTTGCGGGTGCGCTGTAATTCGTATTGGTAATCGGCTGTTTCTTCCTGACGGTCTTTAGTTATGAGTGCAGTTTCTTCTTGAACTGCTGCATCAAATTCTTGCTGTTCTTTTTCCCAAACCTTGCGTTTTTGGGTCGTGTCTTTATCGATAATTTCGCGCTGGTTGGCGCTGTTTTGTTCGAGCAGGGTCAATTTTTCTCGGTGCTCTTGAGTTAAAATGTGGAGGGCGTCTGCTACAACTCTGATTTGCTGCAACTCTTGCAATTGTTCGGCTTCAATTTCGATCGCACGTTTTAATTCGTCTAGTTTTGAAGATTCCGCCTTGAGTTTTTCGGAAAGTCCGCTGGTGATGCTGCCGAAATCTAATTGCAAGTCGGCCAAGCCTTTGACGATGCTGTCAATTGTGTAGGTGGAAGCGACTTCTAGGACTTGTTTGTTTTTGGCTTTTTCGGCTGACTGTTCTTTGGTTTCGACTTTGGATTCGATCTTTTTTTTGTCGGCTAAAATCTGCTGAAAGTTTTGCAAAATTTGGGATTTGCTATCTTTGGCAGGTGCTAGTGTCATAATGCTTTTTCTCCTGATTCTAACTTTTCGAGACTTTTGAGTGAGACGTTTTCAGTTATTGTGAGTTGCGGAGTTGGCTGAGAATGGCTTGGTATTTTCTGGCGGCATCGGATTTTTCTTCGGGATTGGCGCTGGCTAGAGTTTTGAGAATTTTCCAGCAGCGATCGCACCGATTTCCTTCCCTGCAATCGCACTCATCAATTATACTCAAAAGTGTACCTTTTAGCAATTGATTTTCGGCTAACAAAGCTCGGTAATTCCGCTGGACTGATTCGGCAACTAAAGTCATGTGTTGGAAATCTTCGGTGAGACTTTCGATGTCGTTAACTGCGTCTGTACGAATTTGGTCTAGCAGCTCAAGATTCTCTTTCAAACGGCTTTCTTGCAGGTTTGGTTTGGTTTTCAGGTTGGTTAATTTCTTCATTTCAGTCTGTGGTAACAGTTATGGTAAAGGCGCGATTAAATCGCGCCTTTACAACAAAATTAGAACAAGTCAGCAGTTAATTGGTCTTCGGCTGGCGGTAGCGACATACTGCCGTTGGAATTCAAAGCCATAGCATCGCTTTCACCGCCAGCGTGAGCAGCCATCAAGCAGGCAACTTGCTGCGCCGGCAGGTTATCTAAACACACCATAGCTTTTGTTCCTTCTAAGTCAATCATCCGCGATTGATTGCTAGAATCTGACAAAACTGCTGCGGCTTGGTCGATAACCGCCCAATCTTTCCGCTCGTTCCAAGACCATTTCAAGCTGTAGTAGTTGATCGGTTTTACTACTCCACTATCGTCTGGTTTCTGACCGGAATGTTTGACAAATTCGGGAATAAAAATCCCCGTTGCAGGTTCTACACCGCGAGATTGAACTGATGCTACCAAGCGGTTAAAATCGTTCAAGCTGCGGTTTTTGATGTAGGTCACCATGACAACTCCTTGCGGCAATTCGCCACTTTCTGCGACAAACCACAGTTGACCCCACAGTGTGTGGGAAGTTTGACCGAGGGAACCGAAGAATTTGGAGAATTTGAGGATTGTCATGGAACACTTGGAACCGTAGTCGGTGTCGCCGATCGCCCACTGACCGCTTTGGCAGTTATTGCGGACGGCGATCGGGATTTCTGGTACTAGCAAAGCATTGCTCGGTTTGGCACCAAATACTGAAAACGTAGGTCTTTCTTGTGTTTTAGTCATGGTTCGTTTTTCCTTATTTATTTATTGCTGCTTTACCGGGAATTGGTAATTGGTAATCCGTTAAATCTCGTACATTGCTCGTGGCCGAACTTCGATTACCTAATCAGATGTGTTGTCGCTTTTGGTTCTGGATAGGTATACTCAAGCATCGCCTCTTGTTGAGCTTTGATAATCCGCAGCGCGGCGAGCAAATGCTCTAACGTTTCTAAGTGCGCTGGGGTGAAGTGGATGCTGAAGCCTTCGCCATCCCGCGCGTAGCCGGGACAAACCAGTGAGGCTGAGCTTTGTTCTTCGTGGGTGGCGATGTATAGCCAGTCATCGTCTTCGAGCTTGTAATGCGTGTCTGTCCAGGTTCTCAGCATTTGCGATCTGCTCCTCCTTGTTTGCTGCGTACAAGCGTTTTGACGCCCAGCGCTTCTCACTCCTCTGAATTTAAAGACGCTATATGTAGCTGTTTCCTGGGATAATTTCCCCTTTTGACCCTACCAGGGCGGTTAACCTAGTTGATTAAACCGTCAACTAACCTCATGGTAGCGCGGGTTGATTTTCCCGTCAAGTGTTTTGTTGAACTTTTCATCAAAACAGGCTAGAATGCTTGTCAGGAGGCGAAAAACCGTGGAACAAACATTTGGAAGACTGATCCGTCAAGCTCGCAAGGACAAAGCTTACTCACAACGTGAGCTAGCAGCTATGCTAAGTGTGGACTTTACTTATTTGTCGAAGTTGGAGAACGATCGAGCCGATTATGCGCCAAAAGAGGACGTAATCCGAGCATTAGCGCGGAATCTAGACATAAACGAAGAGGAATTGATTTTCTTGGCGGGGAGACTGCCGCAGCAGTACGAAGCGCTGCTGAAGCAGAATCCGAAGGAAATGCAGGCTCTTTTCCGCCGGATGCAAGAAAATCCAGATTGGCTCAAACAGTCTTTTGAAGCGTAAGAGAGGCCCCTCATAGTGAGTATTTTTAAGCCGTATTGCTTCTATCCCAAAGAATCGATCGAGCGTTTGGCAAATGACATCTTGATGCAGATGCAGAAAACGCAAAATTTTGCTCCGAGATGGCCTTTTGATGCGACAACGGTTGCTGATTTTCTGGATTTGGGCGTAGTTTGGGAGTGCATTGAGCCGGATGAAGAAGGTGCGATCGCGGCGAGGATTTTGCCGCAGCAGCGGTTAATCGAAATCAACGAACAGATTCTCGAAAAACCGCCGGGCTTCATCGAATCGACGATCGCCCACGAAATCGGACACTGGGTGCTACACGTCAATCAAGACGAAGCAGACGGCACTGTCGAACAGTTGGAATTAAACTTGGGCAATCAAGGAAAAACCGCCCAGGATGTCGAGGAACCGTTTGTTTGTCGGGGTGCGAGTGCGGATAATAAGGTTTTGTCGATCGAATGGCAAGCGCAATATTTTGCAAGCTGTTTGTTGATGCCTCGGTGTATTTTGGAGGAAAAAAGACAGGGACGCGATTTAACTAAGTGGTCGCATTTATACAAAATGAGAGATGAGTTGGGAGTGAGCATTTCCAATTTGACAAACCGCTTGCAAGAATTCGATTGGATTTATATTCCCAAGGGAACGCGCGAGATTTATGCCGGGAAAGATGCGGCAAACGGACAGCAGCGGTTGTTTGGATAAAAGTGCGATCTAATTTGAGGTTTGAGATTAGGAAGCGATTCTCTAATCTCAAATCTTTAAATTAATTTCTAATTAAGTTACATTTTATGCTAACCAATATTGAAATCCTGCTGGCAGCTTGTGAGGAATTAAATATCCCTTACGAAATCCTGCATCCTTCCCAAAACTTGATTAGACTCAAACAGGGCGGCGAAGAATATTATTTTGTCAATTACATGACGCCATTTAACAGCGCGTCATTAGCAGAGATTTTTAAAGACAAAGAATATACCTATCAACTATTAAACGGCAAAATAAATACTCCCAGAACTCTCGGTTTTGTGTCGCCTCACTGCGAGGAGAAGTATAAAAAGTATTTGACTTTCCCAGATATTGAATCAATAGTTTTAGAAGTAAACAAAAAGTTCGCTTTCCCGGTGATTCTCAAAAGAAATCGCGGTGCTGGTGGCAACAATGTTTTTTTGTGTGAAACTAGAGAGCAAATTAAAGAAGCCGTAGAAATTATATTTAACGTCAACAGCAAAGATTATGACTATGTAGCCCTAGCTCAAGAATACATCGAAATTGCCTGCGAATATCGGGCTGTCTTCTGCAAAGAAAAGCTAGTTTTGCTGTACGAGAAAGACAAATCTCAGGCTAGATTTGCGGGGAATTTAAGCCCGCTGCACTGGGAAGGTGCAAAAGCCAAACATATAATTAATCCCACTCTAATGTCGGCAATTGAAGATTTTGTTAAACCTGTTTTTGAGGAAATTTCGATTAATTATGCTGGGCTTGACATCGCAGTAGATAAAAACGGAGCATATTGGTTAATTGAAATTAACTCAAGTCCCAATTACGATATTTTTGTCCGAGATAACGATCGCCAAATTGTCGTAACAATGTTTAAAAGCCTTCTGGATAGCTTGGTTGTTAACAAAACGCCTTATTTGAAATGAAGAGTTGAGTAACGAGAACCTTAACCCAACCTACATATTTTGAACTTCACTCCATTCCTTGAAAATACCAGTAGAGGTTAGCAACAGTTAAATCATTGACTTCTTGCCAATTTGAGGGGGCTAAAGCTTTATAGCCAGAGGTAGTTGCTTTCTGACTGATATAAGATTCATGTTGTTGACGCAAGCTAGGTTTTATCAAAAATCGCAATTGATCGCGTAGTGATTTGAAGTGGGATTTTTGCTGCAAGTTTTCGTAGAGCGCAATTTCTTCTGGTTCTGCCACTATAGCAACTTCTTGATTAGTATTTGAAACTGGTGTCGTTTCCATATTTAAACTAGCCAATTGTTTACACTCATCAGCCGATAAACTTAGCATCCAATCTACCTGATTTTGCCAAGAGTTTAAAACTGCTAGATCCTGATTGTAAATCCGTGTGATTTCTGGAAATATAAAATCAATTTCATCTTTTGTGCAGCGCTCAATAACGGTGAGAATGTCTTGGCGTATTCTTTCTTGGAGGTGGGAAAGGGAATTACTTACAGACGCAGGCTCGTTCAGCAATTGATAAGTTAATGAAATTGTCTGCTCAATTGCCCAAGCACATTCAACTCTACGAAGATAGCCTACTGCACAAGTGGCTTTGAATAACTCAGGATTATTATAGTCAGCTAAAGCATTAGCTAAAATGTGTTGTGCGCTTGTTAAGGTAGAATTTCTGGTATGTTTATCTTCCATTAATAAAGCATTTTGAATTAGTTTCTGTGCTTGAGCGAATTTCTGATAAGCTTGACTCAAGATTAAACGATGGTGTTCAAAAATAGTGCTTTCAGCTAACAGTTTAATTTCAGCAATAACTTCTGCTTTATGATCTTTCAGCAGTGCCTCTATACTAATAAAGCCATGTGTAACTGTTAGCTTCAATTCCTTAATATCTTCCCTCATTTTTAAGGTCTGATGAAGGTTAACGGCTGACAGTGCAGCTATTGCCACCACGCCGACACCAATGACGGCAGTAGATGCTGACAGAATGCCCACATTAGCCGAGAGAGAGTTTAAGCCATACTGAATCACATCTAGTCTTTTGTAAGTTTCTTTAAAACCCATATCTGTTTGAACCATTTGCCCTACACCTAATACAAAATCTGGAATAGCTAACAACGGCTCGGCAACCATCCCAATTGCGGCACCTACAAAGTGACCTGTTGCCCTGTCTCTAGCTATTCCCAATAATACTCCTGCACTATTCTTCACGACTTCATAAGTGCCGGAGATGATACCAGCCTGTATGTGAGGAGGAAACACAAAAACCATATTTTTTACCTGAATAGCTACTGGAGTTTAGACTAGGCAGCAAGAAAAGACTCAGCAAAGGTGAGTTGAAAATAAATAGACTTCAGATCTGAAAATCTACACTACTAAGGA
>NZ_SRRZ01000061.1:30433-43116 GCF_013179805.1 Microcoleus asticus IPMA8 | reverse complement strand
GACAATGGGGAATCTCTACTGTCATATCACACTATGATAAACACTTCTCTCTAATAGTAACTTACTCGATCCTTTCCTTCAGGGCACTACCAGATAACGCTTCGCCCGGTGTTTTGGATACTTTGCTGTGTGAGTGCGGACAGATAGCTTATCCCGCGTACATGGAGAAAGCTAGTTCTTATCTAGATGAGTTTTCTGAGAAAGAGAGGAAATCTTTAAAATGGAAAAATTTCGATCGGGAAAAAGCTTTAGTTGCTACTGTTGTCAGTGTTCTCAAACCTGGGAAGACTAATACAACAAGTATTGCTGATAATAATTGGGTGAGCGAACAGACGCAACAGCAGGTTCCGGCTTTGGCAAATTTTCTTGAGTTTTTGAGCCAACTTTTGGAATTGAGTTAAGGGACGATCGCACTTTTTTAATTCGTGCGATCGCCCTCAAAGATTACTCTTTCCAGTAACGGGTTAAGATCCGAATCGCCTCACCCGCTAGAGGCGACGGTAGAGGCGGGTTCCATTCCCCAAATAAAAGCAAAACCTAAAACCTCCAGCAGATTGACGATGCTTTCTACGCCTTTGGGAAGGCCACAAATCAGCAAGCGGATCGGTTTTTTGCCCGTCGGTACATTGGGAATTTCTTCGCGCAGCAGTTGGGGAACGGACTTTGGCGGTGATATCATAAAGTTTCCTCCTGAATATGGGAGTTCAAGCCCATGTTATAAGTAATAGATTGTGGTTTACCGATCCGAATGTTGTTTGCTTCAAATGCTTGACGCACCCGTAAACGGAACTCGCGTCCAACACTCCACTGTTGCATCGGTGCTGTTTTAAGCCAAACGCGCACTAGCATTCCAGTGTGAGAGAGGTCATCAATGCCCAATACTTCGGGTGGTTCGGGTAGACGATCGCACCAATCAGGTTCCTGATACATCTGCTGCGAGACTTGGCGCAACACATCGAGAACTTGTTTGGGGTCATTGTCATAGTCCACCACAATGGAAAAATCAACTCTTGACCAGAGGCGAGTTAAATTGCAGACATTTGCGATCGCACTGTTGGGAATTGTAATGAGTTGACCTTCATTATTACGGAGTTGAGTCACTCGCAGGTTAAGATTTTCGACCAAACCACCCTTGTTATCAATCTGAATCACATCTCCCAGGGCAAATTGATCTTCGATCAAAATCAAGCAACCGTTGACCAGATCTTTAATCAAGCTTTGAGAACCAAAAGAAATTGCTAACCCAACGATCGCACCTCCTGCCACAATCGAACTGGTCGGAACATTAAACAGACCCAGTGTCCAAATAATTCCGCTGATTACCAAAACAAAGGTGGCGAGTCCTTTTAGGGCTTCAGCAATGGTGGTACTTCTTAGGGCAATGCGTTGTGCTTCTGGGAGTGAGATGAGTGGATTGACTTTCCAGGAATGCAACAAGCGATCGATTAAACTTTTGCTGATGCGGATTGCTAAACTAATGCCAAACCAGATCGCAATCAATGTCAGGGGTGTTGACCAGACGTAAACACTCCATCGCATTAACAAGGGGATAATTGAGATGATGCGTGCAATGCCGACGTACCACATCAAAATGAAAATCCAGAACAGCGCCCATTTGAGAAATTTGTCAATGTCTAAGCGACGCTTCACGCTGAATTGATGTTGCAGGGTTGCCAGAAAGTGCGATCGCACATCTGCAATCTCTCTCGCTTCGGTTTCTTCTCCTGCAATCGTCTCTGATGAAATACTGGGTGCTGACTGATGCGCTTTTTTCGCTTCTGCATTCGCCAAGGACACACGATTAGTAGAGGCAGTTAATTGCTCTTGATACTGGCTCTCCAGAGTTTTTTGTCTGCGGGTCAAAATTCGTCGCAGAAACCAAATTACAGCACTGGCAATCAGCAATCCCAGTAAGATCTGCAATGCCTGCCCCAATCGTTGTCGAACGGCTTCTGGTGTCGTTAACTGCTTGAACCGAGCGACTTCATCTTGAAGAATCGTTTGCCATGCCTGAGTTAATTCGTCGAGGGTTTTACCGTTAAAGTCAGCATCTGGTTCTGTCAACGTCACGAATCGGATCGGGCGAGAAGATCGATCGTCACTAATTTGGATAATGGGTCGATTATTGAGTGTAGCGATCCTCACAATTGGTGTTTTTTTAGCAGAGTAGGTTCGATAGAAAACCCGCCACAGCCGCTCATTCACGTCCTGTGCCCGAACTTCCACCGGAAGAGAGCCATCTGGGATTTTGTCTCGATTAAAAATTGTAGGAGAGGTCACTTCAAACAATTCTTTACCGTCCAGCGGTGATTTGATTGAAGCTGTTTCATATTCTCCGTGGCGGCTGACCTCAGATGGAGGATTGAAGGAATTATTCGCAGCACCAGATGGTAGGGAAGGCACTTGACTCTGGGCGATCGCACCCCAACTTATCACCAGCGCGATCGTCATCAGGCTAATTAGCACAAACCGGATTGTGAGACGAAGGAATCGATTAAACGGGAACATATTTGTCGGGACGTGATTGAGCAACCTGATATTGAAGCTAGGCTCACCCTTAAGAAGAATACCGTCAATTGTTTGGTAACGGTGAGAAGAGGGAAGTCAACAAGACACTAACATCGCAATCGCACCAGTTCGTCTCGCCAAGAGGCAACCAACGCAGTCGAGCATTCGCGCCAAAAATTGCCTGGACATCGGGATGCAATTTCACAAAGCTGGCTACAGCATTGAGTATGTAAATGTTAAACGGGAGAGCTAACCCGGTGGCAATTAGAGCGCCCCACAACACCGCGATCGAGTAAAGCCAACTCGATTCTGGTTCTCGGCGATCGAGAAACCACAAAATTGCCAGGGTAATCAGCGTCAGTAAGATCGTCCCTGCCATAGCGATAAAAAAGATCTGGAGACCCACTGGGGGAAGACCTGAGAATTCCCTTATAAAGGATGACGTGCTAATGGCAATTAATACAGCCAAAACAATGAGGATAAACACAGCTTTGCGGGGGCGGCTTAAGGGCGAACCATAGAAAAGTCTGGCTCTGTTAGCTAACGACATAGGCACCTCATGATTATCGAAAGAAAGGGCATCGAAGGCAGGGGTAACGTTGGTGGACTAAGCGACGCTGACTGGCGATCGCTCATGCAAACACACTAAACCGACTTGCTAGAATTAGTTTGGCAAGTCGGGGTTCGACGAGGGGGGAACCGTAGAGAATTTTGTCGGTGTCTGTTAGCAGTTAACTGCTCCTTCTGTCAGATAGCAACTACTTCTGACAATCCGCTGAACCACCTGTGTAAACGATCGACTGGTAGCGCCCTTCATCCGTTCGGATTGTTACGCAATAGTTGGTTCTGCCTTCGAGCCAATAGGTGTAACCCCCTTCATCAGCCTTAACAAAGCGATAACCCCGTTGTCTGACTGCGTTTTCTGCCTGTCCTGCCCTTGCCCCCACTAAATCGCGCAACTGAGGGACGGTAGTACCCGCATCAGGCTGAGAACGAGCAGCAGAACCCCCACTATTTGTATTACCTGAGTTTTGTCTATCGGGAGCCGTATCCCAATAGACAAAAATTGATTCAGTGGCGAGGCGATAAATCTGTCCGCGCTCGCCCAATCCGGCTTGCCGATAGGCTGGTCGCCCATTTCGATCGCGATAGTTCCCCGGTTGATTGCCCACAGGGGTCAAGTCATAGCGCTTACCATTTTCCAATTGAATCCCAACTGCGCCCTGCCGTTGAGAAAAGGTACAGGGACTGGAAGACACGGTGCGATCTTCTCCTTTGGGATACACATCGCAACGGGCATTCACCGTATCGGCTTTGACAGATACGGTAAAACCCACAGAAGCGATCGTCACTGTTACTGCTAAAAGCGAATTGGCAAGCTTCATGAATACAAATCCCTTGAGTATGACAGACAACGAAAATGATATTTGATGTGCATCCGCTAGATATGTTTGTTAATGACTATTTAATAGTTCTACTACTTGTGTAATGTGCATCATCTGCGAGTTGACCTTTATCAAAGTATCGCGGTATGTACTCCGAGTCAACCCGCAAGGTTAAAATAAATGGTGTAGCAGGTCAAAAAAAGGTACAATAGGGCGGTAATAGCACAAACAACAGCCTTGCCAGCAAAACTCCCCAGAATAGTTGTATATCTTCTAGAAGAAGTTAAAGCAGACCTAGAACGGTTGCCCTTCCTCGCATTATCGGCCAGTCTCAAATATGGTGCTGGCATTAATTCAAGAAGCTGTCGATCGAGCTAAATCTGAGGGTATAATTCCCAGCGACGATCGATCGCAGCAACAGAAAAGCGACAGCAACGAACAAGACTGATTTTGGATGAAAAAAGGACGATCGCACTTTTTCAATTCATACGATCGCCCTCAAAGATTACTCTTTCCAGTAACGGGTTAAAATCCGAATCACCTCACCCGCTATCGGCGATGGTAGAGGCGGGCTCCATTCCCCAACTTCTGCAAAACCTAAAACGTGCAACAGATTAACGATACTTTCTACCGCTTTGGGAACGCCACACAACAGCAAACGAATCGGTTGCTTACCTTGAGGTACATCAGGAATTTCTTCCCGGAGCAGTTCGGGAACTGATTTTGGCGGTGATATCATAGAGTTTCCTCCTAAATATGGGAGTTCAAGCCCCCACCGAACGATTGCGAGTCTGGCCGGTGGGGGTTTTGTGTTTGACTAATTACACGGTATCACACCGAGTGACACTATGCAAGAGGCGTACAAAGAAAGTACGATCGATGTATGAAGTAAATTCCCAGTTGCCTAACTTGCCAGCAAAAAACCTAAAACGAGTCACCAGCTACGTTCCTCCAAACGCCTATAACGTCTTGGAAGATTGGGCCAAGAAAGAAGACCGGACAGTCAGCAATCTCGTAAGTCGGATTGTCTCTGAAGCTGTAGATGCTTACTTGGCTAAAAAAACTACAGAAGATGAACCCAGCAGCAATTAACCTTTGATCTCTACGCTGATGAGTCATTCTCAACTGCCAACCTGTCAGGCCGTTTATTTTGTGTTGGAGTTGGGTTTTGTTTTTCCTCTAACCCGAAACCCGATCCAAAGGGTCAAATTCAGCAACCTGTTTTTGACCAAGAGATGTAATTGCTAAGACTAAAACACTTAACGTAAGACCTAAAATCGCATAACTCGGTAGTGAAAAAATAGTTACTTTAAACAAATAAGGCAATTCCCCGCCCTTCCAGTTCCACTGCTTTCCTAGAAACACCAACAGCCCGCCATGAATCACAGCGGTTTGCACCATGACACAGCCAACCCCCAATAACCAAACCGACATTCTTTGCCTAGAAAAGGCACAATTTTTAATCTGAAAGCATAAATCATTCAGCAAAAAAACCACCGCCGGCGCTAACATCACAGAACTGGTTGGCTGAGAATAATTGATAGCAATACTCAAAGTAGAAATTAGCACCATTTCAGATAAGTCAACTTTTTTTGACCAAGCATTGCGAGATTGTTTTTTGTAAAAATACCAACTCACTAAACCAACTAGCAACAGAATTATCAAGTTAGAAAATAGCTTCGCCACGAAGGGACTATCGGGGAAAAATCTCGGCCCCATAACCCTTAAATCAAGGCGACTCATAGAAATATAAGCATTATTCGATGGATCGTTGAGCCAGAGTGGAAATCCACGAGTCGCATCCTGTATAAATCCTGTTAAAGAATTGCCCGTTACAGCTAGACCTATAACTGCCAAACAAGTTACCGTGACTAGAGATATAAAAACTAGCTGAAACCGTCTTTTGATTAAAAAATAAGGAATAAACAATATAACTAAGGTTGGTTTAAAAAGGGCAACTCCTAATAAAAGTCCGGCAATTACATCCTGATTTTTTCTAGCATAAATAAACATCCATAACAGCAGAACGGCAATAAAAGTTGCCACATTGCCAACTTGAAGATCGAAGACAAAACCGTAGAGGAATGCAACTGATATACTACAAATAGTCCGAAAAGCTCGTGAGTGCGACTCCAACAAGATATTCGCTCCCCATAAAACAAAACCTGTGGCAATAAGATGCAGCCAAGTCCAGATTGTGAATGCAGTCTTCATCGGGAAATAGCCCAAAAACCACAGCGAAGGAATAATGTTAGGTGGATAAACAAAAGATGGAATAAACCCGCACACTTTTGTGATGCTACAGAAACCGCTGTTAAACACCTCGACATTAAAGGGACTCAAATGCTGATGGGCTAATCTACTCGCTACATAAAACCACTTAAAATCCCAGTAAGGCGGATCTGGCCGATTAGTCAGATTGTAAACCAACCAACCGGTATAAGTGAGAAATCGGGTGAGAACTAATACAATAACTGCTTGCAAAATAAAGTTAACGATAGGTTGACTAAAAAACTGAGTCAACCTTTGGATCGAAGGATGTTTTAAAAACAAAGAATCTTGCCATGCTGTTTTTTCGCTATCTAATCGCCAATTAAATTTTAGAAACAAAGCAATTATAATGAGAATAATTACATTCCATAAGCCCAAGCTAATCATAGGGAAGAATTTTAATAAATTTACTCTTTGATGATATCACAACCAGAAAAACTCAACTAAAAATCAGCATTTGAACCTAGAATATAGACTTTTGTTCCGGGTTTTTGCCTCACTCTCTTTTATCTCTTTTCTCTGCGCCCTCTGCGCCCTCTGCGGTTAGAAAAAGAAATCTTATTCACAAACAAAATAGCATTGCCATCTAA
Source organism: Microcoleus asticus IPMA8 (assembly GCF_013179805.1). Classification (GTDB taxonomy): domain Bacteria; phylum Cyanobacteriota; class Cyanobacteriia; order Cyanobacteriales; family Microcoleaceae; genus Microcoleus; species Microcoleus asticus. The sequence continues at coordinate 36,362 of NZ_SRRZ01000061.1, read as the reverse complement.
AAGCCCGATCGCACTTTTGTCCCTTGTAACCCTGTTCACCCCCAAACATATGCGTTAACCTAGTTGACTACAGCTTGTACCGCACTCCCCAACTAAATTCATGCTTCCCCGCATCAAAGAATTAGCCGCCACCCTAGCACCCCGCTTAATCGAAATTCGCCGCCACATTCACTCCCACCCCGAACTCAGCGGCCAAGAATATCAAACCGCAGCCTATGTAACCGGAGTTCTCGCTTCCAGCGGAGTCCGGGCGATCGAAGGAATCGGCAAAACAGGAGTGATCGGCGAACTCAAAGGCCACAGCAGCGAGTCCCGCTGGCTGGCAATTCGCACCGATATGGACGCTTTGCCGATTCAAGAACGCACTAACTTAGAATTTGCCTCCCGCAACGAGGGAGTCATGCACGCCTGCGGCCACGACATCCACACCACAGTCGGTTTGGGCGCAGCCATGATATTGTCTCAGCTAGAGGAAAAATTGCCCGGTCACGTCCGCTTCTTGTTTCAGCCGGCAGAAGAGATTGCCCAAGGTGCTCAATGGATGATTAAAGATGGGGCGATGCAAGACGTTGACGGCATCCTCGGAGTGCACGTTTTCCCGACCATTCCCGGCGGTTGCGTCGGTATCCGCCACGGGGCCCTGACGGCGGCAGCAGATGACATAGAATTGATTGTGATGGGCGAATCCGGCCACGGTGCGCGTCCCCACGAGGCGATCGACGCAATTTGGATTGCTTCTCAGATAATTACCACTTTGCAGCAGGCAATTAGCCGCACGCAAAATCCTTTGAGGCCACTGGTTTTGACGATCGGGCAAATTAACGGCGGGCGAGCGCCGAACGTAATTGCCGATCGAGTAAAATTGCTGGGAACCGTGCGATCGCTGCATCCGGAAACCCACGAAAAACTGCCGGCTTGGATCGAACAAATTGTTTCCAGCGTCTGCGCGACTTACGGCGCTAAGTACGAACTCACCTACAAGCGCGGCGTGCCCGGAGTCCAAAACGACCCAAAACTCACGCAATTACTCGAAACTGCGGCTTTAGAAGCTTTAGGTCGATCGCGCGTCCAGATTTTACCAGAACCATCCCTCGGCGCGGAAGATTTTTCGATGTACTTAGAACACGCACCGGGAACTATGTTTCGCTTAGGAGTGGGACTGACTGACAAACCGAACTATCCCCTCCATCACCCGCAATTTGAGGTTGATGAAGCCTCCATTGTGACCGGCGCTGTCACCTTAGCCTATGCCGCCTACCAATATTGGAAACAGCATCCAGGTTCACACTAATAGTCTTCGACGTATGGGTGGTCAGCTAACTAACCGTAGAGTGCTTAGCGGGAAAAATTTTTAGTCTCTGGTAAAAACATTCAGCCCTGACCCACCCTACAATAACTACAAAAACTAATTTAGAAAATTTTATGCGCCTAGATTTCGATAAATTCTGGAATGCCTGCAACCCCAGTGAGTCCCTAAAATTAGGCCATGCCGAAGATCTGCGGTATTACATTGATTTTTCTGAGGTGCGTGGCGGGAAAATTATTAACGTATTCAAACGGACAATTACCCGTTCGTCATCAGATAAACCGACTTGCCAATTATTTACCGGACATATTGGTTGCGGCAAGTCTACTGAATTATCGCGACTGCAAAAAGAGTTGACAGATGAGGGTTTTCATGTAGTTTACTTCGAGTCAACAGAAGACCTCGATGAAATGGATCTCGATTTGACAGATATCATGTTGGCGATCGCGCGGCGAGTCACCCAAAGCTTGGAAGAGGGCAACATTTCCTTGCAGCCCCAGGGTTTTAAAGAATTCTTAAAAAACAGTTGGAATTTTTTACAGACTCCTGTGACTTTAGAAGCTGAAGGAGAACTTTTTGGCAACAAATTCAAGGGCAATACAGACGGAAATCTGGAAGTTTCTCTGCCTTTAGGTATTGCCAAAATTACTGCCAAAACCAAAAGTAATCCCGACTTGCGATCTAAACTGAGACAGTACATGGAACCGCAAGCTAATAAAATGTTAGAACTGATTAATCAAGAAATTATTGATGTAGCAATTAATCAGTTAAAGCAGCGGGGTCAAAAAGGATTGGTGGTGATTGTTGACAACTTAGACCGGATAGTTTCTCAATCCAATGCCTCGGGGCGGCTGTTGCCAGAATATATCTTTATTGACCGGGGCGATCAGTTGCGGAAACTGAATTGCCATTTAGTTTATACACTGCCACTGGGATTGATTTTTGGCAATGAAAGTGAAATTTTGAAAAATCGATTGGGAGGGGGAGTTGGCCCGCAAGTTTTGCCAATGGTACCAGTAAAGAAGAGAGACGGCAGCGAATGTGTTGAGGGGATGAATTTGTTGCGGCGCATGGTGATGTCACGGGCTTTTCCCGATGTGCCAACCGAGGAACATATCACATTAATTACCGAAGTTTTTGACACTCCTGAAACTTTAGATGAATTGTGTCGTGTCAGCGGAGGGCATCTGCGAAACTTGATGGGGATGCTGTTTGGTTGCTTGCAGCAAGATGACCCTCCAATTTCGCAAAATGTGTTGAAATCAGTGATTCGCAGTTCCCGCGACACTCTGAAGAATGGCATTGATAATGATCGGTGGGAATTACTGTTTAAGGTGGTGAAAGAACAAAGCATTAATGGAGATAAAGAATACCAAGATTTGCTGCGAAACCTGTGGGTTTTTGAATATGTAGACACTCAAGGAAATTGGTTTGCGTTGAATCCGCTGTTGATGGAAACTGACAAATTTAAGCTGTGGGAGCAGCAAAATTATTGAAATTATGATCAACTCAAATCTAGCAGAAGATAGTGCAGCAGAAAATGAGCGATCGCTCTCTACATTGGTACGGACGATCGCCCGCTTTCAAGGAAAGTTTTCTTTAACTATAGTGCGCTGCAATTATGCTAGCTTGCGTTCTGCAATGCTGGAAAAGCTGCGCGATCGCTCGACAGTTGAATATCAAGAATTAGTACTTGAGCCTGCCACTAAAATACTTCATCAAACTATTCTCAATGCCGTCCAGCAGCAACCACCGAAAGCTTTAATAGTTGTGGGCATAGAATCGGTGGTTGCTCTTGATGACCTGTTAGCGGGGGCTAATAGAGCGCGAGATCAATTCAAGCAAGATTTTGTTTTTCCGTTGATATTATGGGTGACGGATTCCGTACTGTCTAAATTCAGTCGATCGGCGAATGATTTGAAGTCTTGGGCTCCTCCTCCCATTAAGTTTACCATGCCGCCCGATGATTTGATGAATTTGTTACAACAACAAACCAGTCAAGCTTTTGCTGATGTTGATAATTTCAAATTAGATGACTGGGAAATGGAGTCGCTGGCGAATGATTTGCTAAATGCAGCATTAGACCAGGAATTGCAAGCTAGTTGGCAATTTATTCAGGGTTTAGTTGAATTTCATAAAAATCAAATAGATATAGATTTAGCACTCGAATATTATCACCAAAGTTTGACATTTTGGCAGCAAAATCGCCACTTAGAAAGACAAGGAATTGTCTGCCAGAAAATTGCTCAAGCTTACAACCGCAAAGCTGAATTGCACCGGGCAGGCAATCAAGCTTATTGGCAAGAAGCTAGAAAGTATTTACAGCAATCTCTGGAGAGTTTTGAGCAAGTGCAGCGACACGATTTAGCTGCGAAATGTATTAGCGAACTTGGCGAAGTGCTGCGGCGTTTAGCAGCTTGGGAAGAGTTGCAAACTTTAGCTAAAAAAGCTTTAGAAATGCACGAAATTTACGGCACTCCGAGTCAAGTAGCTGAAGATTACGGCTTTTTGGCTGAGGTGGCGCTGCAACAATCTCAGTGGGAAAAAGCTTGCGAATCGGCTAAATTAGCATTGTCGGTTTTGGCACAAGCAGGAATAAATAAAAAAGAGACTGGTTTGTATCTGCTACTTTTGGCAAAAGGGCAGCGAAATCTTATCCCCTGTTCGACAGTTAACACCCCCCAGCCCCCCCTGGCTAAGGGGGGGAGTGACTCTGTATTTTCCCCTCTTGAGATTATAGAAACTCTAACACAAGCGAAAGTAATTACCCAGCCTCAAGATGATGTGCAGCTTTATCTGAGGATTTTAGAAGAGTTGAGAACTATCTATTTTGAGCAAGGCGAATATTTAAAAGCCTTTGATATCAAACTCGAGCAACAAGCAGTTAAAAGCAAATATGGATTGCAAGCTTTTATCGGTGCCGGTCGCTTGCAGCCTCCGCAACAAATAATTGATATCGGTTTAGAATCAGGTCAATCACAAGCTGAAATTGTTGAAGAAATTGCAGCCGCTTCCGGGCGGGCGCAGGATATTAAACGGATAATTCAACGGATAGGTACACCTGCTTGCAAGCTGACAATTATTCACGGACAGTCGGGAGTAGGAAAAAGTTCGATTATTCAAGCGGGATTAGTTCCAGCCCTGCAAGTTACCACTTTTGAAGCGCGGGACGTATTGCCTGTTTTATTGCAGTCTTATCACGATTGGGCGAGGGATTGCGGTCAGCGTTTGCGATCGGGAATTGAAAAAATAAAAGGTGAGAGTTTATCTAGTCCTATTGACACGCCGGCAGCTATTCTGGAACAGTTGCGACTGAATCAAAATCGCAATTTATTGACGGTACTAATCTTTGACCAGTTTGAGGAATTTTTCTTTGCTTATCAAGATCAAACTAGCAGGAGAGAGTTCTATGATTTTTTGGCTGAATGTTTAAATAAGGTTGCTGAACTAAAAATTATCCTATCGCTGCGGGAAGATTATCTTTTCTACTTGTTAGAATGGAACCGCGCGAGCAATTTGTCAATTATTGATAACGACATTCTTAATAAAAAAATCTGCTATTACTTGGGTAAATTTTCGATTCCCGATGCGAAAGTTGTTCTCCAAACCTTAACAAAACGCTCTCAACTTGACTTATCCGAAGATTTGGTAAACGCGCTGGTAGAAGATTTAGCAGGTGAAGTGCGCGAAGTGCGGCCGATTGAGTTGCAAATTGTGGGAACGCAACTAGAAAAACGGCAGATTACTCGACTGGGTGAATATCAGCAACTAGGCAGTCAGGCTAAGGTCAAACTGGTTGAGGGATTTTTAGCAGAAGTTATCGCCGACTGCGGCCAGGAGAATAAAGATATTGCCGAACTTGTCTTGTACTTGCTGACAGATGAAAACAACACCCGTCCTCAGAAAACTCGGGCTGAGTTACCAGCAGATTTAGGAACAGATTCAAAAAGATTAGAGTTAGTTATCGAGATTGTCGTTAAATCTGGATTGGTGTTAGAAGTGCCAGCAACTCCGATTGAACGTTACCAACTTGTCCACGATTATTTAGTGCCTTTTATCCGCAAACAGCGCGGTGCGGAATTACTAGAATTACGTGGAAAACTCAAGCAAACTGAAGCCGAAAAGCAAATATTAGCCGAGGCGCGGCTGCAAGCAGAAGAGTTGTTAGGAACAGCACAGAAATTGACAAAATTAGAGAGATCGGCAAGTAATGCTTTGAGACTGTTTGAGTTCCACAATAACCAAATAGATGCTTTAATCTCAGCCGTGAAGACTGGCAAAGAACTGAAAGCTACAGTCAAAGACGTTCGTTCCCTTACAGATTATCCGATATCTACTCCCCAGATTGCCCTCAACCAGATTCTCGACAACATCCGAGAACAAAATCGGTTGAAAGGAGATCAAGGTTCGGTATCGAGTGTCAGTTTTAGTCCTGACGGCAAATACATCGCTACGGCATCAGCGGACAATACAGCCCGGTTGTGGGATTTAACAGGCAAGCTGATACAAGAATTTAAAGGACATCAGGAGGGGGTATCGAGTGTCAGTTTTAGTCCTGACGGCAAATACATCGCTACGGCATCAGCGGACAATACAGCCCGGTTGTGGGATTTAACAGGCAAG
>NZ_SRRZ01000061.1:0-30423 GCF_013179805.1 Microcoleus asticus IPMA8 | reverse complement strand
GGTATCGAGTGTCAGTTTTAGTCCTGACGGCAAATACATCGCTACGGCATCAGCGGACAATACAGCCCGGTTGTGGGATTTAACAGGCAAGCTGATACAAGAATTTAAAGGACATCAGGAGGGGATAAATAGTGTCAGTTTTAGTCCTGACGGCAAATACATCGCTACGGCATCATCGGACAATACGGCCCGGTTGTGGCAAATCAGAAGTTTAGATGAAATGCTGGTGCAAGGCTGCGATTGGCTGCACGACTATTTGCAGAATAATGCTGAGGAAAGCGAGAAACACCTCTGCGATGAGATTAGTGCTCAGAAAAAATGATTAGCCAATCAGTCGGTAGGTGCAAATATAGTAGAAGGAAGAAGGAAGAAGGAAAAAGGAAGAAGGAAGAATTAGCAAGGATTTCAGCGATTAAGAATGTCCTAACCGTTTTGGTGGTTGCTATAAACCTTAGCGTGTAACAGAATGTAAAGCGATCGCAACTTTTGCGATTCCTGCATTTCACCCGCAATGACAGATTTACCGCATAGAACCCAGAAACCGGGTTTTTTACGAAAATAGTTCGTCGCAGCCCTCAGATTCGGTAAAAAACCCGGTTTCTTTGGTGTGGCGTAAGTCCTGACTTAACAGAATTCTGCCAATTAAACCAGCTAATCTTCCGCAATTCCCCTATAGCAGCGGCCAAATGTGCTAACGTACAATCAAAAATCCCCCAATTTCAACTATCGCGAGACAGATAACCGTGTTCGCTCAAGCACCTCCCACTCCCAATTACAAATGGTTTAGCTGCATTTCTAGCACTGTTTTCACCGCATTGTGCCTGTTACCCATTTTCAGCGCTGCGGGATACGCCCAAACTCCCCAAAATAGACCCATCAAAATTGGCGTGGTGCAGCGGTTTGGCACCAAAGCAACCGACAAACTGACGCTGAAAGCATTACCGGGCGACAGCTTAACTTTGCGTTACAAAACTCCTCAAGGCATAGAAACCAAAACTGCTGCTAGCGTCAAGTTAGAAATAGCCCCAAAACCGCTGGAAACGCCCTTAGTAGAAGAACGAGTGGTACTAAGTTCTCACCGCAGTTTTGAGAGTGCGGAAGACAGCGCCAATCAGTGGCGCGCCCAGGGAATAGAAGTAGAAATTGCTCAACCTTTGCGCTGGCAAGTTTGGGCAAAAAGAGATGTTTATAACTCTCCTTTGGTGCGGCGCTGGCTGTTGCAAAGTTTGCAAGATCGAGGCAACAAAACAGCTTTTTTGGATTCCAAAGTTTTAAAACAAATACCCCAGGCATTTTGGGTTTTAAACGGCTTTCGTTTTAACCGCAATGAGTTGGATGTGACGGCGGGGAAAAATGTTATTGAGGTATTGGAACAAACCACCCAAGAAGCGACAGCTACTGAACCCGAAAAAGCTATTCAACAAACTCGCCGTTACGGTGGCAATTTGCGCCTGCAAAAAAATGCTTACGGCACTTATACTTTGGTGAATGAAGTGCTGACGGAAACTTATTTGCGGGGTGTTGTTCCTCACGAAATTGGGGCTTTTTCGCCTTACGCTGCAATTGTCGCTCAAACTATTTTGGCCAGAACCTACGCCCTGAGAAATTTGCGCCGGTTTGCTGTGGATAATTATGAGTTGTGCGCTGATGTTAACTGCCAAGTTTATCAAGGTTTGACCGAGGTTTACCCGCAAAGCGATAAGGCGATCGCCCAAACGAGCGGTTTGGTGCTAACTTATCAAAATCAGCTAGTAGACGCGCTCTATTCCGCGTCTAGCGGCGGCGTCACAGCCTCTTTTAACGATGTGTGGCAGGGCGCGGAACGTCCATATTTGCGATCGATCGTCGATTCCCCTAATAATATTTGGGATTTGTCCAAGCAGAGTTTGTCTGACGAAAACAATTTCCGCCGCTTTATCAGTTTGGAAAAAGGCTTTAATGAGGAAAAAGAAGACACTTTTCGGTGGCGCGAACCAGCTTCTTTGACGGCGATTGGTGGATTTCTCAAACAGTATCTTCAGAAGAAACAGCACCCGCTGGCTAATTTTAAAACAGTCACTCAGGTGGAAGTGGTGGAAAGGTCGCCCGCAGGTCGAGTTTTGAAAATGAAGGTTCAAACTGACTTGGGCCCCATCGATATTGACAAAGACGAGATTCGCAATGCTTTTTACCCGCCGATCAGCACGCTTTTTTACCTAGAACCAATTTACAATCCCGACAAAACCCTCAACGGTTATGCTTTTGTCGGAGGCGGTTTCGGACACGGGGTGGGAATGAGTCAGACTGGTTCTTACAATTTGGCTAATTTGGGCTGGAACGGATCTCAAATTCTGGGCTTTTATTTTCCCGGCGCTCAAGTTGTGCCGCTCAGCGATGCCATTACATTTTGGCGCGAATAGTAGATCGGACTCTGCCTAAAGTCGGCGATTTAAATCATCGCCACTACACAAACAAAGTCCGCCTTCGCGGACTAAATATCAGTCGTAAAAGTTTTAGATTTTAGAGTTTGGATTCTAGACGGGTTTCACCGTTAATCTAAAATCGGCCATCTAAAATCTAAAATTATTTGGTCAGCTATCTGCTCAAACAGCTAGGAATTCATAGCTGAGAGTGACAGACTGCTGGCGGCTTTGTTTGAGTCTTAGACGCAGAAACCCGGTTTCTTAACATAATTGCCGTATTTCAGCTTAATTCTGGAAACGAGAAACCGGGTTTCTTAGGGTATCGCGCGGAGCGTCCTTTCTTAGTAGAGCGATTCTTCTTGGTGAGTTTCGATCGTACAGTCAGACTTCGGATAAGCGACGCAGGTGAGGACAAATCCACCCTCGATTTGGTCGTCATCTAAGAAAGATTGGTCGGATTGGTCAACTTCGCCTGCTGTGATTTTGCCGGCGCAGGTGGAGCAAGCACCAGCCCGACAAGAGTAGGGGAGGTCTAGTCCTGCTTCTTCTGCAGCATCAAGAATGTAAGTATCGTCATCAACGTCAATGGTCTGGTTAATTCCTTCGGCTTCGCTGATGAGGGTAACTTTGTAAGTTGCCATGCACTAATCCTCTCAAAAATTCAACAAGATCTATAATTTTTCCTAATGCAACCTTCAAGGCTCTATTAGCTTTGAGGTTAGCTCTTAGGTTTGTTCCCTCTATGATAGTAGGGGAAAGAAGCAAGGTTGCAACAGTTATTTACAGAAAATTTGAATGGGATTAGTTATAACTTTTTCTAATTTCATCTTGATTGCTTATACCTATGTTGGGTTCAGCCTTGTGATACTGTTGCCGCAAGACTTGCGCTAAATAATCCGGTTTCTAGGAAAAATCCTGTTTTGAACCCTACAGCACAAAAACCGGGTTGTTTGTATGGGGTGTGTCGATCGAGTTTCAGCAAGACTGGCTCCAAGGCAAGTCCCTGCTGCCGGTGAAATGTATAGTTAGATCGCATCTAGACTTGGGTGTTGAAGGTTCGATCGCATAAATCGCACCACAACCACAGCTTAAAATCTGGGCGGTGGAACCCTAAACCCCTGCACCGCAAGTCTGTAACTATCTAAAATGTCAAATCTAAAATTCTATGACTAATATTGATACTCGCTCTAGTTTTTCGGTTAATTCTCCAATTCGCGTGGGGATTGTGGGTACTGGTTTTGCGGCTAAGTTGAGGGCGGAGACTGTTCAAGCTGACGGGCGATCGAACTTGGTAGCAGTTGCGGGCCGCACCCCGGATAAAACCGCAGCATTTTGTCAGGGATTCGGGGCTGAAGCTGCGGTTTCTTGGCGCAAGCTGGTAGAAAGAAATGATTTAGATTTGGTTATTGTCTGTACGGTGAATCGGGATCACGGGGCGATCGTCCTGGCGGCCTTAGAAAATGACAAGCACGTTGTGGTGGAATATCCTCTATCTTTAGACGTATCTGAAGCAGAAAGGGCGATCGAACTTGCCGCCCAAAAGCAAAAATTCCTCCACATCGAACACATCGAACTGTTAGGCGGTTTGCACCTAGCAATCAAAGAATCTTTGCCCTTAATCGGTAAAGTTTTTTACGCCCGCTACATTACTATTGCTCCTCAACGTTCCGTACCGCAGCGCTGGACTTTTCAACACTCCCTATTTGGGTTTCCGTTAGTTGGTGCAATTTCGCGACTGCACCGATTTACTGATTTGTTCGGGGAAGTGGCAAGCGTTAACTGTCAAGCTCAATTTTGGGACACTCAGGCGGATTTCTACAAAGCTTGTTTGTGCAACGCACAGTTGCGCTTTGCCAACGGTCTTGTCGCTGAAGCTGTTTACGGGAAAGGAGAGACTTTTTGGCAGTCTGAAAATGTTTTTACCATCTACGGAGAAGCAGGAACGCTGGTTTTTACTCCTGAATCCGGTCAATTAATTCAGGGAGAAAATCGGCACAGCATCAAAGTAGGAACGCGGCGCGGCTTGTTTGCCAAAGACACCGAGATGGTGTTGGAATATTTGTCAAACGGTACGCCTTTGTACGTGAATAATGCCAGTAGTTTGTACGCTTTGAAGGTGGCAGATGCTGCGAGGCGATCGAGTGAGATCGGGCAAAATGTAGCCCTTAGCAATTCATAAATAGGACTGACGCAATCAATCGTTTTTTATGTTATGTATACGGTAAGGTGGGCTGTGGCGCATTACAGTAAAATTGCCAGAGTCTATCTATAGTAGTTCTTACTGTAACTTAGATTAGAGAGTTATGCCTGTGAGCAAAAATATTTAGAACTCAAAGCACTGTCGAATGCAGGTTTTAGCATTGACGACCCTTTTGTCGCTGCTGCTAAACATCAGCCAAGTTGTGCTAAAAAATTCAAAAAACATAGATAACGTTGGGCTGCTTTCACTCACTAAAAAAAGGAATTTATGCCTGGACACGACATTATCGTTATTGGAGCTTCGGCAGGCGGACTCAAAGCACTGGGCGCGATCTTGGGTAATCTGCCTAGTGACATAGATGCTGCCATCTTTATTGTTAAGCACCTCGCAGCCGATAAGCCCAGTATTTTTCCCCAAATTCTGACAGATCTAGGCTCACTCCCGGCATCTCACCCGTCCGACGGAGAGGCTATTCAAAAAGGGCGAATCTACGTCGCGCCGCCCGATTATCACCTTTTGCTCAATCAAGGGTCAATGCGCGTGGTGCACGGGCCTAAAGAAAATAGATTTCGACCCGCGATCGATGCGTTATTTCGTTCAGCGGCTCGTGCTTATGGTTCAAGGGTGGTGGGTGTGGTACTCACTGGCTATCTGGATGATGGCACGGTGGGATTACAGGCAGTAAAGAAACGGGGCGGAGTGACCATCGTCCAAGATCCAAAAGAAGCAGAATACCCAAGTATGCCAACGAGTGCCTTGCGATACGTGAAGGTCGATCGCTGCCTGCCACTGGCAGAAATCCCAGACCTGCTAGTGCAATTATCAAAGCAACCTGCCGCCGAGCAAGAGGCCTACCCCATGACCGAAGAGATCGAAATTGAATCTAAGATTGCTGAACAGCAAATGAATACTAAGGAGCTTTTAGAGAATGTAAAAGCGATCGGGACTCAGACAACTTACACCTGCCCTGAATGCAACGGCAGCATCTGGCAAATTGACAAATCAGAGCCGCTGCGGTTTCGCTGTCACACGGGGCACTCCTTTACGGCTGATACATTTCTGGCAGAGCAAGCTCAGAGTTTGGAGAACGCGTTATGGTCGGCAACTCGAATAATGGAGGACAAGGTCATGTTTTTGCGTCAAATGTCTGAGCGAATGGGAAATTACAATTTACAAAGTGCGGCAGCAAAATACGAAGAACACGCCAAAAGCCTGGATGCCGAAGTATCACTGATTCGAGGCATAATTCTCAACGGCTTTGCCACTAAACAAACCATTGTTGAAACAGATGAAGAGCAGCCACATTAACTCAATCTCGATAAAGTTTTCTTTCGACCCAGCAATACGCTTAACGAGTGTTTTACAGCCGCGTAAAATTTTAGCCGTCAAGGCGCAGCACTTATTATTTTAGACAACTAAAAAATGTGGCGGTAATGTTCTAGACGTATAGTATATTTAGCCTAATTTAAATTTAATTTAATTGTGCTATTTTGATATATCCAGGTTGAAGTTTTACTCGATTATCCAATTTTAAATTGCTGGAACTTTGGTTAAATCAAATCCGCTTTCGCCCGCAAAGTGAGTGTAAGCAAATAAACCGATGTCAGCAATAGTATAGCGATCGCCTGTAAAAAAAGCATGGTTTGCTAAATGCTGTTCCATCACCCCCAAAGCATCATAACCCGGTGCTTGTTTTTGTTTAAGTGCTTCCCGATATTCTTGTGCTTTCCCCGTCAAATAGCAAAAACGAAAAGTAGCAATAAAAGGTTCGTGACTGTACTGCTCAAAAAATAACCACTGCATGGCTTGAGCGCCTTCAAATTTATCACTGAAAAAAAACTCTGTTCCTTCACTTAAATAAAACATACAGCGTATTCCAGTTGATGAAGTGTAGGGACACGGCATTGCCGTGTTCCTACGGGGATAGAACGATAGGCGGGGTACTTCATAAACGTGGAATCTGCTGTAATTGCATTTGATTCAAATAGAAATTCACCCGGTTCTATTTCTCAAACAAGAATACGCCCCTTAGGAATTTTCAGCAAAAATTCAGTAGTTCGACTTTCTCCTTTGAAAATATCAATTTAGAGCCTCGCGAAGGAAATATTAATCTGAGTTAAAAGCAAGTGATTTTTGTAACAATTAGCACAGGGGAAATATTCGTAAAATTTCAACATGAATATTTTTTTTATATACCGCAGAGAAGACAGAGCACGCAGAGTTAAGAAAGAGAAGTTCAAAAGTTATTATTGTAGCATTTGCTGGTAAGAGCAGAATTGCTACCTTCAGAAGTAATATGGGTAAGGTGTAACGCAGAGCACCCTAAATTAATCAATATTGGAGACTGAATGAAATCCTACTGGAAAAATCTTCACTTGAATTCGGAAACTATCGGCTTAATCTACGGTTTTTTGGGCGTAGTTGGATTTAGCTTGACATTACCGGCAACCCGAGCCGCTGTGATAGATTTAGACCCGCTTTTTGTAGGCTTTGGACGCGGATTAGTAGCAGCTATACTAGCAGCATTTACTCTGGGGATAACGCATCAACCCATTCCCTCAAAACAGCAACTTCGGAGTTTATTAGTTGTCGGATTGGGAGCTGTTTTGGGATTTCCGGTACTATCGGCTTGGGCAATGCAGCAAGTACCTGCTGCCCACGGTGCTGTGGTGTTGGGATTGCTGCCTTTAGCAACAGCGATAGCGGGAGTTTTGCGAGCTGGCGATCGCCCTGATGTCACTTTTTGGATGGCTAGCATTGTCGGTAGTGCAACTGTTGTCGGTTTTGGTATTATTAGTGGTGCTGGACACCTTCAGCTCGCCGATTTAGCTTTGTTTGGAGCTGTAATTGCTGCTGCTTTTGCCTATGCTGAAGGTGGGCAATTAGCTAAGATTTTAGGTGGATGGCAAGTTATTAGTTGGGCATTGGTAATTATCGCTCCTTTCGAGGTCTTACCAACAATATTTGTGGTCTTAAAACAAGAGTTGACAGCTTCACCGATAGCCTGGTTCGGTTTTGCTTATGTGAGTATTTTCAGTCAATTTATCGCATTTTTTGCCTGGTATCACGGTATGGCGATTGGTGGAGTTGCCCGGGTAGGCCAAATTCAGTTATTGCAACCTTTTTTGACGCTCCTGGCTTCGGCAATTCTGCTTGGTGAAACTCTGGAGCCGATCGCCCTAGTCACGGCCTGTTTGGTTGTTGCTAGCGTAGCTGCGGGTAAAAAAGCATCAATTAAGCGGGCAGAAGATTTGTGAGGCGATCGCTTTCTAAACAGGCTGCTGACTCCGATCGTTGACTTTCACATATCGACTCCATCCAACGACAGATGTAAAGCCGGGATTATTTCTGTTCAATACTACCAATCAACTGAATTTTTCAGAGAATAGTAATGTTAGATATTGATCGAATGAGTTCAAAACAAATACACGAGCTACTACACCAAGTAGGATACGGTGATATTGGCTGCATACGCGAAGGCAAACCCTAGGTGATGCCAATGAATTATTATCTCGAAGATTCGGACATCTACCTGTTTACAACCGAAGCCATGAAGACTCATGAAATAGACGCAAATCCCGAGATCTGTCTACAGGTTGAAGAAATACACGATCCGGTTCATTGGCGCAGCGCGATCGTGAATGGTCGAGCCTCCCGCCTCACAGTTCAGGAAGACATCGATAGGGCAATGCACTCTATCGAAGAACGCAATCCAACGCTGTCACCTGCGATCGATCGAACCTGGATTGATGCTCGGGGACGTTCAGAAGCGATCGCAATCTACCGCATCGACGCGAGTGAAATGAGCGGGCGCACGACTGATGGAGTCAGCAGTCGCTAAGAAGCGACATACCTCAAACGTTGAGAATGTTAAGGGAAACCCGATTCTCCTAGGTCCAGGCTTCACAATAATTAATCCATTGCTTTGATTCTTTTTACTATTTTTTCACAAGGAATGATATGACGAACAAAATTGACATCAACAAATCTGTGCCGCACGAGCGATGGGGTGAATTTTTCGATCAGTTTTCAGATGGTAATCGTGGGCGGAATATTTCCATCGAAGTCATCAATTCAGAACTCGGTCATGCAGAACTGATTAAGAACGCACCATTGATGGCGATGGTTTACGATCGCCCTGGAAAGGGAGATGATTTGGTGATTGAAGTGGGTAAAGATGTGGTGACTTATGCTCACACGATCGATTCACCAACTGAAATTTTAACGGGACAGGACTCAAACGGCGTGATGATGGCGGTTCGGATTAGTGACGCTGCTGGGACACAAACATTGATTCAGCTACAAGCTAGTTGAGCTGGTTGAATAATGCTGAGTTTAGTTTATTTCAGTACCCAATGTTTCAACCCCCACACTCAATAACCCACAGAAGTGAATATGTCAGAGATTTAAAACAAAGTAGCAATCATCACCGGAGCTAGCAGTGGATTAGGTGAGGCGACTCGCTGCTAGTAGAGCCAAACTAATGTTAGCTGCCCGCCGCGAAGATCGGCTCAAAGAACTGGTTGCCGCGATCGCCCAATCAGGGTGCTGCCGCTAGAGTCAAACGGCGAAATCCGTTCGACTAATATCTCACCAAGAGCCGTTGCCACTGATTTGACTACCGCGATTAGCGATAAAGATACAGCAGCGGGAATGAATGCTCTTTATGCGATCGCCATTGATGCAGATGCCATTGAGCAGCCCGGTGATTTTGATGTGAATGAAATCATCATCCGCCCGACACGTCAAGAACTTTAGACTAATAGGAAAACATCATGAAACAGCGAAAACTGGGCAATCAAGGATTAGTGGTTTCGGAACTAGGACTGGGCTGTATGGGTATGTCCGAGTTCTACGGCATAGCCGATGAGTCAGAAGCGATCGCCACCATTCATCGCGCCTTAGAGCTAGGCGTGACGTTCCTCGACACGGCTGATATGTATGGTGTCGGCCACAATGAGGAGTTGGTCGGCAAAGCAATTAAAGACTGTCGAGATCGAGTCATCATCGCCACCAAGTTTGGCAATGTACGCGGTAGTGACGGCAGCTTTCTAGGCGTGAATGGCAAACCCGAATATGTCCGCTCTTGCTGTGATGCCAGTCTCAAGCGTCTGGGCGTAGATGCGATCGATCTTTACTATCAGCACCGAGTCGATCCAAACACTCCCATCGAAGAAACCGTAGGTGCAATGGCGCAGCTCGTCCAAGCCGGGAAAGTTCGCTACCTCGGTCTTTCCGAAGCCGCGAGCGCCACCATCCGCCGTGCCCATGCAGTACATCCTATTTCGGCACTCCAGACTGAATATTCGCTGTGGAGCCGGGAGCCAGAATCCGAGATTTTGCCCACCTGCCGAGAGCTAGGGATTGGGTTTGTGCCTTATAGCCCTCTGGGGCGCGGGTTTCTCACAGGCAAAATCAAGAGCCTCGATACGTTATCTGAGGGAGACTATCGCGCACAACGATATCCTCGCTTTCAAAGCGACAATCTCCAGCAAAATCTGGAGCTAGTCGAGCAGATAGAGCAGATGGCCGCCGCTAAGGGCATCAAAGCTGGACAGTTGGCGCTGGCATGGGTCTTAGCCCAGGGCGAAGACATTGTGCCGATTCCAGGCACCAAACGCCGCACCTATTTAGAAGAAAACATTGCCGCGGCTGCTGTAACGCTGACTCAAGCAGAACTAGACCAGCTCGGGAAAGCGCTGCCATTAGGAATTGCCGCGGGCGATCGCTACCCTGATATGAGCACCGTCAATCGTTAGGATTTGGTCAACTCGCCAAGTGGATGGAGAGGGTCGGCGCGGGGACACGACAAGAGTCAAAATCCTGGTTTTCCTGAGAATGAAACACCCCTCTTTGTAGGGGCGGTGTCCCCGTGCCAGCCCTCGATGTTAGGGGGATCTCCGCGTTAAAAACACGCCCTGGCCGCAGCAATCTCAATCTTTTTCGTTTCCTTTTTTATTAAGTAAACCAGAGGAATAGAACTTAAATAAATCTAATCTTTGGCATCCATGCCTTTAGAAAATGTTAAAAACAACAGATAAAACTCAAGTCGAGCGAGTTCTGAAAGCCTAATCAATAAGCAGAAAATTATGACAAATACAATCAGCCGCGAAATTCAGCTAGTCTCCCGCCCCAAGGGGATGCCCACCGCCGATAATTTTACGATCGCGCAAACAGAACTAAAGCCACTTCAAGAGGGGCAGGTGCTCGTTCGCAATCTCTACATTTCGGTAGATCCATATATGCGCGGTCGCATGAATGAAGGGAAATCCTATGTTCCCCCGTTCAAGTTAGGTAAAGCGCTAGAAGGCGGTGCAGTCGGCGAAGTCATCGAGTCGCGCGCCCAGGAATTAAAGCCGGGTGATGTTGTCACTTCCCAGTATGGCTGGCGAGAATACTTTATAGCTGCACCAAAAGATTTGCATCAGGTCAACCGCGAGATTCAACCGCTCTCAGTTTACCTCGGTGTCCTCGGCATCACGGGCATGACCGCTTGGGTTGGGTTGAATTTGGTAGAGGTCAAAGCCGGCGATGTTATTTTTGTTTCGGGAGCAGCCGGTGCGGTGGGAAATGTCGCCGGACAACTAGCGAAATTGCGCGGATGTCATGTCATCGGGTCAGCCGGTTCAGGGTCGAAGGTCAAGTTTCTGCTGGAAGAATGCGGATTCGATCGCGCCTTCGATTACAAGGTCGGCCCCGTCCTCGAACAACTCAACCGGGCAGCACCGGACGGAATAGATGTCTATTTCGATAACGTAGGAGGCGAAACCCTCGAAGCGGCCCTCTCGGCGTTGCGGGTTCACGGTCGAATTATCGCTTGTGGCGGCATCTCCGGTTACAACGAGGAAAAGCCCCAGCCCGGCCCTTCCAATCTATTTAATATGGTTACCAAACGGTTGACGATGAAAGGGCTAATCGTTAGGGATTGGCTCGATCGCCAGAGTGAGTTTGAACAGGAAGTGGGCGGCTATTTCCAAGCTGGGAAACTGAAGAACAAGGAAACAGTGGTGGTAGGAATCGAGGGAGCGGTGGGTGCATTCATCGGTCTTTTTGAAGGCAAAAATGTGGGTAAAATGGTGGTAAAATTGGATTAGGTGGCGACTAATTGAGTCGGCACTTGCTTGATGATTTGAGCAAGTTGAAACCCTAGATCGCTTATACATTATTTGGTTTAAGAAAGTATGGATCTCCAACTCTCCGATAAAGTTGCACTCGTCAGCGGTTCAACCGCCGGAATTGGACTAGCGATCGCTACGACACTTGCCCAGGAAGGAGCAACTGTCATTGTCAATGGCAGAACGCCAGAGCGCGTAAACGACGCTCTCGATCGCCTGAAGCAAAGTGTCCCAAATGCCAAACTTCAGGGAATTGCTGCCGATTTGGGAACGCAAGCAGGAGTTGAATTATTGTTTCAACAAGTGCCCGAAGTCAACATTTTGGTCAACAACTTGGGAATTTATGGCTCTCAAGCATTTGAAGATATCTCCGATGAGGAATGGATGAACATTCTGGAAGTAAACGTTATGAGCGGTGTTCGGCTCTCGCGTCATTACTTACCGCTGATGCTAAAAAAAGATTGGGGACGAATTATTTTCATCTCTAGTGAATCGGCCTTGAATATTCCCGCCGAAATGATTCACTATGGCGTTACCAAGACTGCACAAGTGGCCTTGAGTCGCGGTTTAGCTGAAACAACCGCAGGCAGTCGTGTCACGGTTAATACAGTATTGCCAGGACCAACCCGTTCCGAAGGAGTGGAAACTTTTATTGAGGGACTTGCTAAGGATCAAAATATTTCACCCGAACAAGTTGAGAAAGAATTTTTTACCAAGACTCGTCCATCTTCACTGATTCAGCGATTTGCTACAACGTCTGAAGTTGCTGCATTAGTTGCATTTGTTGCTAGTCCTCTAGCTTCTGCAATTAATGGGGCCGCCTTGCGAGTCGAGGGTGGATTGTTGCGATCGATTGTTTAATAATAGGACTTACGCAAGTGGTACATATAAATAAGCTGTTGTGCATTTAAACGATGCTATTCCAGCGACCTCTCCGGCTTGCAATGCCAAGGTTTCACGATTTCGCAATAGCTAATTTAGATACAGAACAGCTTAGTAGGGTGCCCCGGAACAGAAAACCCTCGATATTCGTTGTAGAACTTCGTCTGACGCACCCTACAAGTCAAATCCGGCTAAGTCGAGGAGTTTCTTCGGGGGAGTTGAGGTCATAGCCAGTGAGCTAATCTGTATAACATCATGATTAGGGGTATTATACAGAAGATTTCTGTGGAAAAAATAAGTCGGAACAATTCTTAAAAAATCATTATTTAGGATGTTATAGAGAAACTTTCTGTATAATTCATAGTTAGACATCCTTCTAATTTTAAATATAAATATCGATGTGAAATGTCATATTTAACAAGTATTGAAAAACTCAAGCTAGAGAAATTACTCGAAAAGGAAAGCGGTTATGTGCTTAAAAAAAATCATATCGCTGTTCATAATTCACTTATCTATGTCCAATTATAGATTTGCTTTTAATCAAAACTCTTCCAATCGATAGAGGATATTTAAATTTTTTAATTCTACTATAAAAAATATCTAAAACTTAATGATAATCACAAAAGCGATGTGATCAAAACAGCTAGATAAATTATAATCTCATGTTGTTGCCAATCAATATCTTTTCTTTGAAATGGTCTAATTATGGCTCGCATTCGTTATCAAGAAATAGTTGTGTAAGCCATTGAACTCAATTCATACCTTTTATTACATCTACAGGAGAAACTCATGGAAAATACAGAAAGTACATTGTTCGATCGCACATTCCGTGACAGCGAAGGCAATATTGTTATAGCTCAGCCGCCAAATCTCCCACTGATTGTCGGGATTGTAGCTAGTTTGTTAAAGCTCATTGTTCCAACAGGCGAAATTAATTTAGCGTTGGAACTAGTAGCCTTTGGGTCTTTGTTTACTTGGGCTTGGGAAGAATTATTTCAAGGCGTTAATTACTTTCGGAGAGCATTAGGTCTGATTGCGCTTGTTGGTCTAATTGCGTGGAAACTTCAATAAGTAGGTAAACATCAATAAATCCTATCGACCGTGACCTTACCTGAAAAATTTACGCAAACTCTTCTTTTGTTATGGGCATGACCAGTCAAGTTTCAGATGTAAAGATGACTTCGCGCTGAGGCGATGAGCTTGACTCCATAGCATTCTCTCCTTTCTCTTTAAAAGATCGCAATTGTCGCGATGAGTATTAATATCATTGCCGGTTTAATTCAGTAATTACCGCAGATTTCACCTTTATAAAGTACCCCCCAGAAGCCGAGTTTCTTGCTGAAACCCGGCTTCTGTGTAGTTCACTTACCTCAAAATTGCTGTATAATGAGCTCTCAACACGGACTCATGCAGAAAATCAAAATCGATGTCCAACGAAGCGTCTGACCGTCTTAAACAAAATGCTGAAAAAATTATGCGGATGTGGGAGAAGCGGGCGCGCGATGAAGTCAGTGCATCAACGCCTCAAAATTCTCTTGCCCTGCAAAATTCCCTTCCTCTATACTTAAACCAACTGGTAGATCAACTCTCAAAAAGAATTGTCAGGACACCTGCCCGAATCACAGCCGACGAGGTAGAAAGCACCCGGATTGGCAAGCTGCACGGGCATGAACGGGCGGGGTATGCTGACTACTCTATGAGTCAACTCATTTTCGAGTATCACCTCCTCCGTCAAGTAATATTTCAAGTTTTAGAAGAAGAAGCACCTTTAGGAGTGCAGGATCGAGACATTATTATCGGCTCCATTGAGCAAGCCGTTAATGACGCGGCCACTCAATTCTCCGAAACGCTGCGAGATATTCAAGAATTATTTATGGTGACGCTAACTCACGACCTCAGAAATCCCATCAATGTCGTAAAAATGGGAACTCAACTGATGCTGCGGCGCCTGGAACGACGAGATACCCACACGGATGTGGCCGCGAGGATGCTGGGTGCGATCAATCGGCTGGATTCGATGATTCAAAATCTGCTGGATGCGAGTCGGCTGCGGGCAGGGCAGAGCTTAAAGATTGAATTTGAAGAATGCGATTTTGAGATGCTAGTCCAAGAGGTGGTAGAAGATTTGAACTTCGCGTATGGAGAGCGGTTTGTTGTGGTCTGTGATTCTGATATCTGGGCTTTTTGCAGCCGTAAAGAAATACGGCGGGTGATTGAAAATTTAGCAATTAACGCTGTGAAATACGGTGAGCCTAGTACGCCGATTACACTCACACTCCAGCAAACTGAAACGCAGATCGGCCTTACTATCCATAATGAAGGCAATCCGATCGCCCTAGACGCTCAATCCATTCTATTTCAACAATTTCGTCGAACCATTTCTGCCCAGGAGCAAACCGGCTGGGGATTAGGATTATTTTTAGCAAAGAGTATTATTGAGGCGCATCAAGGGACACTTGCGGTTGAAAGTGGAGAGGGCAAGGGAACAAGCTTTATTATCAACTTACCTAAAGTTCTTCTTTAGTTCGGGACATTAAGACTAAGAATAAAAATAGGGTATAAAATAATTAATTTACAGTCAATATTTCAGAGCTAACCCACAGCTCAGGTGCTTCAGCAGACACACTCTAAACCGCAGAATTAAGCCGTTAATATGCGAAACAAAGCCTGAGCGAGTACGGCGCAAACAGCCTCAAACAAAAACACAAATCGGCCGCATTGATACTGTTGCTTAATCTGTTAAAGAGTCTGATTATCTTGATTCTAATAGGACTTACCCAGGCTTAAGGCTGTAGGAAGGCTTTGAGATTGCGAAGCCTGCTCCGAGCAGGCTTCGCTCGCAATGACAGCATTACGTTGTCAATGCGTAAGTCCAGTTTTAATTAAAAACGTCAGTGACGTATTTCTCAAATTGATAAATCCACTCATAAATTTCAGTGAGAGTTATCTTAGCATCTCTTTTGGGTTGCCATCCAGTGGCATTCATCACTTTGCGGGAGTCTGTAATAAAAATAGGAATATCACCGATGCGGTTTTCTAGAATAGGATTAATCGTAATTTTATGTCCCGTAATTTCCTGACAAAGCTGAGTTGTTTCATAGAGCGAAAGCGTGTTGTTAACCCCACCACCCACATTAAAAATTTGTCCTTTTAATTTTTCTAAATTGTCAATTTGTAAATCTATCAATTCTAGTAAATCTGCTATATGCAAAAAGTCTCTGACCTGTTTACCTGTCCCTCCATAACCGATGTATTTTAAGGGTTTTTGGAAGTAGTGAAATGCTATCCACAAAGCAAAAATACCTTGATCGACTTTGCCCATTTGCCAGGGGCCAGTCAACACGCCACAGCGATTAATTAGAGTTCTTAATCCATAGGCATCCGCATATTCAGTAATTAGTAATTCTGAGGCTAATTTGGTTGAACCGTAGAGAGAACGAGCTTTATCCAAGGGAAATTCCTCTGAAATACCATGACTAGAAGCTCCTCGTAAAGATTGTTGCTCTAAAAGTTGAAAACGGGTTTCTGCTTCTGTGAAGTTTAAAGCATTAAGATAAGCAATAGGATAAATTCGACTGGTAGACAGAAAAATAAAATCTGCGTGAGTTTGACGAGCTAATTCTAAACAGTTAATGGTTCCGACTAAGTTAGTTTGTAATACATAACCAGGAGAAGTGTATCCTGCTAAAACAGATGGTTCCGCAGAACATTCTAAAATTAAATCTGATTGCAATACTACCGGATCTAAATCTTCTGGATTTCGGATATCACCATGAACAAACTGAATACCTGCTTGCTTGAGCCGGGGTAAATTTAATTCTGAACCCCTTCGCCTCAGATTATCTAAGGCCGTAATTTGCCAGTCGGGATGGCGTTGGGCCAGTCCCAAACCAAGAGAACTGCCTACAAATCCTGAACCCCCAGTAATCAACACTCTTCTACTCATAATTGTTTACCTCACTCATTGTTAGCGTCAAAACCTCTAGGTTGAAAATATATATAACTTTTTAACCAGTTTGGCAATGTTAATATTGTACTATAAGCAAAAAATAAAAACAAGAGCCAATTGAGCAATTCATCAAAGTAGTGAATTTGGAAACTTTTATTACTTAACCAAGTAGTTAAAATAATTGCCATTAATGCTAGACCGGAGATAGACTCAAATTGAACTTGAGTTTTTAGCCACACCAAGATTTGTGGAATAGTAAATAGTAAAAATATGAGCCTATAGTCCCAATTATTACCTATTAAGAAAGTGCCGATATATATACTAGAGCCTATCCTAAAAGCTTCAATTTGATTAATATTTAGTTTGTTATTTTGAAATAAATTCTCTGTGTGCTTAGCCAATAAATAAGATATTAACAAAAATAAGGCTATGGTCAAATAAAATAGTAATAACTTAATTTGATTAAAATATTGTGGAATATGAGAATTATAAAAGCTATAAAAATATTTGTCTAATTTATCAAAGATAACATCGAATATTACCTTTCCACCATAAGAAAATATTGTAACTCTAGGTGTCGCCTTACTAATAAGAATAATACTTTCAAAATTTGTAACTACATAAATTACAAAAGCTATAACAATAGAGAGAAAAATAACACTAAAATTTCGCTTTTTTTCTTTAATAGCAGTTATTAAAGCAAAAATAGGGTAAAGTTTTAAAATGGCAGCAAACATTATTATTATGTAAGAAAAATAACGCCAAATAGCAGTTTTATTTTTCATTATTAATAACGATAAAGATAAAAGAATAAAAATAATTAGATCGTTGTTACACCGTTCTATGGCCAACATTGCTGAAGGAGAACACAAAATTAGTGCATAAAACAAAGCTTCAATATAGTTCAATCGTTTAATAGTAACAAAGACTAAGATAAAAAATAGCAATCCGAGTAAAATTCCCAAAATAACTGTATGACTTTGATCTAATCCCCAGGATGCAGGGACTGACAAAATTCGTGGATAGTTCATCGGACGCTTCCAAGGATCGCAGGGATTCGCAAGGAGAACATCATAGCCTAAGCGAATACATTCAGCACCACTGGTTATCACCCTTAGATCGGCAAAGGGAGGTAGCATTGTTGGAACTAATGGATATATGAATTTAAATTTAATCCATGAATCAGGGTAATTAGAGAAAAAATTTGTAGCAATAGCTATGGGCATAAAATATGCAATTAAAATTGCAAACAATAAGATGCGTCCGTCAAGTTTAGTGGTTTTGGATAACTGATGGTTAAGATGGTTTTGAAAGCTTTGTAAAACTCTATACATAGATTATTTATTTTTTTATTTGTTTGAGGATGGTTGTTTGAGTTTGCTTGCGAACATAATCTCCCATAGAAAAATGTTTTTCTAGCCAAATATAAAGAACAATAAATAAATATCTGCTTCCCATTTCTTTGATTTTTAGCTTAGATACTCCTGCTTTACGATTTTGCCATGTAATAGGAATAATTTTGTATGAATACCCCCTAACAATTGCCTTGAGAGGAATTTCAACAGTTAAGTTAAAGTGATGAGATAGCAGCGGGTTAATACCTTGAATTACCTCTCTACGGTAGCCTTTAAAGGCATTAGTTGTATCATTTAATTTTAATCCGAATAGGATTTGAATAAATAAATTAGCTAACCGGTTTATGAATAACTTATGAGTGGGATAATCAACAACTTTACTGCCCTTGATGAATCGAGAACCAAACACGCAATCGTAACCTTCTTGCAGCAGATAATAGTAATCAACAATATTTTCCGGGGAATCGGAACTATCGGCCATAACAATGGCTACAGCATCTCCTTGAAAATTCTCTAAACCGCAGCGAATAGCAAAACCAAAGCCGTTAGGAAAATAGTTATTTATGTAACGCACTTTGCTGGTTTGAAAACTGAGTTTTTGCAATAATTCTTCTGTGCGATCACAACTATTATCATTGACTATGAGAATTTCATAATCAATTCCCTCTTTTTCTAGTAATTGGGTGATAGATTCAACAGTTTCGACTATACAACCTTCTTCATTATGAGCTGGAATTAAAATCGAAAAAACTTTAATTTCTGTCGATTTTTCTGAGTGAGGCACTTTTCTTGAGTAAGAAGAGCTATTTTCCACTGCAGGAGCCAATCCTTCTGGATAATATATTTCTGGAGGAAAGAGTGTGGGTTCCTGAGTTTGTTGACGTGGAGTTTTAAAGACGAATCGATCACTAATCAGATAATTTACAGATGCACTCAATAGTACACCTACCAAGGTATTAATTGCGTAATTTATCTTTAACCAATCTAATAAAGGAAATAGCAGGAAGATGCGAGCGATTACGGAAGTACCAGCCGAGAGATGGTACAAGGGAATTTGTCGCCACAATACCTCTTGAAGTGTCCATGAACCTCCTGGCCAAACCCAAATTCGATAGATAAAAAAACTTGCTAAAAGTGAAATTTCAATTGATATCACATTAGCAATATTGCGTAAGGTGGGTGTATCAAACCCTAGCTTGTCAATTATCAAAAAAATCACAAGCAAATTTATGATTGCTGATACACCACCGCCCAAAATAAATTTAAAAATTTTTTGCCGAAATAGCTTTTTTAGCATTTTGAAAAAAACTAAAAACTACATTATTTCTTTTTTTGTGTTTAAGCTTTTGACATTCCTACCCCTTCAAGGGTAAGCTTTCGTGGCATTTTATCTGTAGAATTTTTACGGTTGCCACATTGTAAGGGATAATATCGTATAAAATGCGAATATTCACATTAAGATTTGTAAAAATTTTGCCTTGGGGTTGCGATCGCGAACCCTGACAGACTGGGGACTGGGGAACGTTCAAATATAACAGGACTTACGCAAAAATACCCGTAACGCCGCCAGGATGGCGGTAAAGAAACCGCCAGGATGGCGGTGTTACGTAAAAAAGCGTGCGTAAGTCCTGTCTAATTTTTGCTGCGGTGCGATCGATTTTCCTTCAAGATGCGGCAGATGCCATATTTTGGGACGCTCGTCATTATCAGCGGATTATTAGGGTTTTGGCAAGAGGGCGGAGCCTCGAACGCTGCCGAAAAATTCTTGGCATTAGTGCAAGTTAAAGCAACTGTTTTGAGCAATGGTCACAATTGAGTCAGGTTATGTAAATCCACTCGATTTGATGGCAATGCTGGCGACCATTGGAGTGACAATAATCCTTCCCTGGACACCTTTGGCAGCCCTGCTGGGATTTCAACGGTTGTCGTTGAGTTTTGTGCTGGTGCTAGGGGCGATCGTGCTGTTGTACGTTACTGTCGCTGAAAATGTGAAACGAGTGTTTTATCAACGAGTGAAATTTTAGTTGTCAAGGTGCAACACTTATCGGTTAAAGGATTAGATATCAAATGAGTTTTAGCTAGGGCATTTTGGGCTGGATAAAAATTATGTTTTACCTACTCTACCTGATTTTCATGTCTTATGCTACTGGGACGTTTAACCCCACCTTTTCATTTAACTTGAAATCCATACAAATAGATTTCAGGCATATTAATTCGTCCATCATAACGACTTTCTACAATTCCAAGTTGAAGTAAATATTGCAAAATCCCTTCAGAGCAAGTTGAAGTAAATATTGCAAAATCCCTTCAGAGTTAGTTACAGGTGGTTGTTTTTCAGGACTCCATCTGGTGGACTTTACAGCCTCTAAAAATATTTCCTGCTGCATGGGAGCTTTCAGATTTACTAAGCTTATCTTGAGAGATTTTAGCCAAGGATACTCTTCCTGTAATTCCCGAATTCTATCATCTGAAGTATTCATTAAAGCCCCCTGTAAGCCAGAGGGTTGCAAAAGTAATGTGTTTTGTTCAAAAAAAGATAGCTGTTATATTCGACTTTGTGCAGCTAAGCTAAGGCAAATAACTTGAGAAAAGAACGTGGCGCAATTCGACCACCAGCATCCTGAAGGTGATTGGGAATCCAGCGATAGGTGATTCCTTTTTTAGCATTAGCACTCATATACTTACCAATCATCCTTTCGATTAGTTCTTCAAACAATTTTTCATTTGATGTTGCAGTCAAACCCAAGCCAGTTTTGTTTTCAATAATCAACCCTGGGATATTTTGCAAATATTCTGTCATTTCATTACCAGAGTTCGCAAGTCGTTTGACCAAAAGTTGGTAAAGCCATGAATGTTTCCATTCCAATCGAATTTGATGGGCTTGCAGTTTGGAAGCATCAGGAAAATTCAAAAAATCCTCTCGAAATAGATCGGTACGCAAAAACATAAAGTTATGGTATAGCGAAAAGGGCTAGCGAGCAATCTCAAGCGGTAGATTTTAGGCGTAAACCAGGAAAATACTTGTTGATGGCAACGCTGGCGACCGCAGGAGTTACAATCATCATGCCCTGGACACCTTTAGGAACCCTGTTCGGATTTCGCCCGTTGCCGTTGAGTTTTATACTGGTTCTGGGGGCGATATTGGTGTTCTACTTTAGTGCGGTCGAGAATGTAAAAGGAGTGTTTTACAGCCGCGTACAGTTTTACTTGTCAAGGCGAAGCAGTTATGACTTTGAACAACTGAGAAATGTAACGGTAATTTTCTAGACGTATAGTATTTTTAGCCTCATTTAAATTAAATTTCATTGTGTTATGCTGATATATCGAGGCTGATTCTTGACGCGATCGATCCAAGTTTGAATTGCTGGAAATCTGGTTAAATCAAATCCGCCCTCACCAGCAACGTGAGTGTAAGCAAATAAACCGATGTCAGCAATAGTATAGCGATCGCCCGCAAAAAACTCATTTTCTGCTAAATGCTGTTCCATCACCCCCAAAGCAGCATAACCCGGTGCTTGTTTTTGTTTAAGTGCTTCCTGATATTCTTCAGCTTTCCCTATCAAATACCAAAAACGAGAAGTAGCAATAAAAGGTTCGTGACTGTACTGTTCAAAAAATAACCACTGCATGACTTGAGCGCGTTCAAGTTTATCCGTGGGGAAAAACTCAGTTTCTTCGCTCAAGAAAAACATAATTGCATTCGATTCAAACAGAAATTTACCCGGTGCGATTTCTAACACCGGAATGCGGCCATTGGGATTTTTGACCAAAAATTCAGGTGTGCGGCTTTTTCCTTCTAGAATATTAATTTCTGTGCGATCGAACGCAATATTGAGCTGAGTTAACAGCAAGCGAACTTTATAGCAATTGCCCGAGGGGGAATACTCGTAAAGTTTAAACATGAGTCTAGAGAAGATTTTACGTGCTTAAATTATCTCATAAATTAGATAATTTAAGCTCGATGAGTTAACTGTTGTTTGCTAAAATTATTTTGGCGATCGGTGTCGATCGTCAAAACCAGCCACTTCTGCCAAAGTATAAAGCGGGCGGCCCTTCACCTCCTCGTAAATACGCCCCACATACTGGCCCAAAATCCCAATACTAACCAACTGCACCGCACCCAAAAAGAAAACCGCCATCATCACAATCGTCAAACCAGTTAATGCCGAACCCGGAGAGAAAAGACGCCAATACAAAACCAAAAAAGCCATTAACACAGATACAAATGCAGCAAATAACCCCAGATAAATAGAAAGTCTGAGGGGAACCTTTGAAAAAGATACTAACCCATTCATCGCCAAAGCGAAAGATTTGCTGAATGTATACTTAACATCGCCAGCAAAACGGGGATCTCGTTCAAACTTAACTGCCGTTTGCTTAAAACCAATCCAAGCGCGCAATCCCCGAATGTAGCGATTGCGTTCAGGC
The DNA here is from genome assembly GCF_013179805.1 of Microcoleus asticus IPMA8. Lineage (GTDB taxonomy): Bacteria > Cyanobacteriota > Cyanobacteriia > Cyanobacteriales > Microcoleaceae > Microcoleus > Microcoleus asticus. The sequence goes on along the minus strand of NZ_SRRZ01000061.1, from coordinate 8,092 downwards.
ATGGCATTGAGTACGTCCACCACGCACCTATCCATCAAACAAAAATCTCCCGTATCTATGGGAATATCAACATCAGCAAGATGCCGCAAAATGCGATAATACATATAAGCTGGCAACCGCTTAAACCAACCTTCTTGACGGCGTTGAGTGCGCTGAGCGTAAACAACTTGATAGCCCTGTCGCCACTGTTCTACCATATCTATAATTAGCTCTGGCGGGTCTTGCAAATCGCCGTCCATGATGACTACAACTTGACCAGTAGAAAAGTTTAAGCCAGCAGTTACAGCTATTTGGTGACCGAAATTGCGGGCAAAACTGAGATAACTAATTCGCGAGTCTTGTTCGTGCAATTTTCGCAAAAGTTCTAGAGAGCGATCGCGGCTACCATCATTGATTAAAATTAATTCTACTGGGCCGTCCATTCGATCCATCACGGCACTAATTCGCCGATACAATTCAGCGAGATTTTCTTCTTCGTTATAGATAGGAATTACCAAAGAATACTTAGGTTTATCGTTCATTTCAGTTTCTGTTTAAAAATCGGCTTTTCTACCCTTAAATCAAAAGTTTCTTTTTCCCCGACGCTGGCTGCTTCACGAGAGAGGTTCGGCACGTAATTTCGCTCTTTGATCCCGAAAACAGCAGCAGACAAAATAGCAGCTTACCAAAACTTATCTATTTTCTTAAATAGAAAAATAAAGACACCATAATAATGACGCACGCCAAGGGAAAATATTTGTTATCATAGATGTTTAGTCAGACTAGAAAAATTACAATCATAACCCATCGATTAAAAAGTGCATGACAAATTCCAATGATCTTTGGCAAGCAAATCAAGACTTAAGCGAAGCTTGTCTGCAACATCCCTTTGTCAGAGGCATTGCTGACGGCAGCCTGCCCTCAAATAGTTTTGCATATTACATTGCACAAGACGCATTTTTTCTGGGAGCATTCGCTCGCGCTTACAGTATCGCTGCGGCAAAAGCACTAGACTGGGAAGGGTTTGAAATTCTCCACAATCTCGGCAGCGGTGTTTTAGAAGAACTTCGGTTGCATCAAGGATATGCAGGCAAATGGGGGGTAAACTTGCAAGAGGCAAAACCGGGAATCGCTACCCGCCGCTACACAGATTTTTTATTAGCAACAGCCTGGGGAAGCGGTGTCGGTTTGACAGCAGCCGCCATGACTCCTTGCTTGCGGTTGTATGCTTTTTTGGGACAGCAGCTAGCTAAACCTAATATACCGGAACACGCCTTTAGCGAGTGGATTTCCACCTATAGCAGCCCTGATTTTGAGATTTTAGCAAAACGGCTGGAAAGTTTGGTCGATCGCTACGCAGAAGCTACGCCGGAAGTAGAAGCAACCTATCGCTACGCCATGCTGTGCGAAAGAGACTTTTTTCAGGCAGCTTGGGAAATAGAATAAATTAAGTTTGGGCAAAAGATATGGAGAACTATCTTAAGCTACCTACACGCAGCAAATTTAACAGCCAGGTACAGCAGGAATGTAGCAAATAAAGTCATAACACCATATCCCCAACGAGGCTGACTGCTCAACACGAAAGCGAGTGCGCTCCGAGAGCGACACAATGCCGTAAGCGTATCGGTGAAACGATTACAGAGCAACGGAGTTTATCAGTAGCGCTCAAGAGTAAAAACCCAAATAGCTGACTGTAATTCTAAGCCTTTTTCGCAAATCCCACAAATAGCCACCGCCCTAAATCATCGCAATTTTACTAACAGCTTGCAACCACCAATAATCCCCCCAAAATGCCCAACTATTAATTAGTATCCTGCTAATTCCACTTGGATTATAAGAGTCTTCAACCCGCGCATCAGCAAAGGAAACAGCGGATAAAAAGCCACAGAATGCTGCTGCCCGTCATCTGCATACCTGTAGCCTAGATTAGCGATTTCGACCTACCATTTACCGTCCCAGTGCGAAAACAGTTCCCAGCCGCTGATGGGAAGGAAGCCGCTTACAAAACCCAGAGGCGGTCGAATCATATACACGGGCGGGTTCTTGCAGACTAAACGAGCAATTACCTGCATCCCGATCGCAATTAACGATCGGCTGAGAAACCACACATAGCAGCGACAAAAATCCATCCATCCCTGCTTTGTCCCGCGCCAAGGGCAGAGTTACTTCTACCCGTAAATCATTATTTGTTATGGCTAAAACAACCCAAGACTGTGGATTTAAATTACAGTATCGCCCTATCCAATATATACGTAGGTACAGCGGTACTGCTAATTTTAACGTCCGAGTTTATTGGGAATCCCTTCGCAGCCACCGGGAATAGTGTCTCTCGACTTCGATCCGCACCAAGCGCAGCAGTAATAGCGCTGGTCCTCCGACAGCCGCTTGACAGCGGTGAAATCAGCACGTTCAACCACAGCGCCGGTATGTTCCCCCGTTTGATAGTTGGGAAATTCGGTACGGCTGCGGGGGGATGCAATTTGTGCCGAGCCGTAGAACAATGCGGCGGCTCTCATGTCGGCGCGAGCGAGATTGGCGTCGTACAAGACAGCGCGCGAGAGGTTGGCTTTCACTAAATCGCACTTGCTGAGATTGGCACGGACGAGGTTGGCTTCGCTCAAATCCGTCCACCGCAAATCGGTGCCAGCCAGGTCAGCACCCGCTAACATGACATTGAGATCGATAACGCGGATACCGTGATCTCTGTCTTCAGCGTAGCCGCCGTCGCCGTCAAGGATGGGGCGGCCTAAAAGCCGATCGCGCTTCAGAGGAGTAACCAATCTAGACTGCGACAAAAACCGCAGAATTTTAGCTTTACCTTCAGCATCTACACTGCTCATAATCGCAGCGGTGCGACCTTCTGCGATCGCCCTTTCCTGCGGCCAGTCTTCCAAAAACCCTTGTTCGTCAAGGGCTAAGTCGGAAACCCCTTGAAAATAAGCATCGATCGTTTGCTGCTGGGTAATTCGATTTTGCTGAATCGTCAAATCTTTCGAGATCACGTACTGCCGCCAAGCCACATAAACGCCCAAAATTGCGATTAAAATTTGGCCCAAAGCGCCGATCAACTCGCCGAGAGCGCCGATGGCGTCCCAATTGATTTGGATGTTGCGGCTTCCCGGTTCAGTATTACTACCGCTGAGCATCAGCAAGCCCACAATCCCAGCTAAAAGCCCGAAGCAGGCGACAATCAGAGTGCGCCAAGTCGGCGGAATTACCTGCGCCCAGATTTTGCCCCAACTCGGCCACATCAGCCGCAGCGATATGCCGATCGCACCGACGGCACCAATTAAGCCCAGCCAAATGTTGTCATTGGCCAGCCCAAAAATCATCGCTGCGATCAACCCCAGCGTCAGCGCCGACGCCGACTTCTCAGGAGTCGTTTGTTCCGGCTGCTGCGGCAATAAAACCTTGCGAGTTGGAGGCGGCGGCACCGGTTTTTCGGGTTCAGCAGTAGCGACGATTGTCCCTGATTCTGGTGGCACAGTAGGGCTCGCACCGTTCTGACTTTCTACAGTCACGTTCGATTCAGGGCGATTGGGTTGAGAAGAGTTGTTTTCTGGTGTCATGCGTTGAGGCAAATTCTAATTTTGGCCGATCACTAAAACGATTTTAACTAACCAAGGAGGATTCTAGATAGTATTACCATAGAAATATCCACTAATTACACTCAAAGAGGTAACATACTATGACCCTGGTACTTCCCAATCTGCAAGCAAAACAAATGGGTCAAGTAATCACTACAATCACCGTCACTAATTTCATCGATCTAGTTATGGCTGAACGGGGATTCATTGCTGCTGAGGAAGTTCGCTCTGTTACCCTGGATAACGTTGTTGTCGATACCGGAGCAACTCTGCTTTCCTTGCCAGCTCCCATTATTAGCCAACTAAGTTTAAGGCAAGTAGGAGAAAGAGATGTAGAAACATCGGCTGGCATCAAAAAAGGTCGAATTTTTGCAGGCGCTCAAATTATTGTAGAAGGGAGAGAAGGGAGATTTGATTGTTTAGAGTTACCCGAAGGCGTTTCTGCTGTTTTGCTGGGCGTGATTCCAATGGAAGAACTAGGCTTAGAACCTGATTTGAAAAATCGACGGTTGCGAGTATTGCCGATGAACAATCAGCAAACATATCTGATGGGTTAGTCGATAGGCGTTTACCGCAGCACAAACCTCTCGCCTGTGATTCCTATCATCTCCAGTCAATTACCAACCATCAAAAATGTTTGTAGTGAGGACTAAACTCCTCATAAAAATTTGATAAATAAATTCCTCATTACAAAGTAATTTTCTTTATTTTTGAGCGGTTATATATCATTAACTGCGTTTAAGAAAATATACCATAAAACTGGTTGTTTGGGTATCGGTAAGTTTTTTCCCCTACCTCTAGCGAGCAGAATAAGCCTTGAGCAAATACACCCCAACCGTCCCAAACATCAAAACAACTAACCCTAAAAGTACCTCGATACTAAACCTTTGAGCATTGCCCAAAGCGACAAGAATTTGCTGCCGAACCACAAACGCCAACAGCCAGCAAATCTCCGCCTTCAGCCAAACCAAAATGCCTCGCCCCAACAGATATTGCCGGCGAGCGTTCTCAGAAGTAATTGGTACGGGATAATTAAAAGTATGCGGATAACGCGATACCGCAGTTAAAACCGCAAAAATAATGGCAGCCACCGCGGGCACGATCCAAATCGTCACCTTGTCGCCCCAAGCATCAGCCAGCCCCTCCAAGCCGAAATGAATCGGAATTCGATCGGGCAAAACCGCCCAAAACTGTACGATGAGTAAAACAGCCAGCAAAATCGCGATCGCAGCTAAAAGCTCTACCGCCACTAAAACAGGCGAAAGGCCCAGAGAAATAACCGGCCGTTGGTTTGGTGCGTTTCCAGTCATGGCTACTTAAAACTATAATTAAGATTGGAAATAATAGTATTGGTTCCAATTTCATTCCCCAACAGCTTTCGTTGGGGTTTCCAAACATCCCGCGAGGTTTTATGACGGCTCAGGTTTTGGTTGAAAAGAAAAAGTTAGAAAAACCGCCCCTAACCATACACACATTAGGCGATCGCGTCCTGCGGCAGCCAGCGAAGCGCGTCAAAAGCGTCGATGCAGAAATTCGGCAGCTAGTCCGAGAAATGCTGCAAACCATGTACAGTGCCGATGGCATCGGTTTGGCCGCCCCCCAAGTCGGAGTCAACAAACAAGTAATCGTCCTCGACTGCGACCCGGAAAACCCCGCCACACCCCCCATGGTGTTGATCAACCCCACTATCAAGGCTAGCAGCAGCGATGTCTGCATCTTGCAAGAAGGGTGTTTGAGCATTCCGGGAGTTTATTTAGAAGTCAAACGCCCAGAAGTCATTGAAGTGTCCTACCGCGACGAATACGGTCGCCCGCAAACCCTGATAGCAACAGAGTTACTGTCGAGGGCAATTCAGCACGAAATGGATCACCTCAACGGAGTGCTGTTTGTAGACAGAGTAGAAAACAAGCTCGCACTGACTGAAGAATTAGTCAAGCACAAATTTTCGCCAAAGGCAGTAAAGTCAGTATGATGGCAGGAACTCCTAAAAGTAGTTTATTGTTAGCTCTTTCGTGTATCGCCGCGATCGCAGCAGTCGGCTCCATCTTTGAGCTATCTTCTGGAGAAGCTCAACTCGGCAATTTAGTCACCGGGATCATCCTCGCCCTCAGCGTACCGCTAACAGGCATATTTTTCTATGCAGCCGTTCAGGATGCCAGAGCCAATCTATAAGCAGAGTCATTAGTCATTAGTCATTAGTCAGCAGTTATTAGTCAGCAGTTATTAGTCATTAGTCAGCAGCTAACAACCAATAACTCTGGAATAAAGACTGCCCAAAAATAACATCAGCTAACAGCTTGCGAGATCATGACCAATGACTAATGACTGAGGACTAATGACTCATAACTCATGACAAATGAAATCGGATTTCTGCGACAAGTGCCAGCTAAAGGCGCTGCGGGAGCGCCAGCGTCCAAGTACCAACTTTCTGAAGATGGGGAGGTGGCGATCGGACGCGATCGAAATTGTCAAATAACTTTAGAGTCGATCGCCCACGGCATGGTTTCCCGCCGCCACGCCGCAATCCGTCCGCTGACTCAGGGTACTTTGACGAGATGGGAAATTTGCGACCTCAACAGCGCTAACGGAACTTATATCAACGGGAAAAAGCTGCAAGGTTGCCAAACTTTAGAAACAGGCGATCGCATCAGTCTCGGCCTTGACGGCCCTGAATTCATATTTGAATCTCCCCTAACCCCTTACCCAACTAAACCTGAATTCCCAGCAAGAAGTGGCAATTTTGCTGCTACTGAAAAAGACACTCTCACTTTAACTCAATTATTCCCGATCGCCTCGACGGGCAAACAATTAAGCCAAAAAGCTTACTTATATCCAGGTATTGCCACAGTTATTGTTGTCGTGTCGATGTTTGTCGCCGTTGGAAATTCTGCAGCATTCAACTTGTTGCTGTCAGCTTACCTCGCCGGTGCGGCTTACTACTTTATCTATCAACTGTGTGGCAAACACAAACCGTGGTGGGTATTGCTTGGTTCGGCTTTAGCTACAGTCCTGATTGTAATCAGCCCCCTATTGATTGGATTTATATTAGTATTTAGAGAAATTTTGCCCGGCCGCCTGCCAGCCGAAGGCGAAGCAATCAGTTTTTTGCCTTTTTTGACCAGAATGTTTTTCGGGGCGGGTCTGATGGAAGAATTGCTGAAAGCCCTGCCTGTTTTGGGAGCGATGTTGTTGGGAAATTGGCTAAAAAACCCGTGGCGCGATCGAGTCGGCGTTTGGGAACCTTTAGACGGAATTCTGTTAGGAAGTGCCTCCGCAGTCGGCTTTACACTGTTAGAAACTCTGGGACAGTACGTTCCCAATGTCATCCAAAATGTCACCCTGCAAGCAGGGCCCGACGCCGGACAATTAGTAGGATTGCAGTTGCTAATTCCCCGCATTTTGGGTTCCGCCGCCGGACACATGGCTTACAGCGGTTATTTGGGATATTTTATCGGTTTGAGCGCCCTCAAACCCAGGAAGCGCTGGCAAATTTTGGGCGTAGGTTATTTCAGTGCTTCCGCACTTCACGCTTTGTGGAATGCGTCAGGAGCCGCCAGCGTACTTTTGCTGGCCTTGGTGGGAGTTTTGTCCTATGCGTTTTTGGTAGCCGCAATTTTGAAAGCCAGGGCTCTGTCTCCCAATCGATCGCAAAATTTTGCAACTCGAATATTTTCTGAAAAGTGACTGCTGAGCGATTAATTGTTGAGGTGCGATCGCACCTCAAGCTGCCATTTTTTTCTTGTGTTTTAACCAGCTTAAACCTGCCAATGCTAAAGCTGTGCCCCCAGCAGTGAGAGGTTCGGGAACTGGTTCGGCTGCGGTATCCACCAGGGTGTAATCAACCTCGTAATCGCGGGTGAATCTTCTATCGGCTAGCTCAAAATTACCACCGTTTATGCTCATATATCGCTCGGAATGCCCATTTAACACAGATGTCCACGTACTAGGACTCGTCCTGTAGGTACCGATAAGACCAAGATGCGTTGGCGCTCCACAGAATGTACAAAGGCCCTCCGTCCTCTGAAGGAATGATTGATTCACTCGTCGCATAGTCGCTGCCATATGCATTCAGTCCGCGAAAATCCCTTCGATCAAATACAGCTCTAAACCCTGCCAAATCGTGATATTCTTTGCTTCCCACAGTGAAACCGTAGAATCTTCCCTGGGAAACTGCAATTGATTCATATCCTATTCCTGTAAGGGAGGAGTTATTCACCTTGAAAAAATTGCTACTATTATCTAGGAAATTGTAGGTGAGTACGGCGCCTTGTGCTTTGTCTACTCCTACCAATGACACGACTGAAAACAAACTTAAAATTGTGCTAGCGATCGCACTTCCTAATCTCGGCCTTTGTTTTTGACTCAGGGTAAACGCATCTTAACTTTAACCCAAAATATGCTACAGTTATCTCGGACTAATTTTTATGTAGTTTATAACTGTAGTTTAGACTAAAAAATGAGCGCAGCTAAAAGTAGCCACCTTTGAATGTCAGGCAAGCTGTTGCTCAAAAACTCAAAAAGTAGAA
>NZ_SRRZ01000060.1 GCF_013179805.1 Microcoleus asticus IPMA8 | reverse complement strand
TGAAAGCGAACGAACAGCGTCCCGCTATTGAAATAGTCAAAGAGTACGGGAACCTGCCACCAGTTGATTGCTTCCCCGGACAATTAAATCAAGTGTTTATGAATATCTTTGCCAATGCCATTGATGCACTGGAAGAATCAAATCGGGAAGCGAGTTTAGAGAAGATTAGAACCCTAGCCCATTGCATTACGATTCGCACAGAAAGACAGTCTTCTGAGTGGGTGACGATTCGCATTGCTGACAACGGGCCAGGGATATCAGATGAGATCAAAGGTCATATTTTTGACCACTTATTTACAACTAAAGGTGTGGGGAAAGGAACGGGATTGGGTTTGGCGATCGCACGGCAGATTGTTGTTGAGAAACACGGCGGTACAATCGATGTAAATTCTGTATTAGGAGAAGGGACGGAGTTTACGATCTCATTGCCTACAAACGGATGAAGTTAATTATGCGATCGCCGCCTTTAACCCTTACAAATAGAGGCGCACATTAATTGTTAGCAGTCAATATTTGAGATTAGGAGAGCCAAAATGAATGCAGGTATAGATTTAACCAGATCGATTGCCGGATACCGTCTAATCGAGCAACTGTACAGTGGTTCTAAAACCCTGGTTTATCGAGCCATTCGAGAAATCGATCGGCTTCCAGTTGTCATTAAATTATTAAATAGAGACTATCCCAGTTTCAGCGAACTGCTGCAATTCCGCAACCAGTATACCATCGCCAAAAATCTACGTCTGCCGGGAGTCGTTGAACCTTACAGTCTGGAATCCTACCGCAACAGCTATACCCTAGTGATGGAGGATTTTGGTGGCATTTCTCTACGGCAATACGCCCAAGATCTATGCCGAAAACGGCTCGGTGAAGCACCTACGCGGTCTTTAGCAGAAATATTGGCGATCGCCATTCAAATAACTGACATCCTTGACGGACTGTATAGGCATCGAGTCATCCACAAAGATATTAAGCCAGCGAACGTCCTAATACATCCAGAAACTAAACAAGTCAAACTGATTGACTTTAGCATCGCCTCCCTACTGCCGAGAGAAACTCAAGAAATTCACAATCCCAACGTTTTAGAAGGAACCCTAGCCTATATTTCTCCCGAACAAACCGGAAGAATGAACCGAGGCATCGACTACCGCACCGACTTTTATTCTCTGGGGGCCACCTTTTACGAACTGCTGACAGGAAAACTGCCATTTGAATGTGACGACCCGATGGAGTTGATTCACTGCCATATTGCCAAACAACCTCCTTCAATAAATAGCAAAGAAATTCCGCAGGTGGTTTCGGATATGGTGATGAAGCTGATGGCAAAAAATGCCGAAAAGCGCTATCAAAGTGCCTTGGGATTGAAACATGACTTAGAAAGGTGTTTGCAGCAGTGCCAAGAAACTGGAAACATTGAAACTTTTGAGTTAGGAACGCGGGATGTATGCGATCGCTTCCTCATCCCCGACAAACTCTACGGACGAGAAACCGAAGTAGAAACGCTCATACAAGCCTTTGCAAGAGTCAGCGAAGGTGCCACAGAAATGATGCTCGTTGCGGGTTCTTCAGGGATTGGAAAAACCGCAGTGGTCAACGAAGTTCATAAACCTATTGTGCGGCAACGGGGTTATTTTATTAAAGGGAAATATGACCAATTTCAGCGCAACATTCCCTTTTCGGCATTTGTGCAAGCATTCCGCGATTTAATGGGGCAATTGCTAGCAGAATCAGATAGGCAATTAGAAACATGGAAAAGCCAGATATTGACCGCAGTAGCAGACAACGGACAAGTCTTAATTGACGTAATTCCTGAGTTAGAAAATATTATCGGTAAACAGCCACCCACCCTTGAATTATCAGGAACAGCCGCCCAAAATCGCTTTAATCTCCTGTTTCAAAAATTTGTGCAAGTCTTTACCAGTAAAGAACATCCGTTAGTCATGTTTTTAGATGACTTGCAATGGGCCGACTCGGCATCACTGAACTTGCTTAACTTATTGATGCAAGATGTGGGGTATCTATTAATATTAGGTGCGTATCGAGATCGTGAAGTCTCCCCCGTACATCCATTCATTTTAACAGTGGATGAAATTGTCAAAACAGGGGCAACGGTGAATACAATTACTTTACCGCCGTTAAGGGAACCTGATATGAATCAGTTAGTGGCAGATACACTGAATTGTGAATCATCTCTAGCCCAGCCTTTAACAAAATTGGTCTATCAAAAAACTCAAGGTAATCCTTTTTTTGCAACCCAGTTTCTCAAAGCATTACATGATGACAAGTTAATTAGCTTTGATTGCGAGATTCAATATTGGCAATGCGATATTGCCCAAGTGAAGGCCTTAGCAATTACTGATGATGTCGTTGAATTCATGGCATTGCAATTACAGAAATTGCCCAGAGAAACTCAGGAGAGTCTCACACTAGCGGCTTGTATTGGGGCGCAGTTTGATTTGAATACCTTAGCAATTGTCAGTGAGAAATCACCAGACAGTAGTGCAACAGCTTTATGGAAAGCCTTGCAGGAAGGTTTGGTAATTCCTACTACCAAAATCTATAAGTTCTATACCCAATCTGATAGTGAGGAAGTTTTCAATGATTCCGCTAATCCGACTTATCGATTTTTACACGATCGCGTCCAACAAGCGGCTTATTCATTGATTCCTGACGAGGAAAAACAGCAGACCCATTACCATATTGGGCAACTACTACAACAAAACTTATCAGAAATAGAAAAAGAGGAAAAGCTGTTTGATATTGTCGGGCATTTGAATTTAGGAATTGAGTTCATGGCTCAAGCAGAGGAACGGGAAGCGTTAGCCAGATTGAACTTAGCAGCCGGACAGAAAGCCAGGAATTCTACAGCTTATGCAGGCGCCAGAAGTTTTGTGAAAATAGGGCTGGAGTTACTCACAGAAAACTGTTGGCAAACTCAGTATGAATTAACCCTGAATCTTTATGTGGCTGCGGCTGAAACGGCCTACTTAAATGCCGATTTTAATGGAATGGAAGAAATGGCAGCGCAGGTTTTGCGATCGGCCAAAACAATACTAGATAAAGTCAAAATATTTGAGATTCAAATCAACGCACTGACAACTCAGAGTCAGATGTTAGAAGCGATCGCGATCGGCACCAATGCCCTAGCACAATTGGGGATTGAACTCCCCTATGAAACTGACGAAGCCTTGACACGCATTGCATTACAGAACCTTGCCAACCAACTGGAGGGCAAACAGATTGAGGAACTGGTTAACCTTCCCGTGATGAGCGATCCTCGGACAATCGCGGCGATGCAATTGTTAGGCATCTTGTTTCCGGCTATTTTTATGGGAAATCCTGCCTTACAGCCTCTGCTTTGTGCCACAATGGTCAGTATATCACTTCAATTTGGCAATGCACCAGCATCAACAATCGGGTATGTGGGTTATGGCATTGTGCTGTCTGGTTTTTTCGGAGAAGTAGAAAAAGGTTATAGCTTTGGGCGAGTAGCACTGAGCTTACTCAATCAGTTGAATTGGCCAGAATTTAAATGTATCACTTTACTTTGGTTTGGCTGTTTTATTCAGCATCGTCAAGAACCACTGAGGGCAGCAATCCCAACGGCGAAAGAAGGCTATTTAGTCGGAATGGAAACAGGTGATTTTCTCAATGCTGGATACTGCGTCAGTAGTTATTTATATAATAATTTTTTTTCGGGAGTAGAGCTTGATGATTGGCACGCAGAAATAGAAAATTACTGTGTTGTCTTAACCACTGTGAAGCAATATTCTCCTATGTTTTACGTAAAGATGACACAACAGACGGTGCGGAACTTGAGGGAAATTGTCAATCAACCGGATTTGTTAATCGGTCAGGCTTATGATGAAACCGTGATGTTTCCTGAACATAATCAGAATAGTGAGCTTACTGCACTCGCTCTTGCCTATAACTATAAACTAATGCTTGCCTATCTCTTTGGCAACTACACCAACGCCCTAGACTACATTTCCCAAGCAAGCCTCTATTTGAGGGTAGCGGCAGCAATGATTCATACTCCGGTTTTCCATTTCTATGCCGGGTTAACCTACTTAGCACTCTGCTCTACGCAGTCAGAAATTGAGCAAGCGAACACTCTCGCTTTGGCAGAAACCCATCAAACCACTCTGGCTGAATGGGCAAACCAGGCCCCGATGAATCACCAACATAAAGTTGACTTAGTAGAAGCAGAAAAATGCCGGGTTTTAGGCAAGAATTATGAAGCTGGAGATTGGTACGATCGCGCCATTTCAGAAGCAAAAGAAAATGGTTATATCCAAGAAGAAGGTTTAGCCAACGAACTAGCTGCAAAATTCTACTTAGATTGGGGGAAAGAAAAAGTTGCACAATCTTACATGATTGAGGCTTATTACTGTTATTCCCGTTGGGATGCAAAGGCTAAAGTAGCTTATTTAGAACAACACTATCCACAACTACTGAAAGCTATTCTCCAACCTGCTAACTTTGTCATCACATCTGGGACAACCATCAACCCGACCTGGATGGGAAGCCTAACTAGCGTCAGTAGTAGCGAGAATTTATGGTGGGATTTTCCAGCAGTAATGATGGCAGCACAAGCCATTTCACAAGAAATAGAATTAGAGAAACTGTTAGCCAATTTGATGCAGATTACGCTTGCGAATGGGGGAGCACAAATCGGTTGTTTAGTGCTGCGCCAAGACCGACAATGGTTAGTCGTCGCTCAAGCCACACAAAAGCAGACAAAAATATTAGAAATTCCTCTGGAACAATATCAGGAAATTCCTCAGAGTTTGATTTATGCGGTGGCACGAACTCAAGCGACGGCTGTTTTTGACAACTTAAGTACAGCCGACCAATTTGCAGGCGATCGCTATATTATCGCTCATCAACCTAAATCAGTTTTATGTACTCCAATTATTCGGCAAGGAAAAGTCGTCGGTATTGTGTACTTAGAAAATAACTTAACATTCGGAGCATTTACTAATGATCGAGTAGAAATTATCCAGATACTCGCAGCTCAAGCGGCGATCTCTATTGATAATGCTCGTTTATATAAACAAATAGAAAACTATTCCCAAAGCTTAGAAGCAGAAGTAGCGCAAAAAATGGAAGATTTAAGCCAAAAAGCTTTTGATTTAGAGCAAGCATTTAAAAACTTACAACAAACCCAAGCACAATTAATTCAGAGCGAAAAAATGTCATCTCTGGGTCAACTGGTAGCTGGAATTGCTCACGAAATCAACAATCCAGTAACATTTATTCGTAGTAATGTTGCACATATAGAGGATTATGTCAAAGATTTGCTTATTTTACTTAATATTTATCAACAAGAGTATCCTGAACCCAGTAAAGTAATTCAAGCGAAAATAGAAGAAATGGATTTAGAATTTATCTGGGAAGATTTAATTAAAATTCTGGAATCTATGAAAGTAGGGAGCGATCGCATTAGCCAAATTATCCTGAGTTTGCGTAACTTTTCCCGCTTAGATGAAGCGGACATGAAAGCAGTAGATTTACATACCGGAATTGAAAGCACTTTGCTAATTTTACAAACTCGCTTAAGACTGAGCGATGGCAAATCAGAAATACAAGTTATTAAAGAGTATGGAAATTTGCCCAATGTAATTTGTTATGCTAGTGAGATAAATCAAGTATTTCTGAGTATTATCAGTAACGCTATTGATGCTATTCAATCAATTAATAAAACAGAGAAAAACCCTGCAATCAGGATTCAGACTCAATTCATTGAAAAAGACAGGGTTAGAATTAAAATCACTGATAATGGTGCCGGTATCCCGGCGAATATTCAATCCCGAATATTCGATCCATTTTTTACAACTAAACCAGTGGGTAGCGGTACAGGTTTGGGTTTATCTGTTAGCTATGGTATTGTCAAAAAACATGGCGGTAAATTAACCTGTAATTCTAGAGTTGGAGATGGTACAGAGTTAGCGATCGAGATTCCCATCAGCTATATTAGAGCCTAAAGAAGCATCTTACTGCTACGCCCGTTGAGAGGTAAAACAAAAGATATGCGATCGTTTATTTACAACTAAAGGTTTGGGTAAAGGCACGGGATTCGGTTTGGCGATCGCACGGCAGATTGTGGTTGAGAAACACGGCGGTGTGCTAGAAGTGAGATCGACTTTAGGTTGCGGTACAGAATTTACAATTTCACTTCTATGTCGATCGTTAGCGCGGTGTTTTTCTACTCCCGGGGAGGTGATAATTCAATACGGTTCAGTTAATGCTCAAACCGTTGTAAACTAGGTATTGTATCCACAAAGGGATAGCAAGTTAGCGTGCATCTCAAAAAATTCTCATTAGTATTTCCCAAAATCCCAAGTACGGAGATATTCAAAGCAATAGAAATGGCGATTCGGGTCACTGCAATCTTTCCAGGCGATTACTAACACGAAGGTTGAAGAGAAACGTCATCGCGTCTGCGCCAGCACAACTGGTAGTGTCTCTGGTAATTGCCATGAGTCTGTGGTCGAAAAATTCAATGCGGGATGTACTAAAAAATTTGATTGATGGTATTAATGAAGGATGAATAAAAATTGGTAAATATTGGCTATTTCCATGTGTATTTCGGCAATTACTCAAGCCAGACAAAGATTAGGAGGAGGCGTGATGAGACAGTTGTTTCATTCTGCAAGTGCGACCAATGGCGACAGTTGAAATACTAGGAGCTTTTATCAACGAACTCAGAGTCGTAGTGATAGACGGAACCTGCTTAGATATCCCCTCTGGGTGATGAAAACTCCCGGGTTTTTGGTCGTCCGAGCAGTCGTCCAGGTACAAGAGCAGCGTTTCCTTACATCTAGATTAGTTATTCTATTAGAGGCAGGAACACATTTAATATTTGATCCCTGAATTTGTCCATATAAAATGGGATAAAGAGTAAGTGCGTTAAAGTTATGGATCTCAGTAACGCCGGGAATGCTATTGATGTGCGATAGAAGCTTACATTCTTATGCGATGCTAGAAGCTAGAGTCAGTAAAGGTTGTGAGTATTTGAGGCGAATTCCATGCAACGTTAAATTCTTAAACGAAATACAATTAGATGATGGTTCGTATGTGAGTTGGATTTACCCCTGATAGCAAATTAAGGAAAAAATGATTTAAGCCCATTCAACCACAGACGTGACTGCGGTTGTCAGCAAAGCTATCCCCACCCCGACAAAAGCGAGTTGCCAACTGCAAACAAACATCAGCACCAAATTCAGCAAACCGAACACTCCACTCATCAAATTGCGTAGCGTTCCCCCCGACAGTATCTTACGAATTCGGTTCACCGACAAGGTGCAGTTGAGCAAATCGCCGGAAGCATATTCCCGAAAAAAAGCCGGACTCAATCCCAGGAGTTTATTCCATATCGCCATTTGCAACGAACTATCAACGCTGTTCTCCACTCGCAGCGCATAATCCCTTGAGACATCCCAAACGCTGACCTTCCCAAACCCAGCGCCAACAATGCCAGCGCTAATTGCCATAATAAATTGCGATCGCCATCTGGAATCGCACTATCCACTAAAATTCCCGTCGCCTGCGGCACCACCATCCCCAGCAGGGTACCAATAATTCCCACCACCATAATGCTGGCGATGTCTTTTTCATACCCCTTGAAGCCAAACTGTAACAAGGACAAAAGATTATTAATAACACTAGGTAACGGTCGGTAAAACTGCTAAGCTTCCGGTGCCAAAGTCGCCGCCACCGTCTCATTCACCTTCGTCCGAGTTTGAGTTACTCCATCGAACAACACGTAACCGTTACCAACAACTAACAAAGCCACCGGATGCCCTGCAATGGTGTAAGCTAAAGTCGGGCCGTATTCTCTTCGCCACCAGCCATCCTCCAACACCACCATCCGAATCCGAAATTGGGAGGAACGCGCTATAGCCTCCACCGAATCTTTTAGAGATTTTAGTTCATCCAACTGCGTCGGAGGACTAATCGTTATTCCCATCGCTTTTCCCACTGCACCCGCCGCAATTAACAAAGTAATTCCTTGCTGGAAAGATACCGTTTCTTGCTGCGGTTTTACCACACCAGCTAACTTAGAAAGGGCAGAATTGACTCTCATTAGATTGAGTTTTTCTCTTTCTTGAAGTTGCCCAAAAGTTCCCTCTGTTTTCTGCAACTCCTGCCCGTTCAAATAATTGAATAAATCGGTATGTAAACAGGCTAAAATGTTTGGCAGTGAAGCAGCACTCCCGGAATTTATGAAGGATAATTCCTGCGAAGCGAACACCGCTGTGTATTCCTGGCTGAATGTCTTCTTTAAACGGTTTACCCAACCATTCACTAACCCAATTGCATTTTATTCACCAATTGTTACCTGCACAACCAAATCTGCTGTGTTAATACTGTTACCTGCACAACCAAATCTGCTGTGTTAATTTGGTATACAGCACTTCCGGGTGTTATGAGGTACAATAAGAATAGATAAAAAAAATACACCAATGAAAGCATATTCAGTTGATTTGCTTTCCAAAAATAGTAGCAGCCCATCAAGATCAGAAGCTGTCGATCAGAAAAACAGCAGCGATATTTTCCGTCAGTAAAAGCTGAGTTCAGAAACTGGTCAAGCAACAAAAAATAGAGGGGAATTTACAGCCGAAACGAGAGTGGGAAACCGAGATACAGTCATTTGAATAATTCCACAGCAGAGTTGAGAGAAATAGTGGCAGCACATCCCGATGCAACCTTACTAGAATTGTGTGAGTTATTTGCCCAGAATCCGGGAAATTGGGTGGTAGAACAGCGATGTGTAACGCCTTACAAAAGTTGGGATTAAATCGTAAAAAAAAACAGTGATCGGTAGCCAAGCCGGCACTGAAAGAGTCATGAAATTAAGGTTAGAGTATTGGGAAAAAGTCAAGCATATCGACCCAAAAAATGAGCGTCTTTTTAGATGAGACTGGAGTATTACGCTTGTTTAACCAGAACTCATGCTTCCAACGAGGAACGAGAGCCTATGCAGTCAAACCTTTTTATCGAGGCAAGAAAGTCACAGTAATTGGTGCAATTAGTTGACAGCGAGTAGTGGCATTAATGACCATAGAAAACTCGATGGCGGGGCCAAGCATTTGAGGTGTTTATCGCTCAATGTTTAGTGCCACAATTATGGTCGGGAGCAGTAGTAGTGATGGATAACTTACCAGCGCATAAAGTAGATTCAATTAAGCCCGTAGATTGAAGCGGTGGGTGCTTTTATCTTGTGTTTGTCTCCCTACTCTCCTGATTTTAATCCAATTGAATTATGGTGGTCGCAACTCAAATCTTTATTGCGACAGTTTTCACCAACCACCACTAAAATGGTTGACACCATAATTGCTGTGGCTCTTGACTTAATTAATCCCAAACCTCTTAAAAACTGGTTTACTAATTGCTGCTACTGTACCTCATAACATCGGGAAGTGCTGTATTTCTGTGGGTTCGATCGCCACCGCCAAAAGTCCCCATTCTTCCCCCAGCGCTGCACCAAATAAAGCTTCGCCCGCACCCACATCGAACAAATATTGGCGATCGCCACTAACCAAAATATCCTTGACTTTAGTAGCAAACAATGCTATACTACCAGTCTTGATAATCCAGATATTTTATAGATCGTCCAGCAACAGCGGTTCATTTCCTTTGAGGCAGTAAAAGATATCCATTCGAGAAAGATTTACATTTTTACATTCTATAGCGATCGTAGTAGTATCAAAAAAGATAAGTCGGCAGTAATAGAGTTTGAAAAAAGGCGTTGCATAATGGTGCGATGAATTGAGGTCAAACTTTCAAATTCTGGGATGTCTCCATTCCTCAATGATTCATAGCGCCATTGAGCAACGCCATATTTTCTTTATCTCTCACTCCCCCACTCTCTCTCCCTCTACCACTTGCCCACTTTTCCCATTTCCCCTCGGCCATAAGAGAAAATTTATTATATGCGTAGCAGAGCTGGCGATCGCTCATTTTAGGGCGTATAAATTATGTTGAAGTAAATGCCCTTATCTTGCAGATTGTCGCCCCGATCGCTAATCCTCACCAAAGGAAAAGCGTAATCTACGCGCAGGTTCACCCGCTCTATCGGTTCCCAGATTATCCCCAAACCCACACCTGCTAAAAATGTCTCATTGGTTAATTTATTAGGATTGTTCGCAACGTTCAATACCATACCCGCATCCAAAAAGGGAGCCAATTGAAGTTTGGGATTTCCCGAAGCATCGCGCTGCAAAGTAATCCGATCTTCGATCGAAACTCTGAAGCCGTTATCGCCAGAACGGACATTTTGGCGGTAGCCGCGCAAAGATTGCCCGCCGCCAATTACAAATTGCTGGGAAGGCAACAAACTATTAGCTGACAACTGCAAGTCTGCCTGCAAAATTAATAGATGTTTGTCGTTCAATCGCTGTACTCGCTGCACTTGACCCAGCCAACTAAAAAATTGTCCGTCGGGATCAGAACCTTCGTACTGAGTAGCATCAAACAAGCTAGTGCCGATCGTAAATTGCGATCGAACCGCCCAAGCACCCTGCGGGTCGCGCCGAATGTAGTCCTGTCCCAGCTTAATTGCGCTCGTAGTGGTGACACCATTGGACTCCTCGCGGATGCCAATAGAAACCGGTTCGCCGGCGACAAAAGTTCTGCCTGTCTGATAAGTAAAACCGACAGACAAGGCAAATTCTTCGATGGGCGTTCTCCGCAGCGGCTGGCGGTAACTAACTTCAAATAAATGCGATTTTCCCGAAATGTCCAAACTGTTATAAGGTGCTTGTACGATACTGTTGCGATTCGGCGCCGCCCTCAATTGCAAAGTGCCGTTCATCGCATTTAGCGGCACGCGATAGCTGAAATCAAACACGTCAGAATCGCCGAGCGATCGGTAATAAGCCCCTGCCAGTTCGTCACCATTTCCCGTTATATTGCGGTGCCGCAAACTAACTCCCAATCTTTCGGAGCCAACACTCGGAGGCGAGTAATTGTCAATGCTGAAACTAGGTTGAAACGGATTAGCTTCCAAGACTCGGACGATCAGAATGCTCTCGCCTTCATTCTCCCCAGCCCGCAGACTGGCTTCTACATTGTCAAATAAAGGATCGACCCGCAACAGCCGGAGTTGGTCTTCTAATGAAGCTGTGCTTAAAGGCATTCCGGCACCGAGTCGAATCCGGCTGCGGATGTAACTCGGATGCAATCTTTTAGTTCCTTCTACCTCAATTCGGGCTAGCTTGCCTTCGATAACTTGAATTTGGACTACCCCTGCGGTGATAGTTTGGGGCGGCAAGACTGCTCTCGAAGTGATGTAGCCACGATTGAGGTAAATTTCGGTAATTTTGTCGGCGATTTGTTTGAGCTGTTCTAGGGTGGTAGAACGGCCTTCTAACGGGTTGACTAAGGCATTAATTTCGTCTTGGCTTAAAATTGTGCTGCCAACTACTTGAATTTTCTGCACCTCAATTGCTGTATTCGGCAGGGTTGGGGGTACTGGCGACGGGGGGCTAGGCGCTACTGTTGGCGGTACTTGGGGAGGTTCTGGCGAAGGCTGCGGGGCCGGTTGCAGAAAGCGATCGCGATTTGGATCTGGCTGAGTCGGCGGCGACGGTAACAGCGGATTGGGTACTCGATCGCGGTTTAAATCGGGCGGGAGGTTTCCCGGTGGCGTCTGCGGGTTCTGGGCTAAAACTGGATTGCAATCTAGCTGGTTCTGACATTGGGGATCGCTGTCAACCAGATTTTTTGGTTCGGGCAAGATGCCCGCACCACAAGCAGTTTCATCGATTGTGGAACAGGCATCTTGGCTGTTCTCGGCGGGGTTCGATTGTGTTTCTGGTTCAGGGTTGGTCTCGATCGAATCGGGAAGCTGATTTAAGTTTGTTGCTGTTTCATCCTGCTTGATTTCCAGTTTTTGCAGTGCTAATACTTGATTGCCCGTATCTGCTGAGTTGTCAGCGGCGACGGGCAACTGAGAAATATCCTTTGTTTGGGATATAGCTTTATTGGCATAAAAGCAAGCCATCGGGAGCGCAGTTAGAAGTGAAATTCCCAACCGAAATAGTGCAATATTTGCATTCGGGCGCATAATTAATAATTTCTCTAAAATAAGTTTGTCGGCTGCTTGACTATGCCAGTTTATCATTTAGTATTAGGCGAAATTTGACCATCAAAATCTCCACAGTCCGGCTTTCAAGATGCCAGAAGTCCGAACTGCCGATCGGTACAAAAATTTTAATTTATTTAGGACGATAGACCAAAAAACCCGGAACAGGCAAAAATCATCTGTGGCGCTGCCAAATACCGCGCTCGAAACCGAGTTTTTCGTACTTGCTGCACAAGTCATACTATTTTAGGTTTTAGATTTTAGATTTGGCAATGACTTATGGCAGCTATCACGGTTTGGGGCTTGCCTACCGTTGCATTTTTTTTGGAAACAGGTATCGAATTATTGTCTTGTGATAGGTGTTAACTCACTTGCGACTAAGGGTTCTTGGGCGATTTTGCCGAGTTGGACTGAGTTCAACACTGCTGACCACTTGATCGCTAAACTGGCATCGCTGGGAAACGCGATGCGCAATTGAGCTAGAGTTGCCAGGTACTCGTACCAGAGACTTTGTTGGGCGAAGATGCTGAGCTTGGCGCGATCGGGCGATCGATCCAACTGTGTTTTCACGTTTGGGGCGAGTGCGGTGCGGTTGATCCACCCGGAAACGAGAACATCATCTGTTGTATTTTTTGGGTTGCATTTGATAGTAAAGTACCATTGATAGTTTTTGCCAACTTCCAGGGCTGGCGAGTTGTCGTCGGAGCCGAGGCTGACGCTAACGATACCTGCACGGCTAGTTACCATGCGAAAACTTTTTTTGTATACTGTTTTGTCCCTTTCGTCTGCTAACTCAAACTCAACTGTTTTGTCTAGGGCTACGGGAAGGTAGTAGAAAAATGTTGGCTTTGCTGATATGGTTTGCCCCATAGTTGATTGGGGAATCAAGGCAGTTAAGGCTGTTGTGACGGTCGGGCATTCTAAGCCGCGGGTTCCTCCCCCTTCCCGCCTTCCGGGTACTCCGCCCTCCGGCGGTTGAAAGCTATTCCACGCGGCTCCCGTTGGCTGAATGTTCGGTCTGCTTCCCCTGGGTTCAGGGGGTTGAACTGTTTGCCAGTTGAGGGGTAGCTGCGGTTGTGAGTGGCGTTCGACGCTGTTTGCGGGGCTGTTGAGAGCCTCTGCTGGTATTAAAAAACTACCGGCGGCAACTGCCTCTAAAGACAGAATTAAGGAAAAAGCACCGATATTTAGAGCAGACTTCCAAGCCATGACGAACCTGCCTTCTGATGAACCTAGGAACTTTATCGCACGGTTTTATTGTATCCAAGGTTTTGACGGATATAGTAATCTGTTGTACTTAATTTATATCTTCAGGCAGATACGATTATTTGGGTCGCTCCGATCAACATAGAATTCTGGGTCGCGTTTGTCAGTGGTAGCTTAGTAGTTATACTTACTTTTATTCACGGCAGCAGGTTGGGTTGAGCTTGTTAAACCCAACTTTGACAAAGACTAATATTCGGGCTCTTTTAACTCTGACAAGAGGCTACAACGCCTCTTTTCGTAAAAACACCCGGTTGATGCGTCAGTCCTGGATATCAGGAAACTCGGCAATTTTGCTGGTGAACCTCAAGCGCTCGGCTACAAGTTACAAATCAGGTTTTCTGTACAATACCGGCAAGAAATTTAGCATGAATCTCGATTCACCTGTTCTCTCGGACAAACAGCCTTCGGGGCTGCGGATGGTAAGACCCATAGGAGTCTTGGCACTGCACGGCATTGCTTTTTTAGGAAATAGGTTGTTCGCTATCGATCGCGCCGAAGGGCTGCTATTGGAGATCGATCGAGAAAGTGACAACACTACTGTTTTGAATCCTTATCAAACGGCTAAGTTTGCCGGCGCAACGGGGCTGGCTATTTCGGAAGATACTCTCTGGTTTGCGCGGGATGAGGATATTTGTTGCTGTCGGGGCGCAATTCGGGACGGGGCGATAACTGAACTCAAACCTGAACATTTTGTGTCGCTTTCTTATCCTGCTGACGGGATTGCTGTTTGGAAATCTACGCTTTATGTTACGTGCCATAGATTGGGATATATTCTGGTTTTTGACCTGAAAAGCGGTCGGGAAATTACTCGGTTTTACGCTCCCGGTATTGGGGTAGAAAATATCACTGTCCGGGATGAGGAACTTTGGGTTTGCGACAAGACTGAGCAAACTGTTTACTGTTTGGAACGGGGAACTGGGGAGATTAAATTTAGCGTTTTAACTCCTTTTGAGTCGCCTTCTGGTTTGGCTTTTTACAAGGATTCCGAAACCGGAGAGGAGGTTCTGTACGTGGCTTATGCCGGGGATGAACTTTACATCCGGGATGACCCGAATTCGGAAGATCCTTTTCAGTTGACGAAGCGCGATCGCACTTTTATTCACCCTTTGTATTTTCACTACAATGAAGCCGACCGCTACGCTCTGTCAAACGGTTTTTTGATGGAAATGTCTTATGTGGAGGAACTCTCTCCTCTCGATGAGGTAGAAATCGAAAATTTGGAGTGGCGGATTGCTTTGCCTTCGGAAACTCACCGGCAAAAGGTCAGGAAAATTACGCCGATCGGAATGCCTTTTACTGAGGAAATTCAGGAAGGGGAACGGGTGGCGGTGTTTAAATTCGATCGGCTGCACCCTGGGGAACGCCGAATTTTTGGCTGGAAGGCTTTGTTAGAAGTTCGATCGATTAAGTATCAGTTGTCGCCTCGGGATGTCGAAAAGATTCCGAAGCTGTCGCCGGAGTTTGCAGCTAAGTATTTGGTAGACAATGACAATTTGGCGATGGATACAGAGATTGTGCGATCGGCTGCTGTGGCTGCCATTGGCTCGGAAACTAATATTTTGAGGCAGTTACTGAGCATCCGCAATTTTGTTTACGACCAACTTTCTTACGGGATTAGGCCTCACATTGACACTCCCGATCTTGTACTGCGCCGCGGCATCGGTTCTTGCGGCGAGTACGTGGGGGTATTGTTGGCTTTGGCAAGGTTGAACCGGATTGCTTGTCGCACCATAGGCCGCTACAAGTGCCCGGCTTTTGCTGACAGAAAAGGGGTGTCGCTGGAGCCGGATTTCAATCACGTTTGGCTGGAGTTTTACATTCCGGGTTTTGGCTGGGTGCCCATGGAATCTAATCCTGATGACATTCAAGACAGAGGCCCTTATCCTTTGCGATTTTTTATGGGTTTGGCTTGGTATCACGTAGAGATTGGCAAGGGAATTCGGTTTCAAAGTCTCACGAGCGGCGGTCTTCCTTTAAACAAGGAGGATGTTTCCGTGGGGAGTCTGGCAATTAATCATGTGAGGTTTACAATTTTGGAAGAGTTGCCAGCAGTTTAAATGGAGTGTTAACAGTTAACAGTTAGCCCTCAACATTCAACTGTTCATTGTTAACATTTTTCATCTAAAATCGAAAGTAGAAAATGTAAAATCAGAGGAAGAGGGGTTGTGGAATTTTCGATTGCTAATATTCTCGTTTTAGTAGCCTTTGTACTGCTGCTGACGGTGACTGGCGGGGTCGCTTATTTGACCGCGGCTGAGTGGCGCGATCGCAGGCGGTTAGATAAGGCTAAACGGAAAAAAGAGTAGCTCTTTGCTGTTGACAAAGTGCATATTTTATGATAAAAAACAAGGCGACATGGTTGGTCGCCTTGTTTTTTGATTAGATGTATTTTCACGGCAGATGATATCAAGTTTGGTAACACAACCATTATAGGTTTGTAGTGAGGACTTGAGTCATAATACAAAACTGTGATTCACAGGCTTTCAGCCCGCGCCACAATCAACACACTACAATAAATACAGATGAAAAAGGGAATTTTGGAGTCGATCTCTTAAGTCCACTGTCGGAAAAAGGTATTTTCTTGCCAAGCGGCGGCGGTGCGCTTTTCAAGTGCTGCCATTTCTGTTTTGTTCAGGGGTTTGAATGCTTGGGCGACTTTGAAGTTTTCTTCTAATTGCTTTACTGAGTCGGCGGCGATGACGCAGCAGTGCACGCCGGGAAGTGAAAGCGTGTAGCCCATTGCTTGGTGCATTCCATCTAAAACACCGTTCTGAAATAATTTGCCGTAAGCTGGTATTTTCATGGCTATGACACCGATGTTTTTGGCTTGGGCGACTGGTAAAGCGCTGGTAACAAACGATCGCGGATGATGTTTTTCGGCTGCGTTGAGGGAAATTAATGTTGTGTCGAAAGGATAGCGCTGCAAGCCTGCGGCAATGATGGCTGGTTCGTGGTGTCCGGTGATGCCGGAAAAACGAATTATTTTTTGCTGTTTGGCTTCTTCGATCGCCTTTATTGCTCCTTTGGTACTGAAAATTTGGTCTAATTCTGTTTGGAATGAGACGTGGTGGAGTTGCCACAAGTCTAGCCGATCGGTTTTCAATCTTTTGAGCGATCGCTCTAAGTCTTTCCACGCGCCGTCTCTGTCTCTGGCGGAAGTTTTTGTGGCTAGGAATAGGCGCGATCGATATTTTGGCAAAACTTTGCCTAAGTTTTCTTCGCTTGGCCCGTACTCGGCCGCCGTGTCAAAATAGCGAATGCCTAGTTCGATCGCGCGTTCAATTTGCGCCACCGCTTCTGCTTCTCTTCCCGGCTGCGACAGGGGTGTTTGTCCTGCCCCCCCCAAACCGAAAATCGGCACTTTCACGCCGGTGTTGCCTAACAGTCGTTCTGGCATTTTTACTGTGGCGGCCCCCTGGTTATTGGGTGCGGCTGCGATTTCCCGATCCTGCTGTTCGATCGCCTTAGCGCCTGCAATGCCGCTGGCAACAGCTATACTGCTCAATATAAAATTGCGGCGAGTCTTTTTGCGGGTCATGGTTTCGGTCTCCTCAGAATATGTGAGTAGAAATTAACCGCGTTTGTGAGAACACAATACATAGATTTTTACCGCAAATTGGATAATTTTCCCCCTATCCGACGGAGGAGATAGCTGGGGGAAAATTATTTATGTGCCGATCGATTATTCGTCAATTATCCATCTCCGAATCAGTTCGTTGATCTGTTCTGGTACTTCGTCGTGGGGACAGTGACCGGCTTTGATAAAGTGTTCTGTCAACTCTGGATAGTGGTTGCGAAATTTGGCGCTTCTTTCTGTGGAATTCATCCACGGATCGCCTTCTCCCCACAGCATTAGCAACCGGCAGTTTAATTGACTCAGCAATACGTCAATTTTTTCGCCTTGGGGTGTTCGGAATACGGAAGCGAATACTTTGGGGGCACCGGGATCGCAGGAGGGAAGGTAAATTTCTTCTACTAATTGGTCTGTGACGGCGCTTTGGTCGAGATAAACTTTTTCTAGGGTTTTCCGAATTGTCGATCGCTGGCGCACGTACTGGAACAGCAGAAAACTTGCCCAATCTTGCTGAAATAAGGTTTTAGCTACCGCAGATATGGCTTTTTGCAAGGGCGGGGCTTCGGGTGCGGGCTGCGGTTCGCTGAAGGGGCCGGCGCTGTTGATTAATATGAGTCCGGCGGCTGATTCGGGGCGCTGGGCGGCTACACACAAGGCGGCGTAGCCTCCGAGGGAGTTGCCGGCTAGTACGGCGGGCCGGCCGATGATGTTGGTGATAAAGTCGTGGAGTTGGTCGCGCCAGAGGTCGCCGCTGTACTGCAATTCGGGTTTTGCCGATCGCCCGAATCCGATCAGGTCGATCGCCCACACTTCAAAGTCTTTGCTCAGGCCGCTGATATTTTTGCGCCAGTGGTCTGTGGAGGCTCCAAAACCGTGAATTAACAGCAGGGGAGGGCGTTCTGGATGCCGATCGCTGGATCGAACGTAGTACACTGAATGCCCGCGCCACTGCCAGTAAGTGCCGGCTATGGGGGCGGAATTCATGGCTGGGGTTGCTTGCATCATGTAAAGAAATAATTATTTACTTTAAATATTGTATCGCGACGCTCAGATTTATAAAGTTTTGCGAACGCGCCGGGCTTATGCCAGCAAAGAATTATTCAATTTGGGCAAGTTGGGAGCTCGCGATCGCCCGCTCTCAGGATGAATAAGTTTTGTAACGAATATTGATTTTGTGAGGGTCGCAACAATGGGAGATATTTTGCCCGATCGCATTTGGGAAATATATCCGGTTCGGGCTGCAACACACCTAGGTATGATGATTTTGCTGTGTGGTAGCCTAGCAAGTTGTTGGCGATCGGCCCTTGCCCAGCGGCCGCGAGGGTCGATCCCGATTCGCGATGGTGAAGGGATCGACTTTTTTATAGTTATTTCCGAGCTTTTCAAGGTGGGGATCGTTTGGTATGAGCTGTTGACGGCTTGGGGGATGCAGCGAGCCTAAGCTTTGCTAGGTGGCAAAAGCCGAGATCGAGAATCTGGCTGCGGGGAGAAGTTATAAGTAAAATTACTGATGTTTCTCTGCAGAAGTTTCTCAGAATCGCTGAATATTTTGTGACGTTGGTTGCTGTTCTTAACTGCTTTGATACTCTAAGATAGAAGTAGAGCTGCGGCGCTCAATTAATTAGCATTTTGAATACTAGGGAGCCAACTATGCAGGGTGTGAACTTTATCCACCTGAAAGTTAGGGAGTTTTCTGAGTGATTGCTATTTCACCCCGTCCGGTCGGACGCAATTGGATTACGATTAGCTTCGCTTCTACTCTATACCTTTGTCCTATTTTGGATCTGCTCCTAGCAGAGGTGCCAGATTACTGGCAAGCGGAATTGCGGTTGGGGCTTCAAGAAGCTTTGGTAAATGCTGCTAAGCATGGAAACAAGTTAGACCCCGGTAAAACTGTTGGAGTCCGTTTTTCGGTCGTCCAAAACCAATATTGGTGGGTAATATCGGATGAAGGTTCTGGCTTTAATGCTCCTTGCAGTTGCAACCTTTATACCGATGATTGCGAGAGTCTCCTAGCACAGGATGTTGTAGATGAATCTGCACTGCCCCATGTGGAACAGGAATGTGGTAGGGGGTTGTTTATTCTTTACCAAATATTCGATCGCGTAGAGTGGAATTCTCAAGGTACAGAGTTACGGCTGTGCAAAGGACTTACCGGTGGCTACAGTCTGCCGGGCTTGCGCTAGCACCCCTATTTTGCAGAAGTTTTCACCTCAGCTAGACCTGGAAATTTTTTCGTTCCCGGGCTTAACCTTGGAATGAAAATTAGGAGGATCTGGGTATAGATAGCTGATCGTAATGCAAAATGTGAGTTTTGAGTTAAAAAAGTATAAATTTTTTGAACTCACAATCGCGCTGCTCGATCGAGCGGCGCGATTGTCTAAATTTTGAGCTACTAATCAAGTCCAAACTCAAGACTCACAATTATTTGCCGTGGGTGGGACAGGGAGGAGCAGATATCGATCGATCCAGCCATCCTGCTGCTTGGTTTAAGCGCGGGAGAGCTTCTTCTGGCTGTTTTTTGAGCAAAAAGACCAGAGCGGCCGCCGCTTGCTCGCAGGCTCGCGCGGAACGGTTGGCTTTGAGGCGGTGCCAATCTTTTTCGTGGATGGCGAGGCGCGCGGCTAGAGCCTGGGCTAGTTCTACCGTGCTAAGCTCGTTGAGGTTGACAGTTTGGGTTGTTTGTGCAGTTTCAAGCATAGGTGGCAATTATAGCGATTTGGCTGCCGTTTCTAAATTTAACAAATAATATACTGGACATAATAACAACTTAATAGCCAATTGGTTTTTTTAAATTATTGTCAGGTTTGCAGATCAAAATGCCTCAACAGCCGTCAGATTTAAATCGAGAGACACCGGGAGATGATGAAAGTGAGTTTGTTCAAGCGATCGCAGCAGTGGAGCGATCGCTCGCGGCAGTCAAAGAACGGTACACTCAAATTCAGGTCGATCGACAGCGCCAAGTCGAACTCGGCCATCGGCGCGAAGAAATCCGCCAGTCTAGACGCCAAAATCCATTGCCGCAACTCAAAAAAGAATTGCGGGAAATTGAGCAAGAATTGGAAACTATCGAGTTGAATTTAGAAAGCAGCCTGTTTTCTTGGGGAAGCATAAAACAACCTTTTTGGCAAGCAGTTCGCTTTGGGGGACTCGGCATTTTGCTCGGTTGGATTTTGAAATCCTACGCAGGTTGAATTATGTTGAGATTTATGATTTTTTTAAAGAACCGCAGAAATTCACAGGCGGGACGCCTGTTCCACAGAGGGCGCTGAGGAAGAGAAAAGAGAGAAATATGGTGCAAAATATTAAATAAACAGGAGTGGATATTATGACAAATCAACGAATTGCAGCAATTTTGCGCGCAGGTGAACCCGACGAAACTGTAACTGTTCAAGGCTGGGTTCGCACTAAGCGCGAATTGAAAGAATTTGCCTTTGTCGAAGTCAACGACGGTTCGGCGATGGCTAACTTGCAAGTAGTCATAAATTCCGATTTGCCCGACTTTGAAAATGTACTCAAACAACTGAATACAGGTGCATCTTTAGAAGTGTCGGGAGTGCTGGTAGCGTCTCCCGCAAAAGGACAGCGAATTGAGTTGAAAGCCTCACAAGTACAAGTTTACGGGGATGCAGACCCGCACACTTATCCGCTGCAAAAAAAGCGGCATTCCTTTGAATTTTTGCGGACAATCGCCCATTTGCGGCCGCGCACAAACACCCACGGTGCTGTCTTTCGAGTCCGCAATGCTTGTTCGGCGGCGGTACACCAATTTTTTCAAGAACGCGGTTTTTTGTGGGTTCACACTCCAATTATTGCGGCTAGCGACTGCGAAGGTGCGGGGGAAATGTTCGGCGTTACCAACTTTGATTTAAAGAACGTGCCGCGCACTGATTCGCAAGAAGTTGATTATGCTAAAGACTTTTTTGGAAAGCGTGCGTATTTAACAGTTAGCGGTCAGTTGGAAGCGGAAGTTATGGCGATGGCTTTCGGCAATGTTTACACTTTTGGCCCGACTTTTAGAGCGGAAAATTCTAATACTTCGCGCCATTTGGCGGAGTTTTGGATGATTGAACCGGAGATGGCTTTCTGCGATTTGCAGGGAGATATGGATTTGGCTGAGGCGTTTTTAAAGTACATTTTTAAATACGTTTTGGAGCATTGCCCGGAAGATATGGAGTTTTTTAACGAGCGCATTGACAAAACGGTTTTGGCTACTGCTGAAAATATCATTAATAATCAGTTCGAGCGGATTACTTATACGGAGGCGATCGCACTTTTGGAAAAAGCCGACAAAAAGTTTGATTTTCCAGTAAGTTGGGGCTTGGATTTGCAGTCGGAACACGAGCGTTATTTGGCTGAGGACTTGTTTAAAAAGCCGACAATTGTCAGCGATTATCCGGTCGGCATTAAAGCATTTTATATGCGTTTAAATGAGGACGAGAAAACGGTGCGAGCAATGGATGTTTTGGCTCCTAATATTGGGGAAATAATCGGCGGTTCGCAGCGGGAAGAAAGGCTGGATGTGCTGGAGCAGCGCATGGAAGCGCAGGGTATGAATAAGGAGGAATTGTGGTGGTATTTGGATTTGCGCCGCTACGGTACTGTGCCTCACGCTGGGTTTGGTTTGGGATTTGAACGGCTGGTGCAGTTTATGACGGGAATGGGGAATATTCGGGATGTGATTCCATTTCCGAGAGCGCCTTTAAGTATTGATTTTTAGTTGAGGATTGTGCGGGAAAACGTAGGGACACGGCAATGCCGTGTCCTTACCCGGATCAGCGATTCACAATCACAAATAAATTAAGTCGCCGAGGGAATTGTGATATCAACAGATTGCACTTTGACCGAAGTTCCCAAACTCGATAACGGCGGTTGAATTGCCTCCGTATTTCCCACTACTAATGTTACCAGATTCTCTGGTTTCAAGTAAGTCTTGGCTACGCGCTGCACGTCGGCAATTGTTGCTGCTTCGATGCTGCGGCGGTAGCGAAAAATGAAATCTTCGGGATAACCGTAGTATTCGTAGCGAATTAATCGCGACAAAGTTTGACTGGGATTTTCAAATTTGAAGATGAAAGAATTTAGGGTGGAATCTTTAGCAAAAGCTAATTCTGCCGGGGTAATTGGTTCGGTGCGGATACGATCGATCTCTGCCCGAATTGCCTGGATAAACGGTACTGTTGCGTCCGATCGCGTTTGGCCTCCAGCGACAAACACCCCCGGATAGTCATATCTCGGACTCCAAGCTGCGTATACTGAATAAGCTAAACCTTGGCGCGATCGCACATTATTAAACAAACGGCCGCCGAAACCGTTGAGAACCCCATTCATTACGTCCAAAGCACCGTAATCTGGACTGCTGAGCATTCCGCCCAAATGTCCCATCTGCACGTAACTCTGACTTAATTGCGGCTGATTTACAAAAAATACCCCGCCGCCTTTTGCTGGCGATACGGTTGGTACCGCAGGCACTTCTGCAATTGGATTCGGTTGCCAGTTGCCAAATTTTTGCTCGACGAGCGATCGCATTTTTGCTGTATCAAAATCGCCAGAAATACCCAAAATCATGTTTTTGGGGTGGAAATATTTCTGGTAGAAACTCACCACATCGTCGCGGGAAATATTGGCGATGGTTTTGTATTCTACCGTGCGCGCGTAAGGACTGCGATCGCCGTAAATTAACTTTTCAAACTCGCGGCCGGTAATATCGTTAGGATCGTCATTGCGGCGGGCGATCGAACCTTGAGTTTGATTCTTGGCTAAATCCAACTTTTCTTTAGCAAATATTGGCTCCCGAATCACTTCCGCAAATAAGTCAAACACGGGTTCCACATCTTCAGCTAAAGCACTAAAATTAGCAGTGCCAGAAGTAACATCAATCCCTGTTTCTACCGAAGCTGCTCGCTGTTCTAGCAACTGATTTAGTTCATCAGCCGTATGCCTGCTCGTGCCGCCAGTTCGCATCACTTCTCCCGTCAAACCTCCCAATCCAATTTTCTCGGCAGGTTCAAAACGCTCGCCCGTGCGAAATAGCGCCGTTCCCCCAATTAGCGGGAGTTCCCGGTCTTCCATCAGATACACCCGGATGCCATTTGTCAGCTCGAAGCGAGTATATTTAGGCAGTTTAATTTCGGGCACCGCCGGGAATGTTAATTCGTCGTAGTGTTTCGGTGCAGCCGCTAACGAAGGTAACAAATTAAACGTGCCCAGTGAAACAGTAAAAATGCAAAGCGATAGCAGAAATAACTTTACGTTTTTTAGTCTCAATTTAGTCCTTTTCATTCTTTCTCCTAAGTTTCCTATTGTGACATAGCGTCGGGATCGTGCCCCGCGCCCGCCCTAGATGCAAGACTATCTCTTAGTCTGCGAAGGCAGACTTTGTTTGTGTAGGATCGGTTTCAACCGCCGATTCTAAATCGAGGCAGAGCCTCTGGATCTGCGTTCCCAGGCAGAGCCTGAGAACGAGTCTTTCTTCCTTCTTCCTTCTTCCCTCTTCCTTCTTCCTTCTTCCTTCTTACAGCGGCAAAAGCTTGCCAATCGTGCGATTTTCCGGCCGGAAAGTTGCCTGAGCGACACGCTGAATGTCACCCGGAGTAACAGCCGCGATCGCATCCAATTCCTTGAACAAATTTCGCCACGAACCGGTGTTTACTTGATAGTCCAGCAGCGAAAATGCCATGCCCATATTAGAATTGAGCGATCGCAACAAATCGGCTCTCGCCTGAGTTTTCACTCGATCCAATTCCAAATCAGAAACCGGCTCAGTTTTCAGGCGATCGATTTCCTTGCTCAAAGCTACTGCTACTTCATCAACCGTGCGGCCCGGAGCAGTTTGAGCGTAAAACAACATCAAATTCGGATACTTTTCCCCCGGATAACCGCTGAAACCTTGAGCCGCCAGCGCCAATTGCTGCTGTTCTACCAAAGATTTATAAAGCCGAGAAGTGCGGCCATCGCTGAGCAAAGAACCAATCATTTCATAAATCGCATTGTCGGGATGGTTCATCGCCGGTCTGTGGTATCCTTCCAAATACCAAGGTTGAGTTTTTAATTTCAGCGTTACTTCCTGAGTTTGCGTTTGGGGAGGCTCCACAATTTGCAATTCAGAAGGCGCAGGTTTCGCCTTGTAGCGGCCGAAATAAATTTGAGCGAGTCGTTTCACTTCCGCAGCTTTCACGTCTCCTACCACCGCCACAGTCAGCTTGCTGGGGACGTAGTGAGTCTCGAAAAACTTCTGCACGTCGCTGCGGCTGAGGTTTTTAATGTCTTCAGTGTAGCCAATTACGGGGCGGCGGTAGGGATGAACAGAGAAAGCTTTGTTGGCAAAAACTTCAACCATTTGTCCGATCGGAGAATTCTCGGTTCGCAGCCTGCGCTCTTCTAAAATTACTTGTTTTTCTTTGTAAAATTCCCGAAATACCGGTTCTAGAAATCGCTCGGATTCCAGCGACATCCACAGTTCTAACTTGTTAGCTGGGAGGCTGTAAAAATACATTGTGGCGTCGGTGGAAGTAGCGGCATTTAGTCCGACTCCGCCTGCTTGTTCGACTATTTTGCCTAGTTCGTTGCGCTTGACAAATTGCGAAGCTTCGGCTTCAACTTTGTCAAATTCTGCTTGGAATTTGGCGACTTCTTCAGTTTTGCCGCTGGCTTTTGCTGCTTGCATTTGCTCGAAGAGTTCGTCTTGTTTTTCTAGCAGCGGCTTTTCGGCTTTGTAATCGGTAGTGCCGATTTTTGGCGTGCCTTTGAAGGCTAAATGTTCGAGATAGTGCGCGACTCCGGTTTGGCCGTCGGGTTCGTTTGCGCCTCCTACGTCAGCGTGAATTAGAAACGATGCTACGGGCGATCTGGGCCTTTCGAGCACGATGAATGTCATCCCGTTGTCGAGCTTAAATTCGGTGACTTGCTTGATTACTCGATCGAGCGACGGTTGAACAGAGACTGCTTGGGAGCCGCTAGCGGGGTTGGGGCGGGCGAGGGCGATTTCGGGAGAAATGCCCCACCACAGCAGTACAGCGGCCAGCAGGGAGGCGATGAATCGAGTTTGGCGATCGGGCGATTCCCTACGGGATAGCTTCGCTTCGCGGGGTTTTTGAAACTGCGGGGTCATTCGATTTTAGATTTTAGATTTTGGATTTTGGATTGTCAAACAAAAAATGTTTGTGTTCGGCGGCCAGAGATTCTTTTTTAAGGATAAAGATTTTTTGAAGCATAAGCGATCTGTTGCGTCGCAGATGTTAGGCTGATACAGCAAATCTCATAAAAGGTCTGGGGCCCGGCGAGGAGTTTTAAGTTGGGGATTAAAGCCGCGCACAACTTAAAACTTAACATTATTTAGCCCTTCAGTCCCGAACCAGTAGTTCCAAGTCGCCAATTACCGATTGCAAAGCCATGCGAATTTTTAATCAGTCTCCTCCTTCTGAAACAGAAACCAAGAAGCGGATTTTACAAGCCGCTCAGCGGTTGTTTGCCCGCAGCGGATACGACGGCACTACAACTCGCGATTTAGCAGCGGCGGCGGGGGTGGCGGAGGGTACCCTATTTAGGCATTTTGATAATAAAAAAGCGATTTTGATTGAGGTGGCGACGGAAGGATGGGTGGAGTTGCTGACGGATTTGCTGACTGAATTAAGCGAGATGGGCAGTTACAAAGCAGTGGCTCAGGTGATGCGGCGGCGGATGCTGAATATCCGCGAGAATAGCGACATGATGCGGGTGTGTTTTTTGGAGGCGCAATTTCACCCGGATTTGCGCGATCGAATTCAGTTGGAAGTCATCGGAAAAATGAGCGCTGTGGCTGAGGCTTTTTTTGAAACGGCGATGGAAAAAGGAGTTTATCGGAAGATGAATCCGAAGATTGTCGCTCAGGTATTTTTGGGTATGTTTGCAGTCGCGGGTTTCAGTCAAAATACGATTATGGAGCCGAATGCTTCTCCGCTGCAAATGCAGGAAATGGCGGAAGGATTAGCCGATATTTTTCTGAATGGGGTTTTAATTAAAGATGAATAATTAGGGCAACAGGGAAAAGTTGTTATGGGCAAAGTTTGGGACTATTCTATTCGGCCGCTAACCCAGGAAGACGAGCCTTTTCTGTGGCAAATGCTGTATGAAGCCGCGCACATGGCAGAAGAAGGCGAATCAACGGTGCAAGCGGTTGTCAATCATCCTTTAATTGCGAAATATGTCAAGAATTGGGGACGTGCAAGCGATTTGGGCTTCGCAGCAATCGAATTGAACGGCAGCCAGCCAGTAGGAGCCGCCTGGCTGCGTTTGTTTGCAGAGGATGACAAGGGGTTTGGGTGGGTTGACGATACTACCCCGGAATTGGCGATCGCCGTTCTTCCAGAATATACAAATCAGGGTGTAGGAACCCAGTTGCTGGCTCGTTTGCTCTCAGCAGCAAAAGCATCTTATCGATCGGTATCCCTGAGTGTCAGAAGCTCGAATCGAGCCCTGAGTTTGTACGAGCGATCGGGATTTAAAGTAATTGAGGGAAGCGAGACAATCAACCGCACAGGAGGGACATCATTCACGATGAAAGTTGATTTGGATTAAGTGAATGATTACTCTATAAATTCGTACATTTCCTGTACCCAATTCTCCCGATTTTCCTGCCATTCATCCGTCACGACTTCCCAAGTTGTATTGCTTTCAAGTTCCAGTAATAGACTTGATACTTCTTCCAGCGTCGATGCTATATGACATTCTTGTACCCAACTTTCCCTGATTATTTTCCAGAGACTTTGTACCGCTTCCCGCTGAAAATTAGATTCTAATTCAACTAGCAATTTGGCTAGGTGTTTTTCGTCAATTGCTGCTGACACCTCGCTCATCCAACAGTTGCGACGTTCATTCCATTCTTCCGTCACTGCATCCCCGTTTAGGTGGGCTTGAAACTCTAACAGTAATTGGTTTAGCTCTACCATATTAAATTTGGTATTGTTGGGAGTTTGTGCTAAAATTATACAATTTTTATTGATTTAGACTGTTGGTTTTTTATAATGAGCGATGTGGCTGAGGCCTTTTTGGAAACGGCGATGGAAAAACAAGTTTATCCAAAGATGAATCCGAAGATTGTCCCTCAGGTATTTTTGGGAATGTTTGCAGTCGCGCCCTTCAGTCAAAATACGATTATGGAGCCGAATGCTTCTCGGCAGCAAATGCAGGAAATGGCTGAAGGACTCGCTGATATTTTTCGGAATTGGGTTTTGCAGGAAGATGAATAATTAGTCATTAGTCATTAGTCATTAGTCATTAGGAAATTTTAGAGCCTGGGAACGCATATCTACAGGCTCTGACTCGTCGAAACTACTCCTTAAACTTGTGCATTTGCTGTACCCAAGTCTCGCGATTCTGCTGCCATTCATCGGTCACAGCTTCCGAATTTATATTGGTTTCTAGTTCCAGCAATAAACTTGATACTTCTTGAACAATCGATGCTCCCAGACATTTTGCTACCCAACTGTCCCGGCGCTCTTGCCACTGAACATCAACCGATTTTCCCTGCAAATTAGATTCCAATTCAACTAGCAATTTTGCTAGATATGTCAGGTTAACTGATGAGGCCACATCGCTAACCCAACTGTCCCGGCGCTCTTTCCATTCTTTTTTTACTCCTTCCGATTTGAGGTTGCTTTCAAGCTCTAACAGTAACTGATTTAGTTCTACCATCTTAAATGTTTGAGTTGTTGTAGTTTGTGCTACAATTATACCATAAGTTTCAATAAGCAGAGTGTTAATTTTTTGACAGATGGCGGTCGCAGTGAAACTACAGAATAGATAACTGAATGATGAGCGATGAATTAACTTTAGATATGCTAGACATTCCCTGCGGTTGGAGGCGCGGCGAAGGGGACTGGACTGGAGTAGCGGCGGCTTTTGCTAGAGGGGAAACTATCGAAGTAATTCAAGAAGTTGGTTCTACGTTGTGGCAAAACAGTCTGCCCGAAAAACATTGTTTGTATTGGGAGGGGGAAAATCTATCCACTATCAAAGCCCGAATTTGGATTAGTTTCACCCAGAGAAGATTTTCGCCGGACTCTGCTTTTCCCAAAGTTCAGTGGCATCCGAGAGTGTTGTGGCTAGGGATAGGTTGCGAACGCTACACAGCGCGAGAATTAATCGAAACTGCGATCCAAAATGTATGTCGCGGTTATCATTTAGCGGAAAGTGCGATCGCAGGTATTGCGACAATAGACACTAAAGCAGGTGAAGTCGGCTTGCTGGAACTTTGTCAAGCGCGAAACTGGCCGTTAAAAACCTTTGCTGCTGACATTTTAAGTTCCGTAGAAGTCCCCAATCCTTCAAATATTGCAGCAAAACAAGTCGGGACGCCCAGCGTAGCAGAAGCTGCGGCACTTTGTGCGATCGAACTGATATCTTGTACCATTCTCAAGAACAGGCAAGATGCCTGTGAAGCGAAGAGTGAATCTGCTTGTGAGGTGGGCATCCTGCCCGCCCGTGAAAGGCTTTTAGTCCCTAAAAAAATATTTCGCTCGGGCAAAAAAACAGGATCTGTAACAGTAGCAGTTGCAGTTTGCCCGATCGAGTATGTGGGGTAATGTATTACTGAGACAAAGTATTGGCATTCACAAATCGACCAATCAACCCAGAAACGAATGACAACACAATTGAACCCAACAAAGCCGGCCAAAAACCGTTAACCGCAAAGCCGATATTGAACGCACCCGCCAACCATGAAGCCAGGGAAAGCGAAATTGCATTCACAACGAATAAAAACAAACCTAAAGTAATAATAGTCAAAGGCAGCGTCAGCAAAGTAATAATCGGTCTGACAACCGCGTTGACCAATCCGATAACAACAGCAGCCAGCATCGCCGCCGGAAAGCTCACCACCGCAATACCTGGTACAATGTTAGCGGTAATGACCAGCGAAACCGCTGCGACTATCCAAGTCAAGAAAAAACTTAGCATATGTTTTTTTTCATCTCCATCACTATTAATTAAGATTGTACCTGTTTAGTCGATCGACCAAAGTTCGGGATACACTACGAAATACCCACCTTGCGAGAATATCAGACTTATGAAACTCCGGCAACTAGCAGCATTCCTCTTAGCCCTAACTATCTTCATCCTGCCGCGGTCAGCCCAAGCTCAATCTAAATATTACCCACCTCCGCTGTCCTTTAGCAATGCCGAACTGACAAGACGCGATTTTTCGGGTCAAATGCTGCGGACTGCTGAATTTTCTAACGCTAATATGGACTTGACTAATTTTTCTAATGCCGATTTGCGGGGAGCAATTATGAGCGCTTCGGTGATGACTGAGGCGAATTTGCACGGAGCAAATTTAACTAATGCAATGATAGATCAAGTTAAATTTACTAAGGCCGATTTAAGCGATGCAATTTTAGTGGAAACAATTTTGCTGCGTTCTACTTTTGAGGAAGCTGATATCACCGGGGCTGACTTTACCGACGCAATTATGGATGGCGCACAAGTTAAAGAATTGTGCATAAAGGCAAGCGGTATTAATTCCCAAACAGGGATTTCTACTCGCGATTCTTTGGGATGCCGCTGATTTATTTTATAATCCCATAATTTCAATTTATGGAATATTGGTATGGGCGGCGCCGAAGCCCACTCCTAAATCAATAAATACACCAAATAAACTTGTTTGTGGAACGGGTTCTCCTGCTTCTGACAGCCTAAACCATAATTACTGAGGCTTTGCTTTTTTGAGAGAAGCCTCATAATTCTCACTCATTAACTGATTAACTTCTGGATTGTAAATCCGCAGATAATTCCAGTAATTCTCAAACACCGATTTTACGTATCCTTTCGTTTCTGGAAACGGAATCTTTTCCGCAAAAGCATCCGGGTCACTAAAATTAAACCTCTTCAACCAATC
Organism: Microcoleus asticus IPMA8; assembly: GCF_013179805.1. GTDB lineage: Bacteria > Cyanobacteriota > Cyanobacteriia > Cyanobacteriales > Microcoleaceae > Microcoleus > Microcoleus asticus. The sequence continues at coordinate 14,154 of NZ_SRRZ01000060.1, read as the reverse complement.
TGATACTGCATTCGGCCCGGCATTGTAACTCGCCACAGCTAACATCGAGTTATTCTTGTACTCGTCGTGAGTGTGATCCAAATACCACGTACCGAGTTTAACGTTGTCGTCCACATTCTCCAATGAATACTTTTTGAGGCTGATTTTCTCAGCAACCCAAGCTGCTGTTTCCGGCATTACTTGCATTAACCCGGTAGCACCAACTGATGATTTGATAGCGGGCATAAACCGCGATTCTTGCCGGATTAATGCGGTTACTAATACTGGATTTATTGTGCGTTCTTTTGACCACTTGACAATGGTTTCTAAGTAAGGAAAAGGATAAAGTGCTTGCCAATAAATCGGTTGCTGTCTCAGAGCGAGGTATTCGGTTCTATCATCTGGTTTTTCGCGCTGCCGCAAACTCCCAACCATCCACAAACCGTCTAAATTGTCTCCAACTGCTACTCGCATTAAACCGTCGGTAAACTGTTCCGCAATACTTGGTTCTACGCGGTTGATAAATTCTATTTGCCACAGATTCCAGGCATCTCTATCTTGACCTAATTGATAGAGTTCTTTCAACGCAGGAGAACCGGCGGTTGGTTCGGGGCGCTGAGGGGGCCGCACTACATTCGGAGACAAATCTCGGACTGTGGTAAAGTCGCCTACGGGCCAACCGAGAAGTACAGCCGATCGCCACGCAAAATATGATTCTGGATAGCGTAAGAGAGTATACTCAAATGCAGTCTTGGCGTCTTGTTCGCGACCGAGTTGCTGTGCCCATTTTCCGACCCAAAATGCTGCTTCTGGAGCTTGTTCGCTGTCGGGATTGTGCGTGGTTAATTCTCTCGCCCACTGCCAAGCTGATTTTAAATCTCCGCCTTTGGCATACTGCTGGGCGATCGTCCACCGCAATTCGCCTGCTTTATCAGAATTGTTGTATTTTGTCAATAGCAACTTGCGGGTATCTGAGGCGGATTGACCGCTGCGTGCTTTGTCGAGAAGTTGGGATTTATCTAACAAAGCTTCGGGGGCATAATTGGGGAATTTGCTAATAACTCGATCGAGCCAAACGATCGCTTCTTTCGGTTCGCTCAGCCGCGACAGCCGAATTAAACCCAAACCAGTATCTTCGGCATCGGGAAACTCGCGCACTAATTCTTGATAGGCAATTCTCGATTCCGGAATTTTTCCTTCGAGCCACAAACCGCGAGCTTTTCGGTAAAGATTTTTGGGATTGCGGGGAGCTTTCCCGTAAGCAATAGCTCCTTTGCCGTAATCCTGTTTTTCCCAATAGCCGAAGGCAATTTCTTCCCAATCTTCCGGTTTCAAAGCGGCGCTGTTTCGCTGCACAAGTTGTTCCAAAATTGTACCGTAATCGTTGACATAATGACCGTATTTTGCTACTAGCAGCATCAACTCCGGCTGATTGGGATTTTCTTTTAACTTAGCGAGGGCAATTTCTACGCTGCGGGGATGAGCGGGAAATTCAGTAATTGCCTGTTGCCAATATTCCGGTTTTGACTTGCCTAAAACATATAAAGCTTCCGCTGCTACCGGGTCGCTCGGATAGTTTTTGAGCAGTTCCTGCCAAGCTTTTTGGGCTTTGCCTTTGTCGCCGCTCAATTGGTAAGCTTCCGCCCTTTTAAGGGCAATGTGAGCAGCTAAAACCGGATATTCTTGCTCTAATTTGTCCAATAATTTTAATGCTTTGGCGGCATTTCCTTGCTGGATTAAATCGCTGGCAAGCAGGTAGCGGGCGCGGCTTTGAGGGGAGATTTCCTGCTGCGGGTTCGTACTTGCAGGCTGACTGGTTGCGAGTTCAACTAATTTCGCCGATCGCTCGCTCGGTGACAGCGATACCAGCATCTTGACTTGCGATTCGGAATTCGCGGCATTCAGGGGCTGCTGAGCCTTCTGGACCGAGCCAAAGCCCATCCATTTCATCGCAGCAACCAAAGAGCCGATCGCAATAACGCAAACTGAAACGCTGATTAAAACAGAAAATCGGGCCCGGCGTCGTTTTAGCATGGGAAAATTTAAGAGAATAAGAATAAAGAACCGATCGTTTGTCAAAAGGCATCACAGACCGGATGGGTGTTCAACGCCATCACAGGCCGGATACCTGTTTAACGAGAAATAAATGTTAAGAGTGGGGCGGGCCCTTTCAGCAGACCCCAAAACAGATTATTGAGATTGGTGCCAGATCCGATCGCAGGCGGACTTGGCTGATATAGTAGCAGAATTTATTTCGATGCGGAGCGGAGAATTTGTACGATCGATCTATTTACCCGCACAAAGGAAAAACGACAAAGCACCAACTACAAAGTACAATCTAAAATCTAAAATCTAAACTGTAAATCAAAACATGGAATTTCTAGTCACCGATAAACCCGGCTCTGTTTGGACGGGAGACGCCCTGGCAATTGGTTTGTTTGAGGACGCCCTGGAACTCACCGGCGAGCTGGCACAATTAGATGAAAAGCTTGCAGGCACATTGAAAGAGCTGCTACTGGAAGTAGATTTTAAGGCCAAAGCTGGCACGAGCGCCATCACCCGCGTCGGTGGCAATAATCCCATTCGCAAAATTGCGATCGTCGGTTTGGGCAAAACAGAGGACTTAAAATTAGACACGGTGCGGCAAGCTGCGGGTATTTGCGCCAAGTTGGCCAAAAAGGAAAAATGCAAAACCCTCGGAATTAGCTTTCCTGTATGGAAAAATGCGCCGGATTCTACAGCAAGCGCGATCGCCGAAGGTGTAGAACTCTCCCTAAATCAAGACAACCGTTTCAAATCGGAACCTGACGACAAAAGCCCGCAAATCGAACAAATTCATTTGCTCGGTTTTGCCGGTACCGAAAGTGCGATCGCCCGCGCCCGCCAAATCACTGCCGGAGTCATTTTAGCACGGGAATTAGTCGCAGCGCCGGCAAACTTTGTCACCCCGATTACAATGGCCGAAACCGCTCAAAGTCTAGCTGCCGAATGCGGTTTAGAATTAGAAATATTGGAGCGGGAAGACTGCGAAAAACTAGGCATGGGAGCTTTTCTCGGCGTTGCCCTAGCATCTGATTTACCGCCCAAATTCATCCACCTCACTTACAAACCAGAAGGCACACCGCGCCGCAAAATAGCAATTGTGGGCAAAGGATTGACCTTTGATTCCGGCGGTTTGAACATCAAAGGAGCCGGCAGCGGCATTGAAATGATGAAAGTAGATATGGGGGGCGCTGCGGCTACTTTGGGAGCGGCAAAGGCGATCGGGCACATCAAACCCGATGTGGAAGTTCACTTTATCAGCGCCGTCACTGAAAACATGATCAGCGGCCGCGCCATGCGCCCTGGAGACATCCTTACAGCTTCCAACGGCAAAACAATTGAAGTCAACAATACCGACGCAGAAGGCCGTTTAACCCTGGCTGATGCTTTGGTATTTGCTGATAAATTGGGAGTTGACGCAATTGTCGATTTAGCAACTCTAACCGGGGCCTGCGTAATTGCTTTAGGCGAAGATATCGCAGGTTTGTGGAGTCCTCAAGATAGCGTCGCAGCCGAAATAGTCGCCGCCTCAGAATTGGCAGGCGAAAAATTTTGGCGAATGCCGATGGAAGAGAAATATTTTGATGGATTGAAAGCATTGCACGCCGACATGAAAAACACGGGTCCACGTCCCGGCGGTTCCATTACGGCGGCGCTATTTTTGAAGCAGTTTGTGAAGGATACTGCTTGGGCGCATTTAGATATTGCCGGCACGGTTTGGAGTGACAAAGAAAATGGCTACAATGGCCCTGGGGCTACCGGTTTTGGAGTTCGGACTTTGGTGCATTGGGTGCTGGGCGGCGCTTAATTGTGGATTTCCAGCACAAACATTGAGATGTTGTCTGCCTTAAAAGCCCGTTAGTCCATGAGTGAGCCAGGGGTTTAAGACCCCTGGCTTACAGCTTAAGTCATCTAAAAGTAAACTTAATAACGGTCATTAAAAATTTAAATGTTTCAGAAGCCATAAGTAGGCAAATTTATGTATTCCGTCACTGCGAGGAACGTAAGCTTTGCGAGCCGCGACGATCGCAATCTCTCATACTTGCCGAAAGCTTTGCTCCCCGGGCCCAACCTAGACTGTTTTGACATTCCCTGAAAAAATAGCTGTTTCATAAAAAATGAAAAAAGTATATAATTATGTAAACATTTCACTAGCAGAAATCAAATAATTATATTTGATCGGGTTTGCATTGGTACAGATAACTTTTTTCTTGAACTTTATGCAAGAACAATTAACAATTTTTTTTTCAACACTTGCTGTATCTTCCCCACTCGGCTGCGACGCGCTGCCGGAGTTGCGACTGTACGCTGTTTTTGACTCGCTGACGGCACTGGTTTATTGCTCGATCGCCCTATCTTTAGTTTATTTTACCCGCCAAGGTTCTCACAGCAAGATTTTCAGGATGTTTACCGTTGGTTTTTTTGCCTGCGGCGCTGCTAAATTGACGGAAGTTTGGACGCTTTGGCATTCCATATATTGGCTGTCGGTAACTCTCAAAGCTGCAAGTGCTTTGATTTCTTTGCTTTTAGCCGCAGTCGCCCTCGCCGTCATGCCGAAAGCACTTGCCGAGTATGGTTTAAATCAAAAAGAAAAGTTTCAACAACAGCCGTTCAAACAGGTAGAAGAAAATCAGCACCAGCATGATATTGAGAAAGGAGAATTGTCACAACAATCGCTCAATTTTTATTCTTCAGATACTATTGTCGATCGCGCTTTAGCTCTCAATTCGCTTAACGAACAGTTAGAAAAAGAAATTGCCGACCGCCAGCGGGTTGAGGAACAGTTGCAACTGACTCAATGTGCGATCGACCGATCTGCAGATGCGGTATTCTGGATCGGGCCGGACGGTAAATTTTTGTATGTCAACGACGCTGCTTGCTCTTCATTGGCATATTCTGCCGCAGAATTGCTCTCGATGACCGTGCACGACATCAATCCAGATTTTCCCCAAACTGCTTGGAGTTTGCACTGGAAAGTCTTAAAACGCTGCGGTTCGGTTAATATTGAAGTTCACCACCTCACTAAGTACGGTCGTATTTTTCCAGTAGAAATTACGATCGACCATTTGGAATTTAACGGCAAAGAATATCAGTGTGCGTTTGCTCGCGACATTAGCGAGCGCAAGCGGATTGAGGCAGCTTTGCGAGAAAGGGAAGAAGAATTTAGGTCATTAGTTTCTAGCATTCCCGGTGCGGTTTACCGGTGCAGTGCTGCTGGGCGATCGAGCTTAACTTTTATCAGCAGCGGCATAGAAGTTATTTCTGGCTATCCCGCAGCTAACTTTATGCTTCAACCGGTGCAGGCTTTTCCGAGTATAGTTCATCCCAATGACGTGCAGCATATCGAGACAACTATCGATCGCGCTATTAAAACAAAACAACCTTACACGCTCGAATATCGCCTGATTCACTGCGACGGAAATGTGCGGTGGGTTGCAGAGAAAGGTCAAGCCATTTTCACCGCAGCAGGTCAAGTCTTATCCCTCAACGGTGCCATTTTTGACATGACAGAGCGCAAAGCAGCGGAGGATGCTTTGCGGCTCTCCGAGGCGATCGCCAACAACAGAGCCCAGCAGCTAGAAATCGCTCTTAAAGAACTCCGAGAAACTCAAGCTCACCTAATTCATACCGAAAAAATGTCAAGTCTCGGTCAAATGGTAGCTGGAGTAGCTCACGAAATTAATAACCCTGTCAGTTTTATCTACGGCAATATTTCCTATGCCAGCCAATATATCAGAGACTTGTTGCAGCTTGTAGAACTTTACCAAAAACACTATCCTCAGCCAGCGGTAGAAATTCAACAATGTATTGATAATATCGATTTGGGATTTCTGAGAGAAGATTTGCTAAAAATATTATCTTCGATGAAAATGGGAGCCGATCGCATTCGCGAAATAGTTCTGAGCTTGCGAAACTTTTCGCGTTTAGACGGCTCGGTAAAAAAGCCTATTAACCTTCACGAAGGCATAGACAATACGCTCATAATTTTGCACAACAAACTGCGAGCCAGAGGCGACTCTCCCGAAATAAAAGTAATCAAAGATTACGGTAAACTGCCATTAATAGAATGTTATGCAGGTCAGCTAAATCAGGTATTTATGAATCTGCTTAGCAACAGTATTGACGCCTTGGAAGATGCTTGCCACCAAAAAAGGCGAGTGGCTGTCGGCGACGATTGGGAACCAACTATTAGCATTCGCACAGAAGCCCTGAACGAAAATAGTATTTGCATCCGCATTGCCGATAATGCCATAGGCATGACAGAAGACGTGCGGAGCCGATTGTTTGACCCGTTTTTCACGACAAAACCGATGGGAAAAGGCACTGGTTTGGGGTTAGCCATCAGTTACCGAATTGTCGTGGAAAAACACGCCGGAGCCCTTAGCTGCCGTTCCGCCCTAGGAGAAGGTACGGAATTTGCGATCGAGATTCCTTTATGAATTAGTCCGACGGAAGTATCAAGACTTTGGCAGAAGCTATCGCTCACTCTAAATCGGGCAGTACAAGTATCAAAAAAGGAAAAATTGCTGGAGTAGGAAGTGAAAACCAGCTCATATCAAATCCGGTAGCATCGTCGGGCGTAAAATCCTGTTCAGGGGGCGACAATCGCGCCAAACCATTACAGGCTAATGTTTACGCGCTTGGGATCACTTCATAAAGTTGGGCTGACCGACTAAACAATCTCAATAGAGTAAAAAGCGCTTAGTTGTGATAAAAATGTGATAAAAACGAAAGGTCTCGTTAATACCACAAGACCCCAAGTGATAATATGTTACCCTCATTCTATCACAACATCCTCGAAAAATATCTCTACCCACAACAGCTATTTACGCTTCAGATGCTCGCACAAGTTGTTACAATCACAGCAACAAGTTAAAAGAGAATGATTAGCTGCAACCCTGCCATTAACCATCTTACAAAATAGTCGCCACCGTCACATACAACGTTTTTTGGCGTTGCTGGATTAAGGTATGATAAGCGCGATAGAGCTTCATCTCACTCGATCGTAATGATTAATTGAATAGGGAACGGGAACACTATTAAACTTAAGATGTTGTTTCAACATCAATAAACTGGGGACCGCAATCTACACAAATGTGATGAGTGTTTACCTCGGATCTTACCGTTATTACGGAAGTCTTGGGAACAGCATTCAGGACATTGCATCAGGTTTGACCTCCATTTATAGCACCATTATGCAACCCCGAAAATATTTCCTTCTTGCTTCTTCCCTCTTGCTTGTTCCCTCTTCCTTCCACATCCGATATTAATCACCGACTTCCCCGACAACCTCCGCAGCAGCCTGAGTTTCGAGCCAGAGTTTGAGCAGCAAGAACTCCGCCCGATCGCCCAACACAGTCGCAAACACGCCGTCAGCCCCCTCAGACGCGTCAGAAATCCACGTACCGCGCAGAGTCACTTCTACAAAGTCAGCATCAGCAACACAAAGGGCGATCGCATCGTTGTCGTCTCGGCGGGCCTCAGATTCCAACAGAGACAGCACCGGCAAATTCGCCGGCAGCAAAAATGCCGCAGTGCTCGGTTCGACGCTGATGTTTTGACCAACTCGCATAGCCAGCACAACTCGCAGCGCCACTAACTGTTCGGGAGATTGAGCCAAACGCTCGAGGTTAAAGCCCGTTTCAGTGTAAGTCAACTTCAGCATATTGACAGCCCTAAATTTGAAATTGAAAGTTGAAAATTGGTAATTGAAAATTGGTAATCGGGAATTTGGAATTGGGAGTTAGGGCAGATTTTAGATGAGAATTACGCATCAATTTAAAATCTAAAATCTAAAATCTAAAATCTAAAATTCTTCCCATTCCCTATTCCCCAATTTGGTATTCGTGCCAAAACAGTTCGGCAAAAGCAACAGTGGGGTGTATGGGGGCTTTCGGCTTAGTTCGCAGAGACATTCCAGCTTCTACGGGAGTTCGATCGCCCTTACGGGAGTTGCACCGTTCGCAAGCAGTCACCACGTTGTCCCAAGTATGCGGGCCGCCCTTCGATCGAGGCATCACGTGATCCAGCGTCAAATGCCGGTTGCTACCGCAGTATTGGCAAGAATGAGCGTCGCGGCGCAGAACTTCCCGGCGATTGACCGGGGGCACTTTCCACAGGCGTTCCCTGTTGCCAAAAGTCAAGCGGATTTGTTCGGGTACGTGGATGCTGCTGCTGGGCGATCGTACCAGCCAGCCGTTGCCAATGCTAAAATCCAGAGGTTCAGCCTTGCCTGTTACCAAAAGTACGATCGCCCGTTTGATGTTGACACGGCTCATCGGTAGGTAATTCTGAGAAAATACCACCACAGATTGCCTCAATACATCAGTTACTACGGTCACGGCTTGCTCCTCCTCATCAATTTTGGATTTGGGATTTTAGATTTGGGATTTTAGATTTTGAATTTTGGGTGCTTCATCAGCATTGGCTACATCTGGTTTTTTGCCAGTTCCCCAAGCCGATCGAATTTTTCAAATATCAAATCAAATGCCCCCGCTTCTCTTACTTAGAAGCGGGGGCTAGAAAAACTGCTAAAGGCAAATTTTCATCCTGTGTTGGTACAGTCGTTTAGCTGTACCTCCCGCTTCGCGTATCTCGATGTGGCTGTGCCACTCGCAGACCGTCCCGGTCTACCTCGTTGTAATTAATTTCTGCAATTTGTCCTAATCCACTATAACCGGGTTTAATTGGGCCCCAGCCCGCCCACGAGGTCGCTGCGACGATCGCAAAACCCGTCCTAAAGACGTGCTGTAACGACTCGGAGCGACCCCAAGGGCGATCGCACTTCAGTTGATAGGTGGAGTAGGTGGGGAGAAATTTCAAAGTCGGCAGAAGGTGGTTAAGAGGCTTTCAATCTAGCTGTAAACATACTACACTGATATTACACATATGTCCACCCGTCACGGAGAAAAAATTATGCATACCCTACCTAGAACCTCAACCACCGAAATGGAAGTCACCAGCATTCGACTAGAAAGAGAGCTCAAGGAGAGACTCAAAGAGCTCGCGGGTAATCAAGGCTATCAAGCTTTGATTCGAGATTTGCTCTGGAATTACGTGCAGCAGAAGTCTGGAGAGTATCGCCAGATGTTTTCTCGATCGGATATTCGAGCCAGCATTAATGCCACAGCGCAGCAGGAGGAACGCTGCGCGCTTACAGGAGAGTTGATCCGACCGGGCGGGCCGATGTTATTAGGCCTGACGATGCACGGGGAAATGGTGCCGCTGAGTATAGGGAGTATGGCTGGATAAACCAGTTTATCGAAAATTTGTCAGAGCGATCGGCCTGGGGCCTTCACCCCAGGCGCTGAAGATCGTACGATTTTAGATTTTAGATTTTAGATTGGGAATGGCTTATAAGATAAGGGTTGGGAGCTTGCCTAGAGTTGCATTGTTTTTGGGAAATGGTATAAAAATACTTCGGACAGTTTGTGATTGCCAACGGTAGAATAAGGGTTTCAAGGCGATTCGGCAAGTTCGCTACCAACGGCAAATCCTGGGTTTAAGACTACGAACTAAAAACAGTCCGGAGTATTGTTATAAAATCCCGCAGTATTTAAACAATTTCTATTTAACCAACCACGAAGACGCGTTCGGCGCAGCCGTTCCCGTAGGGTAGAGCGCGAAGAAAGATGGAGAAGAAGATAGCTACTGTCAGCGGTTCGCAATTCTGGTAACGCAGATGCGGATGCTCCAAAACGCGCGGGCTAATGCTAAACTTTCCATCGGGCGTGCCGAACAGACGATCGTACATTTGATGAAAAAAATTAAAGTAATGCTGAAAAACCGCTACTTGACTGCTGCGAGTTCGATCGCCCTTCTCACAATTATTGCCGGCTGCGCAGCTACTGAATCGCCCCAACTTGCATCTCCCTCTCCTGTAGCTGAATCTTCCCCGCCGCCGGTTAAACCAAGTCAGCCTCAGCCCTTAATAATCTCTGTTAACAATCCCGAAACCCCCACAAATAGCAAAATCAAGCAATATCTCAACGGGTTGACAGCACAAGGTTTTGCCAAAGAAGACCAAGGTATCTGGATGCAATCTGGCAATACTTTGTTAGCCAATCATCAAGGTACAGTTCCTCTGTCAGCCGCTTCTATTACCAAAGTAGCAACATCTCTGGTAGCGCTGCAAGAATTCGGGCCGGAACATCAATTTATTACCTTAATTGGTACAACAGGAAAAATTGAAAACGGCGTATTAAAAGGCGATTTAATTGTTCAGGGAAGCGCCGATCCGTTGTTTGTTTGGGAAGAGGCGATCGCCCTCGGTAACGCCTTAAATCAAAAAGGCATCAAGCGAGTCACTGGCAGTTTGATAATTGTCGATAAGTTTTACATGAATTTTGAACTTGATTCCCTCAAATCGGGAGAATTGCTCAAACAAGGATTGAACAGTCAAATCTGGCCCAGCGAAGCCGCCGCCCAGTATCAAACACTACCTCCAAATACGCCGAAACCCCAAATAGAAATTGAGGGTACTGTAAAAGTTTTACCAGCACCTCCCAACGGCGTCCAGCCTTTAGTAAAACATTATTCTTTACCCCTCGCCGAACTGATCAAAAAAATGAATCAGTACAGCAACAATCTCATGGCAGATATGCTAGCTGATACAGTCGGCGGTGCTAAAACAGTCGCGCAAAAAGCAGCAGCAGCAACCGGAGTTCCTCCCGCAGAAATTAAACTCGTCAACGGTTCGGGATTGAGCGAAGAGAATCTCATTTCTCCCCGGGCTGCTTGCGCGTTATTTATAGCTTTAGAACGCTATCTTCAACCTTACAACATGACAGTTGCTGATGTCTTAACTGTAGTTGGGAAAGATAAAGGAATACTGTCAGAACGGCCGCTTCCAAAATTAGCAGTGATCAAATCTGGCACATTGGATAATGTTAGCGCTTTGGGCGGAGCGCTGCCAACTCAAAAACAAGAAACAGTGTGGTTTGTGATTATGAATCGCGGGGAAAATGTCGAGACATTACGCACTCAGCAAGAGGTTTTGCTGAAAAGCTTTTTGAATGAGTGGGGAAGTGTTCAAGTTTCGCCACCCGAATTAACGCCAAATCCTGCTAGAAATAGTAAGGTATCTCGCAGCGAAATTGTCAATTGATTTGAGGCTTAAGTAGGTAGGCGCGATTAAACAGAGCCATGTAACAGTATGTAAACAGGGCTGACTTAGTCACGCTTAGGGCAGTTGGAGACTTTACAATTTTTTACATAATTGCGTTTTACAGCACCTACCTACTTAGCCTAATGTTGTGGCGTTGTTTTATTCTGCCGACTTGAATTCTTTCGCTTCAGCCATCCTCCCAGGCCTAGACCTATAGCTGAACCAAAAATTGTGGTCGGTTCAGGTACAGGCTCAGCAACGTCGGCGGTTTCAATTGTTAGGCGGGGGTTAACCAGGGTGGCTGTACCATAGTTCGAAGGAAAGTCTTCGATACGAAGACCAAATCCAGCAAAAGCATCGCTGTTGCTAACTCGTGCCTTAAAAAACTCTGTCACGTCAAAGTCAATACTAGAACGGGTAGGAGGTAAAGAACTAGGCTCCGGGAAGGTGAAAGGGTTTAAAGCATTTGCGAAACCTAACTTTATTCCTGCGTCAAAATCTGATAGGTTAGGTTCTCCGTTTCCTACATAGCCGAATATCTGCACATAAAAATAACGGGGGGTAATGTACTTAATAGCCCCAACTGCGACATCCAAAGAAGCACGGCTAATAATTGTATTAGGAGCAAGAGACAAATTGCCAATATTGAATTCGTAGAAAGCTCTTCTTTCTGTGGGGCTGTTACGACTAGAAAAACTCCCGTCTGTCAAAAGAGTAATACCGTTTGAGCTAGGATAACCCTCGCTGTCAAATATCCTTTCTCCCACGGCACTGAACCTGGACCAGTTACCTTCAACGACAAATGTGGTGCCAGTCAAGGTTAATGTAGCTGCTTTAGCTTCTTTGCTTGCTCCCAATGTAAAACTTAAAGCCGTGCAAACAGAGGCAACTGCGACGTTATGGTAGAGATTGTTCATAAAAACTAAATTTCCTTTTATAGAACCCATTTGAGATCTTTTTACGCGGTGGCTAGTCTTTTAAGCATCAGTCTGATAAAGCAAAGCTTGAGTTTGGCATTTGAAGAGACTGTTGGCGAATCTATGAGGGGTTTCACCCCTCAGACATCGCCGTCCTGAATAGGCAGAATGATTGTGTAATGAGGCACCATATTAAATAATTTGTAATTGCTCAACCCCCTTGACAAGAAGACGAGATAGACATTAGCTCGAGGAATGGAAAAACTCCCCGACTTAAAGCAACTATCGAACGAGGCGAAAGAAGCCTTGATAGTAGAGCTATGGCAAGAAATCCAAAAACTCACCGCCGCTTTAGCCACTACAGGGGAAACAAAACCAAATAAAGTTCCCACCAAAACCAGCAAAAATTCTAGCACTCCGCCGTCGAAGGGATTCAAAGCAAACATTAAGCCATCGAAAATTGAGGGGGTAAAAAGAGCCGGGAGCGTAGGAAGAGCAGGACGGGGAAGAGAACTACATCCTGAACCCGACCAAACAATCATCGCCCAACTCAAAAATTGTCCCCAGTGTGGAGAGAAAGTCACCACTGCTGCCGAAAAATTGCAATCGGTCTACGAAAAAATCGAACTAAGCTGATACGCAGCTAGATTGTATAATATAATAACAAATAAGTGTTCATTAGTTATAATATATGCCAGCCAAAAACCATCTATCTCCAAATCTAAAACAGAGACTCATTAAACTACTAAAAGAGTCTAACGATAATTATGTAAGGGAAAAAATCTAATTTTATTACTAATAAATGATGGAAAAAATTATCGAGAAGTTAGTGAATTTATGGAGATTGCTTACACAACAGTAGCTTATTGGTCAGTTCATGGCGACCCTGATAATTTGGATAGTTTTTTAGATAAAAGAAGTCCAGGAAATTTTCGTAAAGTCACTCCAGAGTATGAACAAATATTGATAGCTACAATCGAAAAAGCTCCCGAAGAATATGGATATGAATTTGGAAGATGGACGGCAGCCCGACTAGCAACATATTTAGAAAAAGTTACAGGAATTAAACTGAGTAGTTCCCAAATATCCCGGATTCTAAATAAAAAAAATACGTTTACATTTGGGCTAAGTATAGTTTAGAACACAAACAAAACCCAATTAAAAGAGAAGTATTTAAACAGAAGCTATCAGAGTATTTAAGAATAACTAAACAAACACCAGAGCTTTTACAGGTATGGTTTTGGGATGAGAGCGGATTCATTTTACGAGTGACAAGAAGAAAAACTTGGGGTAAAAAAGTTCACAGAAAAAAATTACAGGTCAAAGGAGAAGAGGCAGAGTAAATCTCATGGGTGGGTTGAGATATCATGACAAAAAAAGGTTAAGTTTTGTGATAGAAAGAGGAGAGTAGAATACGTTTTATGAGCAAATTAAAGCCTTAAATGATGCGATAGTTCAAGAATGGATACAACAGGGTAATCAAGCAGAAAATTTTGCCAAATCTGGAATTAAGATTGTAATTATTCTCGACAATGCTAGTTTTCACAAAAAGAAAGATATTCTGAGCAAAATATCAGCCGAAATGCCACAGATTATTTTAGAATTTTTGCCAGCTTACAGCCCCGATTATAATTTGGTTGAATTGGTCTGCCATTCAGCGAAAGAATATATAGCACATCGACTATTTAAGTCAGTAGAAGAATTGTCGGAATTGCTACAGAGATTATTAAATGAAGGAGAAATGGTTATTAAATGGGATAGAAAAGTCAAAAATAAAGGCAATGCTATTTTATCCGATTTAGCTGCGTAGCAGCTTACCACCAATTCGTCCCATCATCACCCGAATCGAACGTTATGGTGGTCAGTGTGCCTGCTGTCACACCGAATATGTTGCACCTGTACCATTGGGAATGGAACCAGGCTCACCGTTTGGCAGTTCAATTCAAAGCTTAGTCACATATCTCCGTTACACTCATGCCATCAGTTACGAACGGCTATCGTCGATATTTGCATCTGTCTTTGGACTCAAGATATCAGAAGGAGCAATCGCCAACCTATTAGAGAAAGTCAAAACGAGTTTAGATGACCAAGTAACTCAAATACTCCATC
>NZ_SRRZ01000006.1:70388-99387 GCF_013179805.1 Microcoleus asticus IPMA8 | reverse complement strand
AGAGTTGAGAGCAGCGCTGCAAAAAGAGTTAAATAAGTTGACGTTGGAAGTTATTGCTTCTTTGACGGGATGGGAATTTATTTTAGATGCTATATCTGTAGCAGGACTTTAGGAAATTGGTATCAGGGATTGAAACTATTGGATTAAAGAGCGAGACACTAGCTCCGAGTGATGCCGCAATTAACCTAACTCCCTATCAGGGATTGAAACGACTGAAGGCACGGGAATAAAACCTGCGATCGCTAACTTGCCGCAATTAACCTAACTCCCTATCAGGGATTGAAACAGAAGTCATCGAATGGCTTCCAACAGAGACAGCTTCTGCGCCGCAATTAACCTAACTCCCTATCAGGGATTGAAACTACAGTTATAGAATGTGTAGCGATCGTTCGATCGCGCGCCGCAATTAACCTAACTCCCTATCAGGGATTGAAACTAACAAGCCGGGGCTAGTTCGCTGATTGCCGGCCGCCGCAATTAACCTAACTCCCTATCAGGGATTGAAACTGGCAGTTACTTCAGTTACTTCAACCGCATCGTCTTTTGCCGCAATTAACCTAACTCCCTATCAGGGATTGAAACGATCGCCTCGCAGCCCGCCGCGCACTCGCAGAATTGCCGCAATTAACCTAACTCCCTATCAGGGATTGAAACATCGCGGTACTCGACCAACAGGGATTGGGGATGCGCCGCAATTAACCTAACTCCCTATCAGGGATTGAAACCGAAAATAGAAAAAATAGGGCTAATTCTGCCAGACTTAGCCGGAATTAACTTAAATCCCTATCAGGGATTGAAACATAGCGGGGGTCATCGATCAACTCTATCCAGCGGAACAATCGCTGTTAGATCCCCGACTTCTTAAAAAAGTCAGGGTTCTGGGTGTTCTGTTTTTTGATGGCAATCTACTTAGCTGTTTGCATAACTTTTCAAAATTGAGCTTTCTCGCGAATTCGCCCATTATAATCAACTCTTACCTTTCCATCTTGAGAAACCGTAACAACCGTTTCTACAGTATAGACAGACGTACCGGGTTTGTACCCTTGAAAAGTAAAAGTCCAACTTCCATCGCCATTGTCAACAAACGGGGATTCCTCAGAAGTACCGTGCATAGAAGCTTCAGCTCGATAGTTGCCTAAACCCCCATTAGCAATTTCTGCTGCTTGACGGGCTAAGTTTTTTGCCCGATTGAGTTCGATATTATTGTTAATCACTGTCACGCCGTCGGTCTCAGATTCAGGAACAGGATTAGCATTACTCAAAGTGGGGGAGACTGCAACGGCTAAAGTTGAGAGCGCTACCAGACAAGCAAGGCGGATGTTTAGTTTCATAATACAAACTGATTTATAGTTTGATAAAGTCTACAACACTTGCCAGAAAAAACCCGGTTGAATTTTCAATTTTTAATTTTCACTTGTGAATCGGCGGGCGTTTCCTCACCGTTCAAATAGCGGTAACTCATCCGAGAAATATCCCGAATCAATGTTTGAGCTGGCTTCTCGGTTTCCGGCGAATGCTTCACCATCACCGCGACCAAATAGCGCTTACCGTTCGGCAAATCTACCATCCCCGCATCCGCAAGCATTGTTTCAATGTTGCCGGTTTTGTGAGCAATAATTGAACCTTCGCCTAAACCTTTCGGCAGCAAAGAAGCGTTTTGAGTTTGGCGCATAATTTGCAAAATACGATCGCGCGATTTCACCGATACCAAATTCCCCCGATCGATCTGGGCTATGATATTAATCAAATCCTGCGGACTGGTAGTATTAGTTCCCTCCAAATCAGGCAAATCATTGCGGAGAACCGTCGCCCTCAAACCCCAACTTGCAAAATGCTGATTCAAAACATCAGCACCTCCCAACAACTCAATCATCATATTTGTCGCCGTATTGTCGCTGACAACAATCATCTTTTGGGCAACTTCCAAAGCCGAATACTTCTTGCCTGGAGTGTCGTCTTGCATCTCCCCAGAACCGCCCACAATGTTTTCGGGCTTCAGCGTCAGCACCTGATCTAACTTCACTTTTCCCTCATCTACTGCTTGGAAAAAAGCTACTAAAATTGGTACTTTAATCGTGCTAGCTGAAGCAAAAGCAGTATCGCCGTTAAAATTTAGGTAGCTTCCAGTATCTAAATCGACTAGAAATACTCCGGCTGTCAAAGTAGGATTTTCTGTTGCTAAAACCTGAACTTGCGTTTTCAAAGCGCCTAATTCTTGATTCAGTTGCAGCACTTCTCCGGTCACCGGTGCAGCAGATGCGCTGTCGCCTGCATCTGGGTTTTTTTGCCCTGGGGTGGTTTGTTCTTCTGCTGCTACAGACGATCGGCTCACAGCATTCACCACAGACAGCAGCGTCCCGCAAATCACCGCAATCCCAACTCCCAAAATCAGCAAGCGAGTAGCGTACACCAACGGCGGCACGCTCTGAGGTGCAGAGCGTTTCCCCGGTCTCTGGCTCGCTTGCGGACGCGGTTTCGACACAGGGGCTTTTTTGGCATTTGGGGGCATTACCGTGTCAGGAATGCGCACTGGGGGCGAACTGGGGCGACTTCCACGGGTTGCAGGGGGATTGGCAGTTGGGATCTGGCTGTTGGGATTGCTGGCGATCGAACTGACAGTTTCCCGATTCGGCTCGGGAAAATCGAACATATCGACAGCAGCGAGACCTTTTTTGCCTGATTGGCGAGTCTTCGACGGGGGAATTTTGCTGGTTCTGGGTTTTCTGGGGTTAATGGCAGATCTGGGATCGGATAAAAAGTCTTGTGCAGTCAATTCTTCCGAAGGTGCGGGAGAATTGGCTCTAATTCTGCTGCCGCGGCTTGGTTGCGGTGGCAAAGTCGAAGGTTCTGGCGATCGTTCTCGAATTTCTGAATTGCCGTTTTGCGGTTGCGGAGGGCGGCGGCGACCCGAGTTGCCAGACTGACTTGCTTTGCCGGACTTAGGCTGCTTTGAGCCGGAGTTGGGAGAGGATATCGAGGATATCACCGATAATATCGATCCTTTGGGAAACCGCTCTGCCACGTCTTACTCCTTCATCACTACTGTAAAGTTCAAGTTTAAGATTTTTCAGCTTGCCAGCCAATCAATTTTAGATTTTAGATTTTAGATTTTAGATTTGCCCCAGACGCTGCCTGGTATCAGCAACCGGGTTTATTGCTCGCAAATTATCCCAAAGCTTAGGCTTTTAGTCAAGAAACCCTGTTATGAAGGTGACAAATGGGTGCAGGAAAGTTCTCTGTGAAAAAAATCCTCAATCTCACATCCCCAATTATCAGCATTTCTCCTAGCTATCCGTTGGATTTTCCGGCAACGCCCCATCCAGAGTATCAGAATTTGCCTCTCGCGGGTAAGTTTTGATTGCCCATTCTGTTTGGCGGAGGACGCCCCGCAGCATGGCGACTTCATCAACTGTCGGATACGCCCTGTTGTACAAACGCCGAAATTTTTCCATCCGGCTTGCTGCTGTGTGCTGCTGCAAATATCCTATTTTGAGTAACAGCGTTTCTAGTTGCTGGTAATATCCCTCTAAATTTTCCAAGGGAGCACTGGTGAGGGGAGGAGAGGGATTTTCTTTCTGGCTGGTTCCAAGTTGTTCTTGGTAACAAGTTGATAAATTATCTGTTGCATCTATTGAAGAGGCAGAGCCTCTGGATATGCGTTCCCCGGCTGAGCCAGGGAACAAGGCATCTTCTTCCTTCTTCCCTCTTCCTTCTTCCCTCTTCCCTCTTCCTTCTTCCCTCTTCCTTCTTCCTTCTTCCCCATACAGTTCGTAGCAGCAGATAGCGACTGCTTGGGCGAGATTTAGGGAAGTGTAGGCGTCACTGGAGGGAATGCGGATCAGGCGCTGAGCGCGGTTTAATTCGGCATTGGTCAAGCCGCAGTCTTCTCTGCCGAAAATTAGGGCGCTGGGGGCTTCTAGGAGCCAAGGCAAGGCGTCTGCGGGCTGTTCTAGCTGTGTTGGCAACGATCGACTATCGTCTCCTGTAGTCGCGATCGCTCTGACACACCCAACCAAAGCAGCCGCCAAACTATCAACTACTTTGGCAGTTTCCAATATATCGGCGGCGCGAACTGCCATCAGTCGGGCCTCTTCCCCTAAATAATCGCATTGGGGATTTACCAAAATTAATTGGTGCAAACCCATATTTTTCATGACGCGGGCGACAGAACCGACATTCAATGGGCCTGCGGGTTCTACTAAGACTATTCGGATTTTGGCTAATGCCGTTTCGAGCATTTTTATTTGGGGAGGTGTTAGGCAGAAATGGATTGTATTGTTTGTTTTGATTAAAATTTAATCATTAATGTAATGTCCAAATTAGCATGGCAAAGCAGCGATCGAAATCTGATTTACCGACAAAAATGTGCCCGGTGTGCGATCGACCTTTTACTTGGCGCAAAAAATGGGCGCACTGCTGGGATGAGGTCAAATACTGTTCCGAACGTTGTCGTCGCCGCCGTTTGGCGGCTCAAGATTAAGAATTTAGGGTAATTTGCTCGATCGAGGCTAAGATTGCAAAGGAAAAATTTTAGGTTAAAAAATATGGCATCGCAACAAGTGCAACCAAAGCTAGTTATTCACGGCGGTGCCGGCAGTTCTCTACACAGTAAAGGCGGAATTGAGGCGGTGCGGAAATCGCTTTACGATGTTTTGGAGGAAGTTTATCCGCTGCTAAAAGACGGTGCAAGTGCCGTAGATGCAGTGGTGCGGGGCTGCCAATTGCTGGAAGATGACCCGCGATTTAATGCCGGTACAGGTTCTGTGGTGCAGTCGGACGGTCAAATTCGGATGAGTGCTTCGCTGATGGACGGTTTGATGCAGCGTTTCAGCGGGGCGATTAATGTTTCTCGCGTTCAACATCCGATCGAACTTGCTCAATTTTTGCAGCATTCGGACGATCGGGTTCTCTCGGATTTTGGTTCGGCGGAATTGCTGCGAGAACTTCAATTGCCGATTTACGATCCGATGACAGATTTGCGCTTGCACGAGTGGATGCAGGAACGCCAAGGCAATTTTAGCAAAGCAATGGCTGACGTGGTGGCGGAACCGGCGGGTATGGGTACGATCGGAGTTGTAGCTTTGGATGTTCACGGACGCTTGGCTGCTGGGACTTCGACTGGTGGCAAAGGTTTTGAGCGCATCGGGCGGGTTAGCGACTCGGCGATGCCGGCGGGAAATTACGCGACTGGAAATGCGGCGGTAAGCTGTACGGGGATTGGCGAGCACATTATGGACGAGTGTTTGGCCCCGCGGATTGTGATACGGGTAACGGATGGTTTGAGTTTGAAAGCTGCTTTTGAGCGTTCTTTTGCTGAAGCTGACGATCGTCAACGGGATTTTGGCGCAATTGGAATTGATGCTAGCGGTGCGATCGCTTTTGGCAAAACTAGCGAGGTGATTTTGGGTGCTTTTCACAACGGTCTGGAAATGGGCGATACTTTGGAAATGAGCAAGGGAACGCTGATTTTTATTGCTTAAAAATGGTCCTGGATCGGAATCACCGATACCCGACTTTTCCAAAAAGTCGGGGATGTCGATCGGCGTTAGTTTTACTCATTCCGAAAAGCAGTGGGCAAGGAGACTGGAAAGACCAGCTATATTGAACGGTTTAACAACACATGGAGCCAACGAGTCTCGCCCTTGGCAAGCAAAATATTGTCATTTTCTCGCTCGTGGGAAAACCACATTGGTGGGAGTGGGGATTTTATCGATCGTGACAACGCATCGTTACGGACTTCTGCTACTGCTGCCTAAAAACCTCGACTTTTCTCCATTTTTTACCAAATACCACTACCAAATGTACCTCTTTGATAACACTTTTGGCAAAATGACCATTAAACGATGATGGGGTTTGTCGCTCAATGATATTACCGAATGCTCAACTCGCAAGATTTGTGCGGTAGAATTAGACAAATAGCAGATAGCGAGGGAAATCGTAGCTACTATTTTGATTTGTTGATGTTGGGGGGCGATCGCATATGTTTAAGAAGCCATTCACCAACAGAACAATACAAAATGGCTGATTTGATTCGCAGCTATATCTCTACCCGCGATCGTCGCACGCTTAGCAATATGTTTGCCGTGCAAGTCCGTGAACCGTAGCTATCCCGTAGGGAATCGCCCAAATCAATAACTAACGATAGTTAGGTAGGCACAAATAAACTTTACAATGTAACAGAATGTAAACCTAGTTTCACCTTTGCTATTACTTTCCTTCGGTTCGCGAAAGCTAATGTTTGACTCGCAATAACATAATTAATAAATTTTTAAGATTTATCTACTTTAAATCACGGAAAGCTATCTCAAACCCAGCCGCAAGTAAACTCGCGACATTTGTTGTTCCCGAGACATTTTAGTGCTAATCTATTAGCAAAATAAAAGGAATCGTGGCAAAGGACGACTTCAAATAATATATAAGTTAACAATTCGGCGGCTCGGGGTCAGGAAGTCGATCTGTAGCATCATTTTGGGAATCCAAAGGTGAGATAAATGAAAATAATTAAGCAAACAGCAACTGAATTAAGAATTCAGACTCAAAGCGTATTTGATTTTTGGCTCCCTAGTTGTTTATTAATGACATTGGGACTGATATCGCTGATTTTTGACTATCATGGAGCAACCCTGAGCTGCCAGCGATTGCAGGCCAAACAAGGAAACTGCCAGATTGTGCGATCGAATTTACTGGGGTCGAACATCAAAGAAATTCAGCTTACTTCTTTGCGGGGAGCAAAAGTTCAAAGATGCGGCTATAAAAGCAGAGTTGTACTTTTGACTTCTGTTGGCAATGTTCCTTTCACTGCTAACTCCACTAACTGGGGGAACCAAGACGCTGTTGCTTCTGACATCAATTTTTTTGTTAAAAATGCAAAGCATCGATTGCTGCGCTTAAGCCAAAACGAGCGCTGGTTGGGATTGACAGGAGGCATATTTTTGCTCGCAGCACTCGCAGCGATCGTGTTGAGAAATAATGAAACCTACAGCTTCGATGGAACTTTAAACACCTTGACTGTTAAACAGCGGGGTTTGTTGGCACGTAAAGTAATTCAATACTCTCTGTGCGAGATTTATGCCGTGGAAGTCGATCGAACAAAAGATCGGGATCATGACATTTGGTACGAAGTCAGACTGTTAGCTTGTGGAGGCTCTCGCATCTCCCTACCCCGCACGATGAATCCATACCAGCAAGCAAAAATCGCTAAAGCGATTAACAACTATCTGCACCAGCAAAATAACCAAAAATAGCCGAAGGCGATCGACCCGATTTCTCAAGGTTGCGGACTTACATATAAACCGGGTTTTTAACCAGAATCTCTGGTATAGCGCCATCGCTCCTGTTATCAAAACCCGGTTTCTTTGGTATCGACTGCGCAAGTCCCGATGCGAGTGGAAACTTATCATAGAAAAAGCGAAGAATTGTTCACTTTTTTGGTTCTTTCAACTTCCAACCTGGTTTGACAACTTGCCGGGAACGGGCAATTACTAAACAGTCATTCGGCACATCTTCCGTCACCACAGAACCCGCCGCTACAGTAACATCTTGCCCCAAAGTTATCGGTGCAACAAGCACGCTGTTGGAACCTATTTTAGTTTGATTGCCTATTTGAGTTTTGTGCTTGTTTTTTCCATCGTAATTTGCCGTAATTGTCCCAGCACCAATGTTGACTTTTTCTCCCAAAGTCGCGTCGCCTAAATAAGACAAGTGAGCGACATTACTTCGATCGCCGATTTGAGTATTTTTCAATTCTACAAAATTGCCGACGCGGCAGTTCGCCCCTATTTCCGCGTGTCCCCGCAAGTGTGCGTAAGGACCAATTCGCGAATTTTCCGCCACAATACTGTCAGAAACCACCGAATAAAGCACAGTTACATTTCCCCCAATGTGACTGTTTTCGATCAAACTGCCGGGGCCGATGCGACTCCCAGAAGCGATGGAAGTTTTTCCCCGCAAGTGAGTTTGCGGTTCAATTACCACATCCGGCTGCAACTCTACAGTATCGTCGATCGTAATGCTGTTGGGATCGAGCAGCGTCACTCCCGCCGTCATCCACTTGTCCTTTACCCGCGTTTGCAAAATATCGCAAGCTGTGGCTAAATGTTTGCGATCGTTAATTCCCAATATTTCTTGATAATCTTCGACATCCATCGCCATCACCGGACTGAGGAAATTGACCGTATCAGTTAGGTAATATTCTTTTTGGTCATTGTCTGCCTTCAATTCTGGCAAAATTTTCTCTAGATCCGGCCAGTGAAAGCAGTAAACACCTGCATTGATTCGGTGGTTTTGCTTTTGAGCTTGTGTGCAGTCGCGGTCTTCGACAATTTGCTCGACTAAGTTTTGACTGTCGGTAAATACTCGCCCGTACCCTTGAGGATTCGGCAAATTAGCGGTCAATAAAGTAGCAGAGTTTTGGTGTTGCTTGTGAACAGCAATCAATTGTTTGATAGTTTCTGCCCTCAGCAAAGGTACATCCCCATTTAAGACCAGCAAATCTCCTTGAAATCCCTCTAAGTGAGGCAGCAATTGTTGGATGGCGTGACCGGTTCCCAATTGTTCGGTTTGTTCGACAAATTCTAAGGGAGGAAATTGAGGAAATTGAGGATTGTCCGGTATTTCTTTACCACCTATCAAAGCTTCTTTCACGAGTTCGGCTCGATAACCGACGATGACAATTCGCCGGGAAATTTGAATTTCTTGACAACTTTGGAGGACTCGCTCAACTAGCGTTAGACCGCCCAATTCGTGTAGAACTTTGGGCAAGTCAGATTTCATGCGCGTGCCGCGTCCAGCAGCTAAAATTGCTATTGCTACCATTGTGCGATCGACTTTTTTGCTATAAAAACTTGAATATTGACTAACTGATGATATCACTCGCTGTCCGTCGATGGCACTGCGATCGCACAATTTTTTAATCTCAAATCTCGAATCCGCGCGATCGAGGCTTTTTCTAGCCGGATGTCGGTTTTAGGGGCGATGCTTGCGGCTCGACTTAACGCCGTTGCGCTATGTGGAGTTGCGCGGTCGGTATCAATTACCAGGTTAAAGCAGCGGTATTTGGCGGCCGGGCGGGAGGACTGAAGCCCTCACTACAAACCTGAGTTCGTTTCCTAGTAAAGAATGCAAGTCTTTTCCGAAGGGATGGGAGGGGGAGCGAAACTGATAATTTCCATCTTTGGGCTTGGATTTCCCGCGATACATTATACTATTTGTTGAATTTCAGTTAGGGTGTTTTCAACTTTAAAAAAACTATTTCTGACTTTTTCATTCCTTCTGCCTTCTACCTTCTGCATTATCAGGTGTCCAGCTATGACAGAGCTTAATTTTCAGGAACTTGCCAAGCAGGGAAATCTCGCCACTGCGATCGCATCTTGGCTCAACAGCCAGTTGCAATCTGAAGGCATAACAGCCTCCGCGAATCTCGACGGCGACTGTTTGGATGTAATTCTTGAGGCCGAGCAGGTACCGATAGAAGATACGTTAGTTGATTTTGTCCGCACCGAGCTGACGAATTTGCAGCCGGATTCGATTCGCAAAGTGAAGGTTGAGGGCCGAGAAAGCGGTCAGGTAGCTGCTGCTTGGAGTCAAGAGTTTAGTTTGGAAAACAGCAACTTTGAAGGACACAGCTTTGGGGAAGAATCGGCGCCAAATACTGGGGTTGCTAATATAGAGGATCGCATAGAGATGGAAAGCAATATTGAGGAAGAGAAACCGCCGGAACTTGCTGCATTTGAGAACCGACTGCGATCGACTTTCATTGTAGTTGGGCTGGTGACGGGTATGTTGGCGATCGCCGTGGTGGCGTTTGTCGGTAAAATTTTGAACCAGCCTGTTGCAACTGCGGGGAATAATCTCGATGAAACAGCAGATTTAGCAACTGCACCAGATACTTTTCGAGAAGCCGTTAACAGCGCACTCCAAGCAGCAGAATTGGGGCGATCGGCAAAAACCAAGGAAGATTGGACGACAGTTACAGATCGCTGGCAAGAAGCGGTCTCATTAATGAGAAGAGTACCGGTGTCTAGCCCCAACCATCAACTAGCTCAAGCAAAAGTGATCGAGTATCAGAAATATCTGCTTTACGCTCAAGAAGCAGCAGTAAATCCCCCTCCGCCAACTCCAACTCCGGCACCAGCCGAAAAAGCACCTTCGGATAAAGCAACTCCTAAAAAATCTAATTCGCAAAAAGAAACTTCGGATAAAGCAACTCCTAAAAAATCCAATGCTGAAAAAAGAGCTTCGGAGAAAGCAACTTCTAAGAAATCTCCTCCCGACCAAGCAGAACCAGAGAAAAAAGCTCCTTCCCGATAGATGTTAAAACAGAGATTTGAAGAATTATGACTGACAACACTTTAATCGTTTCTCCTGAATGGTTAGCCACCAATACCGACAATCCGCAAGTTGTAATTATTGACTGTCGGTTTGCCCTCGCCGACCCTGAATTGGGACAAAAACAATATCAAGAAAGTCACATTCCCGGAGCTTTCTATTTAGATTTAAACCGCGACCTCGCAAGTTCAGTTGGCAAACACGGCGGCAGACATCCGCTGCCAAATATTGAAGAGTTAGCTGATAAATTGAGCGCCATCGGCATTAATTCAGCAGAAACTTTAGTCGTCGCTTATGACGATTCGCGGCTGGCTTTTGCGGCTCGTTTGTGGTGGCTGCTGCGATATATGGGACACAGCAAAGTCGCTTTGTTAGATGGCGGTTTCAGCGCCTGGAAAGCGGGGGGCTATCCGGTAACAAATATTTTGCCAGAACCCCGCGAGGGTAACTTTGTTGCCCACTTGCAGCAGGATTTGGCGGTAGATATTGAGGCGGTAAAAGAGCGTAAAGACTTGCCGGGAAATGTTTTGGTTGATTCGCGAGAAAGCGAGAGATATGAAGGTTTGCGGGAGCCGATCGACCCCATTGCAGGTCACATTCCGGGTGCGGTTAACTATCCTTGGCAAGGGGTGACGGATGAAACTGGAAAAGTGCGATCGACCTCCGAACAAAAACATCGGTGGGCGGAATTAGAAAAAGCGGAAGAAATCATCGTTTATTGCGGTTCTGGGGTGACAGCTTGCGTCAATTTACTGTCTTTAGAAATCGCCGGGATTCCCGATGCTAAACTTTATGTCGGTAGCTGGAGCGACTGGTGCTCTTATCAGTTATAGGGTGCACTCCTTGAGATGATTGTTGAGTGTTGATTGTTGAGTGTTGATTGTTGACTGTTGACTGTTGACTGTGATTTCTAGGGTGGGCACCGCGCACCAAAGCGGGGAATCACTTCGGCGCACCTTACGGGGAATAAAAGGAAAATCAAATATAGCAACCGCCAAGACGGTTAGGGCGTTGTTAATGGCTGAAACGATTGATTTTATTGCTTCTTCCTTCTTCCTTCTTCCTTCTTCCTTCTTCCTTCTGCTATAATACCCTAAAAATCAAAATAAATATAAGGCAAACCGCCTTCGGGAGCCAACACCCAAACCGCATACAAACAAAGCGGTACTAACACCAATTTCATCGGCCAATTTAACTCCAATTTCAAACCCCGACTCAAGGCATAATTCCCCAGCATCGCCGCAGCCAAAGCCGCCAACATCCAAGTTAAATGCACTCTTTCCAAACCCAAAGCTTCCACATAAACTTTATCTGCAAACTGCACGTCAGCAGCGTGTCCCCACAAATGCGAAATCGCCCATCCAGAATCCTTTAAATCGGGAAGGCGGAAAAATATCCAACTACCAAAAACCATCGCCTGAGTCAACAGCCAACCGATCGCAATCCCGATCGGATTTTCCCACAAAAACTCAATCCGCAACCGCTTAAACAACACATCAGTCAGCCGGTGAACCGCCAAAGCCAAACCGTGCAAACCTCCCCACACAATAAATCCCCAAGCCGCCCCGTGCCAAATTCCCGCAATTAACATGACGAGGGACAAATTCAGACAAGTGCGCCACAAACCGACTCGCGAACCCCCCAAAGGAAAATACAAATAATTGCGCAACCAATCGCCTAAAGTCATGTGCCATCGCCGCCAAAAATCGGCTATGCTGGCACTAAAATAAGGGAAATCAAAATTGGGTGGCAAATACCAACCCAGCAGCAAAGCTGTACCGCGCGCCATGTCAACATAGCCACTAAAATCGAGATAAAGTTGCAGCCCGTAAGCAAAAATCGCCAGCCACAAATCCTCGCTACCCGCCCGCTGCAAATTGGTAAAACTTAAATCGACATAAATTCCCAAGTTATCTGCAAAAAGACCTTTTTTTACTGCACCGAAGGCGATCGTCCAAAGTGCCTCAGAAAGGCGATCGGGCGTCGGAAATTTCTGGGTTTTTAGTTGATTGATCAAGTTGTGATACCGAGTAATCGGGCCGGAAATCAGTTTCGCAAAAAACAACTTGTAAGCAGCAAAGTGCAGCAGCGAAGTAGCAGCCGGTGCGCCTCGGTACACGTCAATCAAATAAGCAATGCACTCAAAACAAAAGAAACTCAATCCCAGGGGTGCGATGACGTGACTTTTCACCCAGTCAGCACCGTCGAGAGCAAAAGGCCAATTTAACAAAGTGCCGATCGAACTCAATAAAAAAGGCACATACTTAAAGCCCAGAAGCAGCAACACATTCAGGCAAATTCCTATCCACAGCAGCCACAAACGGCGGCGGTTCCAAGATTCATTAGCAATCCGCCAATCCAGAGGTTCCCCAATCGCCATCGCCAAGCAGTAATTAAACAGAATGCCGGCTAACAGCAGAGGAATATACCAAATTTGCAGCGAAGCGTAAAAAATCAGACTACCAACCAGCATGATGAACAGCCGCCCCCACCTTACCGGAACCAACCAGTAAGCCGCAAATAAAACTAGCAGAAACAGGGCATATTGAAGGGAGATGAAAGTCATAGAATTTTAGATTTTAGATTTTAGATTTTAGATTTGGGAATGGCTTACTCTGTAGGGGTTTGGATCTTGCTTAGAGTTGCATTATTTTTTTAAAAAGGTGTCATTTTTCACTAATAAATAAGCTCGGATATTCGATCGAGACATGGCCCCGTACCCAATGCGTGTCAACAATCGGGCTAAAACCCTCTGTATATCTCATTTTTACCCCAGCCTGGATACCCCTCGCCTCCGCCTTAAAAACGGGGATTTTGAAAGTCCTTCCAGTTCCACCCTTAAGAAGGGGGGCGAGAGATCTCGGTACTCGCTCAACTAGCGATATTTATCCTGGATTTTAGCCGCTGACACGAAAAAAGGCACTGCCTAAGTCCCTACTATATTGTCGGCCACTGAGAACTGCTATATTTTACAGCACCAATGTTAAATGCTGTTGCAATTTAAATAAATATTGCCTGCTATCAAACACTACCAATTTTTAAAAGTCTTGCTACAATCCTTGATCTTATACTAATTATTAATTTTCCCAGATACCCGTAAGGACTTAGGCTAAGCCTAAGTCCTTACAGAGGCTCGCATACATCATACAATCTATATATGCAGCAGTAATTTTCAGAATTATTATAAATTAACTCCTGCATTCATGCGAGCGGATTTAATTGGAGCGATCGCCTGCGGGCGGGAGGTATTCGTTTTAGAAAGCACCGCAACTGTATCGGCAGACAAATTATCCTATTCCCAAATTTCTCAAGGTTTTGAAGTCATCACGATAGCAGGTATTTGACCAGTAGCCCGATCCGATTTCAACTCTTCCAAAACCTCAAATCCAGTCACATCCGGCATCATAATGTCGATCAAAATTGCGATCGGTTCCTCAAAAAGCAACCGATCGCAATTTTTCAGCACCGTTGGCGGTCTCGATCGCTGTACAATGAATTTGTGCCCACAAGTTTTTCAGCAAATACGGAAAAACTATCTTCATCCTCCACAATCAAAACTTTTGCTGCTGAATCCGGCGCTGGCGATCGAGAATCTGCAATCGCCAGCGGTATTTCATCTCCCTTACCAGCCGACAGTTCCCAAAAGTTTTCTTCATCTCCAGCATAGACGATCGGCAGTTTGACCAAAAAAGTCGAACCCACTCCCGGCGAACTGGTGATTTCAATATTTCCTCCCAGAAATTCTGCCAGTTTTTTGCACAGAGACAATCCCAATCCGGTGCCTTTGACGCGCTTCTGCAAGGGATTTTCGAGTTGGACAAATTCTTCAAAAATCCGCGTTCGATCGGCTGGGGAAATGCCGATCCCCGTATCTGTTACGGAAAAAGTAATTGTTCCCCCGTCTCCTATTTCTGCAGCAACTTGAACTTCGCCTGCTTCGGTAAATTTGAGGGCATTAGAAATCAGATTGCGCAAAATCTGAGCAACTTTTCCCTCGTCTGTGGTGAGGGTTGGAAGTTCGAGAGGGGCTTCAAAAATCAGAGCAACATCCGAGTTTTGGGGCAGCAGAGGGCGCATCATGCCCCGCAGCGCGCTGAACAAATCTTCGACTTCAAAATCAGCCACGCGAGCAGTTAGTTTTCCGGCTTCCACTTTGGCTAAATCTAACGAGTCGTTGACAAGTTCTGCGAGAGACTGGGCGGATTTGTAAATGTAATTTACTTGCTTGTCCTGTTCGGCTGAAAGTTCTCCGTCGAGGCGATGTAACAATATTTCGGAAAGGCTCATAATTGCCGTTAGCGGAGTGCGAAACTCGTGGCTCATATCGGAGAGAAAGCTGGTTTTGAGTTCGCTGGCGCGCCGGATGGATTCGGCTTTGTCGTTCAATTCGGCGTAAAGTGCCACGACTCCGCGATTGGTATCTTCTAGTTGTTGATTTAATTGTACGAGTTCTTCTTGACGCTGGCGGAGTTCGTCTAATGTGCGCAGTAACTCTTGATTTTGCTGCTGAATTTCGGCATAGGGATCTTCTGGAATTTGGCGCGCTAGTTTGTCAACTAATTGATTTAGTTCGATCGCACTCAGCGCAGGCATCTGTTTGGAAAACTGCTTAACTAATTGTACACACGTTCCGCGATCGGGCCCTGAGTCGATTTTCACTTCGTCCATCAACCGTTTCGCTGCTGCTAAACCGAGTCCCGCGCCGGTTTGCGATCGAAAATTGGGGCCCAACACAGTCGCTAAATCCGCAATTCCCGGCCCGGTGTCAGAAATCCGAGTCCGAAAAATTTGGGGCGATTCCCCTTCCACAATGAATTCTACTTTGCCGCCGCCTGCATATTTGAAAGCATTGCGGGCAATTTCGGAAACTGCTGTGGCGATGCGGGTTTGTACTTGGGAATCGAATCCCAGCCCTTTAGCAATTTGGCGAGCTCTTTGGCGTACTTGTACGATGTCTTGTTCAAAGCGGACTTCCGTCGTCAGGATTGGGTAACTCACGCTGCTTCTCTCACCTTGGCTACTATAACTGTCATGTCATCGCGAGTGCGTTTGAAGTCCCGGTAGAGCACGGCTGCGATTAAAGCAGGATGTCTGGAGGCTAAACCCGGGTAGCGGTTTAAATTCCACTGCGCTGCCAAACCGTCGGAGTGCATGATGAGTAGGGACTGCTGCGACCAAGGATAGACAAATTCTGCTACTTTTCGCATCATATGTCCAACTGTGCCGTTGTAGGAAACCATGCTTCGGGTTTGGTTGTCTGTGACCACTACACCGCTGATGTTGCCAATTCCGGCAAAACAAATTGTTTGTTGGGTACGATCAATTTGGGCGATCGCCGCAGCCGCTCCTCTGGTATTTTTTAAAGCAGCGTGCGCCTTCTCTAAAATTGCTTTCGGCCCCAGTTTAGCGTTTTCCTCAAATACCCGCACTGCTTCCTGAGACGCTTCCTGGGCCAAATCCCCGTAGCCGAGCCCGTCTGCAACTAAAATCAGGTTTTTGTCAAGGTGATTTTCCGCAGCCCAGGAATCCCCGCAAATTTCCTCTCCTGTTTTGGGCAAGTGGACTACCCCAAATTCCAAGTAATTGCTGTTTTGGGAGGCTTCCCGGCTATTTTGGGTCGGTTCCAGCCGCATTAATAAGGCTGTCCCCAGTTTCGGTACAGAATGAATATCAAAAAAAGTAGAGAGGCGTTTAATTGCCCCCAGTCCGGTTCCCGGGGTTCCCGCTGTAGAAAAACCGTCCCGCAGACACAGCGCGACATTTGCCATTCCCTGCCCCCGGTCTAGCGCTATTATTTCAATGCTACATCCTGCCGCTGTTTTTAATGTTCGCAGCAAAAGTTCTCCTTCGCGGCCGTGTTTGACCAGGTTTTTTGCTGCTTCGGTAATAACAATTGCCACTTTACCGCGATCGGTCTCGTTAAATTCTAGTTCGGCCGCGAGGGCGACTGCGATTCGCCGCGCTTCTCCAACTTGACTTTCTTCTGTTACGGGCAGGGCTATCGCATCTCTCATTATTTTGTAGTTCTCATCTTAAGCTGGCGCGCATTGAAAAACGAAAAATTCAGCAGTCATTAGTGACCTCACAAACCCGATTTCTTCCTAGGTTTCTACTCACCAAAAGCAAAAATCGTAGAACAGGAACCTGATTTCTAGCCCCCCATGCGTCAGTATTCAGCAGTAATTAGTGACCTCACGAACCCACTTTCTTCCTAGATTTCTCCTCACCAAACGCAAAACTTGTAGAAACCGGGCTTCTAGCCCAATCTCTCCCACTCTCCCCCAATCTTCCTCACCGCCAGCGGACGATCACAATTTTAGTCCCCTTACCCACTTTGGAAACAATCTCAAATTCGTGCATCAACCGCTTAGAACCACTGAGCCCCAAACCCAAACCCTGATTAGAAGTATAACCGTCAGTCATTGCCAATTCTAGGTCTGGAATTCCCGGGCCCTTGTCTTCAAATGTCAGCCGCAGCCCTTTGCGGGTACCTAATTGGAGCGTTTCGAGAGTTACAGTTCCCCCTTTACCGTAGTCTACAGTATTGCGGGCGAGTTCGCTGGCTGCGGTAACGATTTTTGTTTGGTCTACTAAACCGAATCCCATCGCTATAGCCCAAGCTCGCACTTGCTGTCGGACGTGGACTATATCGGATGACGATCGGATTTCTAGTGTCTCACGTTTTGACATGGCGGCTACTGTACCAAAATAGAACTTCTCCACAAAACATAGGACTTACGCTCATCAACTTAGTTTCTCCTTATAAATCTTAAGTTTGTCAACAATGTATCTACAAACAAACCAGATTTCATAACTGCATATGCCTAAGTCATGAGACAATTTATCGACTGCTTACGCTTTCTAATCAGGAGACAAAGCCAAGGATTTTCTCAACAAAACCATGCCCTTTTCAACGCTTAAAGCTGTGCGAACTCCTGTTAGGGAAAGCCCCAACTCAACGAGGGTAATCGCAACCGCTGGCTGCATCCCGACCACAACTGTTTCAGCATCTAAAATTCGCGACATACTAGCGATATTGTTGATGATGCGACCGATAAAAGAATCTACTATTTCTAGGGAAGAGATTTCTATTAAAACACCTTTAACTCCTGTTTTTACGATGCGGTTTGTCAGGTCGTCTTGCAAAGTCATTGCTAAGCGGTCGTGCATATCTACTTGAATTGTTACTAGCAGAAATTCTCCCATTTGTAAAATCGGTATTCGTTCCATAATTTACCTATATTTTAGCTTTCAATTAAAAATTTATTCCCCCAGTCAATATTCTTATCTTTCCTCTTGAATATTTTTTATAGTTAAACCTTGGCGCTGCAAAGCGACTTTAAAAGCATCTGCTAAAGTCGCTTTTGTCAGAATATCCTGCAAGTCAACTCCCAAATGAACTATGGTTTGAGCTATTTGCGGGCGAATGCCGCTGATGATGCACTCAGTACCCATTAAACGGGCGGCGGCGACAGTTTTTAATAAATGTTGAGCAACTAAAGTGTCAACAGTCGGCACGCCTGTAATGTCTAAAATCGCAAATTCTGAGCCGGTTTCCATGATTTCCTGCAACAGAGTTTCCATGACTATTTGAGTGCGGGCGCTGTCGAGAGTCCCGATCATGGGTAATGCGAGAATTCCTTGCCAAAGTTTGACTACGGGTGTTGACAATTCGAGCATTTCTTGCTGCTGGCGTTCGATGACTTCTTCGCGAGCTTTGAGAAAGATTTCTGTCACCCACAAGCCGAGCTGGTCTAATAAACTGGTGGAAAGCCAAAGTTGTTCGACAAGTGCGTCGCGGTTTTGTGTTAGTTCGTGACAAAGCCGATCGAACAATGGCTTTTTGAAGCATAAAATGAAACTCGCTATCTCTGAGGGAGTAAAGCCTCTCTGAACGCGCGATCGCGAAACTTCTGCTAGCAACAGCCGCATATTTTCCCATTCGGGTGTCTGGATGTCGCTCAAGTTACCGTGCCCCACTGCAATGTGGAGCAATTGCAGGAACTCTTGACACTCGGAGCGCAATTCTTTGGCTCTCATCAAGTCGTCCCGCCGCAGGCCGGTATTTTGCAGTTCTTTGAGCCAGTCTGCTAGTAGCTCTGCTTTGTGTCTTTCTAGGATTTCCGCGATCGTGTTATTGCTTGTGAGTTCCATTAAAATTATCTCCTGCTTAGCAATTGGGATGAAGTTGTACGAACGATCGCACTTTAGTATTTCTTGATGGGGCAATTTCTGAGTTTAGCTCATTGTTTGCTGTTTGCGATCGATGGTTAAGTACCTAATTGCAAAATGCGTTTGACGATCGCACTGGTAGAACTCGGAACTTCTATTTTGATTAAGGAAATCTTACCGCCTCCAGCGATAACAGCCGGTGCTTCCGGCAGAGTTTCGAGTTGATAGTCGCCTCCTTTAACGTATATATCAGGCTTCAGGATATTTATCAGTTTAGTTGCTGTAATCTCGGAAAAAATTACTACGGCATCTACTGGTTTGAGGGCGGCCAAAACTTCGGCTCGCTGATTTTCCGGTACGATCGGGCGAGGTGGCAATCCCTGCTCCTGCGGTTTGATAGCTTGCACGCTGGCGTCGCTATTCAAGCCCACCACGAGCGATCGCCCCAAATTTTTTGCCGCCTGCAAATAGCGGACGTGGCCAGCGTGTAGGATATCGAAGCACCCGTTAGTAAACACCATCGGACGCCAGTTGTCCGGATCGGATGCGATCGATCTTTCAAGTTCTCTCAACCTGTAAACACCAGAAATCATTGCATTCATTACCAGCAAATTTGAACAGCCCTCAATCATCATACCCAAAAATGTGCTATTTTCACTTTTCCTATTGAACAATTAATCACTAAAACTGCCAAAAATTAGTAGTTGGCGATTAGTAATTTGCAATTAGTAATTAGTGACTTTTAAGCAAGAAGGAAGAAGTAAAAAGTGCCTTCGGCTTCGCGAGTAGCTAAACAGAAGGAAAAAGGAAAAAACACGTACTCGTGTATCTGTGACAGTCGGATCGTGCTGCTGGTAATTGTAGGTTAAAAAGGTTGGGAAACAATTATTTATTCCACCCCTCTCTTATATCAATTAGTATAAGACAGGGGATTTAGTTCCACTGCCTCTCGCAGGCGATCGGGTAGTGGGAGCCCTAGGGGGTGAAACCCTACGAAACGCGCTCCTGCTGTGTCTATTATTTCTGACACCGCCGCGCGAGCGAAAGCTAGTTAAAAGCACCGAACCCAAGCGTGCAGAGCTCATCTTTACGCTGCATTCGTCAGACTATAAAAGAAGCCAGCAGTTGCTTGCAGCAGTTTCTGGGCGCTATCTTGACCAAGCTTTACAGCCACCCCAGAAGCGTGTCGCCTCCTGTGCCCAACTCTGCATACCTGTGCAGAAACTCGACCCTTTGCGGTCGCAACCGCAGCCTGTAAAAACCCAGAGGAAAGTCGAGGTGGGTACCCGAAGCACCTATTTTGGTGGAAAATAGCTTAACTCGTTCAACACAATCCACTCAACTACCCCCTTGAATCTAACGGTGTAGAATTATCTCACAGGAATTATGAAAGCAAGTAATAGCCGTCAATTTTCTTCAGTAGCTGCTCGAACTCTAAAAGTAGTCGGGATTATCTTGATTCTCTCTGCTTTGCTTGACTGCATTGTTCTGTCGCTGCCGGGAGAAACTTCGGACCTTCTCAATCGAGCCTGGCAGTTGGCCGCAGCAACTCAGATAGTTGACAGGGGCATTATTCCTTTGATGGGTATCGCCTTGCTGATGACTGGCTTTTGGGTTGACAGCAGCAGCGGAGTCTCTATTGAGCGACGCAAGGTTTGGCTGGACTTGCGATTCTGGGCGCTGTTGATTTCCAGCTTGTTAGGTATAGTTTACCTATTTCTGGTTCCCGTTCACCTCAACAATACTCGTTTGGAACTCAAAGATGCTCTGGCTCAAGTCGATCGAGAAGCGGGACAAGCGGAAGGTCAACTTGAGGCGCAAATTAAAAGCGATCAGTTTAAAGCTCAGGTAGAACAGCTCAAAAGCCAGCGGCGCACCCAGATAGCCGCGCTGCTGCAAGACGACGGGAAGCTGCAACAAGCCCTCCAGAGCTCAGATGTTCCCCAGGAATTGAAAGCCGTGCTTCGGAATTCCAAAAATGACCCGAAAGCCCTCGACAACTTCCTGGAACAGCAAGCTCAAGAACTGCCCGCTCAAGCTCGCAACGAGATTCGCACCCGCAAGCAACAAAAAGAGAAAGAATTAAGAACTCGATCGAGAAATTCGAGTTTGCAGACGGGAATCAGCAGTTTGTTGTTAGCGATCGGCTA
The DNA here is from genome assembly GCF_013179805.1 of Microcoleus asticus IPMA8. Classification (GTDB taxonomy): domain Bacteria; phylum Cyanobacteriota; class Cyanobacteriia; order Cyanobacteriales; family Microcoleaceae; genus Microcoleus; species Microcoleus asticus. The sequence continues at coordinate 78,739 of NZ_SRRZ01000006.1, read as the reverse complement.
CATTACTGTTGGTTGGACGGGATTGAGAAGTATGGGAATTCTGCGGTTTGGCCGCCGCAAAATTTGACCGGCGCTGGCAGGGATCGCGCTGGTCGAGACATCCCTGAGAAATAGTTTGTTTACCCAATAGTTTGCCATTACTGAAAGCTGGGAATGTTCTCAATTTATATTCTGACTTACAACGAAGAGATTGATATCGCCGCTTGCATTGAATCGGCGCTGCTTTGTGACGATATCATTGTAGTTGATTCTTTCAGCACCGATCGCACCCTTGAAATTGTTCAGAACTATGCCGTGCAAACAGTGCAGCACCGCTTTGAAACTCACGGACGCCAGCGGACTTGGATGCTCCAAGAAGTCCCATGCAAATACGAATGGGTTTACATCCTCGAAGCTGACGAGCGGATGACGCCTGCACTGTTTGCTGAATGCTTAAAGGCGATCGAAAGTCAAGAATATATCGGCTATTACGTAGCTGAAAAAGTAATATTTATGGAGCGCTGGATTCGCCGCAGCACTCAATATCCCCGCTATCAAATGCGCCTGTTTCGCAAAGACCGAGTGTGGTTTACTGACTACGGTCATACTGAACGGGAAGTCTGCAACGGGCCTACTCACTTTTTGAAGGAAACCTACCCTCACTATACTTGCAGCAAAGGTCTTTCCCGCTGGATTGAAAAGCACAACCGCTACTCGACTGACGAGGCGGCTGAAACTCTCCGCCAATTAGAAGCCGGTCAAGTAAATTGGTGGGATTTATTGTTTGGCGCGTCGGAGGTGGAAAGGCGCCGCGCTTTGAAAGATTTTTCTTTGCGCTTGCCTTTGCGGCCTGTGGTGCGCTTTTTCTATATGTATATTTTACTGGGCGGATTTCTTGACGGTCAAGCAGGATTGGCTTGGTGCACGCTGCAAGCTTTTTATGAATATCTAATTTTGCTGAAAGTTTGGGAAATGAAGCATCTACCACTGCCAAAATTAGAGGTAGTGGCAGAACAATCTATTTCGGAAGTAGTAACCGTTGATTCGCCTCAAGTTTCTTATAATCTTGGCGCTTCCGATACTCGAAATTAAAAATTGGTAATGGATAATTGGGAATTGGTATTACATCCGTTAAATCCGAAGCAAGCGAATCCGTTGCCGAACTTCCTTGTTTCGCCACAACAAAACAGAAAAAACCCGGTTTCTTGGATAAACCGGGTTTCTAAATACCCTCAAAGTTTTACGATTAAGAAAGTTTTGATTGTTAACTCAAAACTCTCACCACTCAAAAATTAAAACTATTGAGAGTTAAGCATCGCTGTTTTTGCCCGATCGATCTTTAAAATCAACACACCCAAAGGCGGCAAACACAAGTCGATCGAATAAGGACTGTTGTGGAACCACCACTCATCAGTCCACTTGCCTCCCAAATTCCCCATATTGCTGCCGCCGTACTCCCGCGCGTCGCTGTTAAACAACTCCGTATAGAAACCCTGTTCCGGAACTCCTACGCGATAGTGAGAGTGGGGCTGCGGCGTAAAATTGCACACCGTCACCACAAACTCGTCCCCATCCTTCTCTCGGCGCACAAAGGCCACGACGCTGTGCCGGTTGTCTGTGCAATCAATCCACTCAAAACCATCCTCAGCAAAATCTTGACTGTAAAGTGCCGTTTCGCTGCGGTACAAATTGTTCAAATCCTTAAAAAACAGCTTCAACTTTTGGTGCGGATCGAATTGCAGCAACTGCCACTGCAAATCCCCCCAAACGTTCCACTCGTGCCACTGGCCGAACTCCATCCCCATAAAGATCGTTTTCTTTCCGGGATGAGCAAACATAAAAGTAAACAAACACCGCACGTTTGCAAACTTTTGCCATTCGTCCCCTGGCATTTTCCCTATTATATGAGCCTTGCCGTGGACTACCTCATCGTGGGACAAAGCCAGCATGAAATTCTCGCTGTGGTTGTACCACATACTGAAAGTTATGTTGTTCTGATGGAACTGGCGGAACCACGGGTCCATGTGGAAATAGTCGAGCATATCGTGCATCCAACCCATGTTCCACTTTAGGTTAAAGCCCAAGCCGCCTACATAGGTCGGCCAAGATACCATCGGCCAAGAGGTAGATTCTTCGGCGATCGACAGCGCACCCGGGAAATAGCTAAAAATGACATGATTCGCCTGCCGCAGAAAATCTGCGGCCTCGATATTTTCCCTACCTCCGTACTGGTTGGTCAACCATTCTCCGGGTTCGCGGCAGTAATCCAAATACAGCATCGAGGCGACCGCATCTACCCGAATCCCGTCGATGTGGTACTTGTCAAACCAGAACAGAGCGTTTGATACTAGGAAATTCCGCACTTCGTTGCGGCCGTAGTTAAATACTAGGGTTCCCCACTCTTTGTGTTCCCCCTTGCGGGGGTCAGCGTGTTCGTACAAGTGAGTTCCGTCAAAGAAAGCCAAACCGTGGCCGTCTTTGGGGAAATGTCCCGGCACCCAGTCCACCAGTACGCCAATGCCGTTGGCGTGGCACTGGTCAACAAAATACATGAAATCTTCAGGTTTGCCGTAGCGGGAAGTTGGGGCGAAATAACCGGTTACTTGATAGCCCCAAGAACCGTCGAAAGGATGTTCGGCGATGGGCAGCATTTCGATATGAGTGAATCCCAAATCTTTGACGTAGGGTATCAGCCGATCGGCTAATTCCCGGTAAGTCAGAAAGCGTGCCCCGGGATTGAGTTCCGAAACCTGCACGGCGGGTGCTATTTCCCCATTTGGTAGCACGGCGGGTTCGTCAGTAGCAGCGTGCAGCCAAGAACCGATGTGGCATTCGTAAACCGAAACCGGCTGGGTAAGTTGGTCTGTGTGCCGCCGCTGTTCGATCCAAGCGCTGTCGTGCCAAGTGTAGGTGCTTAAGTCGGTGACAATTGATGCTGTTTTCGGTCGCACTTCTTGCTGGAAACCGTAAGGATCGGACTTTTCGTAGGGATGTCCGTCTTGGTTTTTCACTTCGTATTTGTAGGAAGTTCCGACTTCTAGTCCCGGAATAAATAATTCCCAGATCCCGTTTTGCGATTTCCGCATTTGATGTTTGCGGCCGTCCCAATAGTTGAAATCTCCTAAAACAGAGACATTACGGGCATTCGGAGCCCAAACGGCAAAATATACTCCTGTGATGCCGCCTACTTCGGTGAGGTGCGCCCCGAGTTTTTCGTAAATCCGGTGGTGGTTGCCTTCTGAGAATAAGTGAAGGTCAAATTCTGTGAGTTTGGGCGATCGAAATGCGTAGGGATCGTAGATAAAGCGATCGTGTTCTCCTTCTTTGACCCGCAGTTGATAGTTTGCTAGTTCTGGGGTTTCGATCGTACATTCAAAAAAGTGAGGGTGATGCTCTGATTTCATCGGGTATTCGGCCCTGGCCTCGGGCAAAACTACCGATACCGCATCCGCATTCGGCAGATAAGCTCGGACGGCCCAGACTTTTTTGCCATTTTCTTCGATCGCGTGCGGGCCTAGCACTTCAAATGGATCGTGGTGCTGATTCCAAACAATCCGGTCAATCTGTTCAAAGGGGACGGTCGCGGGCATAAAACTACTTACCTCAATCTTTTGACTAAATGGCTTTCAAGACCTAGAGCGGCGCTGAACTTTACATTTCGATACATTTTTGATCGCTAATCGTACCACTGATTAGCATGATTTTGCCTGCCGCGGCTCAAGCGAGCGCGCTGGAGCCGCGACAGGCAATGTTATTACCTTGCCTGGGGCCCAGCTAGGGTTTTACTGCTAACTTCTAAGTATAGAAATATTAAAACAAATTGAAAAATTTATATTATCTCCCAAATACCCTTGACTTTTTATAAACTATGTGATACGCAATATTTTTCATCTTCTTGTCGATTTGCGACTGCCGCAGGGTCAAGGAGAGTAAGTGTTGGGGAGCAGCTAATCATTATATCTGAAATTTTCTGGCAGGGACGATCGCCCGATCGGTAGACTTTCACATACCGGAGGCTGGGTTTCCCCACAAAGTGCGTGAATTTGGGGAATGCTCGAAACACCCAAGGATGCTCAACTCGGTATTGAGGAATCAAAGCTAAAGGACTCAGCAGGGCGGCAGCAGAAATATCTGCCACGCTCAAGGAATTTCCTAGCAAATATATACCATCCTGCCAGCGACGGTGCAACAAACCTAAAGCAGAACTCAGGCGCAACGGGAGCGAGTTTTGCCCGGGCAGGCTTTATGCCGAACTGGGGCGCGCCAATTAAATCACTAACTGGCTCAAAACAGACGGGTCGATTTGCTTGCCCGTACCAGCGCGAAACTCGTAGTAAACAAATCGAGTAGCAATGGCGATGCTTTCATCGAGCCAGTCTTCGATCGTCTAAGCCTCAGCTTGCTTTACTCTCGTCTGCGGGCAACACTGGCAGGGAAGGAAAGCTAGACTCGATCGAGTGCAAAATTTGCGTCGAATCTGCGATCGCCTCCGGTTGACCCTTGAGTTGAGGCAGCAGCACTGGCACTGTCCTCAAACCTCCCGTTACAGGCTTGAGTTTCCAAACCAGCAGGCCGGGAGTCAAATTTTCAACTTCAAAGGCAATACCCTTGTAACCCAGCGCTAAGCGGACTTTGCGGCACTAAGGGGACGTACTGAACTTTAGTAAAAGCATCAGACTACAACTAACACCCAACTTGAGACCTAGACCGATGAGATGAAAAAATGCGAGGAGCAAACCATTTTTCACTCCCAGGCTAGGCTCGTTGGGCCAAGACTCTCGGATCGCCCTAGTTAGGGAGACTTTTTAGGAGAAGGGGAAGCAGTTCCACCAGCCCCAGCTCCACCAGCCCCAGCTCCACCAGCCCCAGGAGTGGCTTTTGGAGATGGAGAAGAAGCAGGAGGAGTAGTAGTAGTAGTGCCAGTGCCGCCAGGGGCGCCCGGAGAGGGGCTGGTGGGGCTAGTGGTATCTCCTCCGCAGGCGCCGAGGGTTACTGCCAAGCCCACTACCAAAGTCAAACGAATTAATCCCTTGTTCATAAAAACTCCTTAACATTGAAAACCCATCGCAAGGAAGGGAATAGTTTACTCGAGAAACAATGCTGGCACGAATAGCTCAACGATTCGCTCGTTGATTACAATACTGCATTTATTAATAAATTTCACATAGATTATCGCTATCCGGCAAAGATTTCTTTTTTTTTTGCAAATCCTGAAGTCAAAGAGACCAGTGGTAGGATGGGTTGGTTGGCTTGTGAGGTATCTTTGGTAAGGATAACCGATCGAACGCAGATGGCCACCACTGGCGATCGTCGAGACAAAAAATTCTTAACCTCAATCAAGCTGAAGCTACCCCACTTTACGTATTGGTGAACTCTATGACCGCTGCTATCAGATCCCCTGATTCTCCCCGCTCCCGATCGACCCGCAAGCCCGCTGCTGGCGCAGCCAAAAGCAAAGTTACTTCTATTGCCAAAGCTAGGCGGGCGAAGACAGGACCGGTATTGCCCAACTACTCGCCAGCCGACGAACAGGCTCAGGCTCGGCCGTCCGCATCGGTGCTGAAAGTTCTGCCAACTCACCAGCAGCAGCCAGTGTGGTTGCGATCGCTCTTGCAGGCACAGCGCCTCTCCTCAGTGGCAGCAGTTATGCTTTTGGGCGGTGCTATGAGTCTCTACGGCTTGACTGTTTACGGCGAGCAGCGCTGGAGTCAGGATTATCAAAAACTGGAAAGTCTGCGCCTCCAAGAACAGCAGTTGAGTGCTGCTAGCGAAGTCTTGAAACACCAACTTGCTAAAGAAGCCCAAAATCCAGAAACCGGTTTGGCTCCGCAGAGTCCTGGGGACACGATTTTCTTGCAGCCGGCCCCTGAAACCCGATCGCCCCTTGTGGCGGCACCAAACTCTGAGCCTGCTCTCAAGAATCGAGCCGGTGTGGAAACACCGCTGGGCTATTAAGCTTGTGTCAAAGTGGATAGTGCCCGAGGGCCTGAGTGTCCGAGGGCCCGAGAATTTAAGGATATAATTTCCTTTTTGGCTTTTTTTCAAGTTGCGCTCGATTTGCTTTTTCCCACCAGAAGTTAAAAATTAAAAATAATTAACACGACTTCAAAAACAAGAATGCAACTGTAGGTTTGCTCCAAACCCTGATAGCGATCGCTCATTCCCAAGTATTTCATTCTCTCTTCTAAAACCTAAATAAATTCTAAATTCTCAAATGATTTAACTTGCTATTGAATTTTTAATGCTATGAGCTACGACCCTCGTTTTGACCGCTACAGATCGCCCAACTTCAAACGCCCCAAACCTTCGGGCGATCGCACTGGGTGGGAAAAACAAGCCAAACCTAGAGCGAACGGCAGTTTCGGCCGATCGCCACAACAGACGGCTGCACCTTGGGGGCGGCCGGTGGAGCGTTTAAAACCCAGGAAGTTCCGTTTGTGGGCTGTGTGGGCGGTGTTGATGCTGGGGGGGCTGGGGCTGGCTGTGAATTTGTTTTATTTGCAGGTGACGCGAGCTCCGGCGCTGCGCAAACAAGCGGAGCAGCAGCAAACTCTCAAAACGAAGCCGTTTGTGCCGAGACGCCCGATAGTTGACCGCGCGGGGAATGTTTTGGCGATCGACAGACAGGTGTACACGCTCTACGCTCACCCGAAGTTGTTCAACCACTCGAAGGCGGAAATTGCTGCTAAGTTGGCTCCGATGCTGGCGATCGAACTGAGTCCGGGCACTACGTCGGAAACTGAACTGCTGCGCAGGTTTAATCTAGGTGAAAGCGGTATTACAATTGCGGACTCTCTGGCTCAAGAGGTTGCCGATCGCATCGCTCAGATGCAAATTAAAGACAGTCCGGTGGATGGCCTGGAGTTGCTGCGGCAGCAGCAGCGTTTTTACCCGCAGCAGGAGTTGGCGGCGGATATCCTCGGTTATGTGGACGGGGAACGGAAGGGACAAGCCGGGGTGGAATACAGCCAGCAGAATTTGCTGGAACGATCGATGCCGTCGATTCAGTTTAGCAGGTCGAGCAATGGGAATTGGGTTCCCGATCGGCTGACGGCGGGATTTGTGCAGCTTGATGATTTGAAATTGCAACTGACGATCGACAGTCGCTTGCAGCGGGTGGCCCGAGTTGCTCTCAAGGAAAAAATGAAGCAATACGAAGCAAAGCGGGGCACGGTGATTGTGATGGATGCCCGTAACGGGGAATTGCTGTCTGTGGTAGCGGAACCTTCTTATGACCCGAATCAATATTTTAATTTCGATTTGTCGCGCTATAAAAATTGGGCTGTAACTGATGTTTATGAGCCTGGTTCGACTTTTAAAGCAATTAATGTGGCGATCGCTTTGGAAGCGGGTGCTGTGAAACCTAATAGTGTGTTTAAAGACGAAGGTCGGATTTACATGGATGGCTGGACTATCCAAAATTCCGATTACAAAGTAGCCGGCGCGCGCGGCCCTTCCACTGTTACTGAGATTTTGAAACATTCTAGTAATGTGGGGATGGTGCACGTAATGAGAAGTATGAAAGCTTCTCTTTACTATCAAGCTTTAGAAAAACTCGGACTCGGACAAACTGCGGGAACTGATTTGCCTTTTGAAGTAACGAGTCAGCTTAAAAATCGAGAGCAATTTATTAACTCTCCGGTGGAAGTTGCTACTACGGCTTTCGGGCAGGGTTTTTCGATTACTCCGATGCAGTTGGTGCAGCTTAACGGAGCTTTGGCTAACGGCGGCAAGTTGGTGACTCCTCACGTGGTGCAGGGACTTTTTGATAGGGAAGGTGAAGCTTATTGGAAGCTTCCGAGGGCTGCTACAAAGCAAATTTTTTCGCCTGAAACTACTAAGCAGGTGTTAGAAATGATGGAAACTGTGGTTGATGGTGGTACGGGGAAAGCTGCACAAATTCCCGGGTATCGGATAGCTGGGAAAACGGGGACGGCTCAAAAAGCTAATTCTGGTGGGGGTTATTCTAAGGACGCGATTATTACTAGCTTTGTGGGGATCATGCCTGCGGAGGCTCCTCGGTATGTGGTGCTGGCGGTGATTGATGAGCCTAAGGAGGGTTCTTCGGGGGGTACGGTGGCGGCGCCGATTGTGGAGTCGGTGATGGAGGCGCTGATTTCTATTGAGAAGATTGCGCCGAGTAATAAGAAGTAGTTGATTATATCGTATGCTGCGTCATGAATTGACATCGCAGATAATCATCGACAACGAGGCTATGGAGGACACGGCAGTGCCGTTTCCCTACCCCAAAATAATCGATCGGGCGCGATCGGATATAACCATCGACAACACGGCTGTGGAGGACACGGCAATGCCGTTTCCCTACCCCAAAATTATCTATTAATTATTGTAGGGACACGGCACTGCCGTGT
>NZ_SRRZ01000006.1:0-70378 GCF_013179805.1 Microcoleus asticus IPMA8 | reverse complement strand
ATCGACAACACGGCTGTGGAGGACACGGCAATGCCGTTTCCCTACCCCAAAATTATCTATTAATTATTGTAGGGACACGGCACTGCCGTGTCCTGATTTCTATCGACAACACGGCTGTGGAGGACACGGCAATGCCGTTTCCCTACCCCAAAATTATCTATTAATTATTGTAGGGACACGGCACTGCCGTGTCCTGATGCCTCCTGCCGTGTCCTGATTCCGTCGGTTTCTATACAAAACGTATTTTTATCTTTAAAAACGCAAATCTAGCAAAATAGGGTGATTTTTCTGATATTCTAATTTCTCAGGATTTTGACCCCAACGCTGAGGATTGTTGATGATGTATTGCCTTTTGCAATTCAAAGTTTTTTCATCGCGGATAATTGATTCGTGAAAACCATCTTGCCAGACAGGAACTTCTGTTGTCTCGCAGAACCTATGAATCAATCTTGTAACAGCACTTTTATACGAACGGATTGCGGTAGGGATAGAACCGCGAACGGGTTGACCAAATTGTTCCGGGGTAGGGACACGCCTTGGCTGTTCCTTTATTGGGGTATTGTCAACGATCGCCAACAGTCCATGTATATGATCTGGCATAATCACAAAGGTATCTAATTGAAAGCGGGAAAAATGATTGGGAATGTCTAACCAACAAATGTGGGCAAGATAACCTAAAAAATTTAATCGCATTTGACCGTCAATCACCTCGCCGAATATACATTGTCGTGCCTCGGTGCAAATGGTAATATGATAAACGCCCGGTTGAGTGTAATCGTATCCTTTAAGACGAACAGAACGGCGGTGGTGTTTTTGTGGGTCGTAAGGCATGGTATGAAAATAGCGTTTTTGGAATATAAAATTTGTAGGGAAACGGCACTGCCGTATCCTAATTTGGGGTAACGGGTAAAATTAACCCGATCGCATATAATCATCGACAACGAGGCTATGGAGGACACGGCAGTGCCGTTTCCCTACCCCAAAATAATCGATCGCGCCCGAGGATGTGACCATCGACAACGAGGATATTGAGGACACGGCAATGCCGTTTCCCTACCCCAAAATAATCGATCGCCCCCGAGGATGTAACCATCGCCCGATTTGTAGGGATACGGCACTGCCGTATCCTGATTTCGGGTAACGGGTAAAATTAACCCGATCGCATATAACCATCGACAACACGACTATTGAGGACACGGCAGTGCCGTTTCCCTACCCCAAAATAATCGATCGGGCCCGATCGCATATAACCATCGACAACGCGGATATTGAGGAGACGGCAGTGCCGTTTCTCTACTCCAAAATAATCGTAGCTTGCGGGGTGGCACGCCATCGCCCTGTCAGTAACAATATCTTTTGTTTTCATTGGGTTTTGATTGTCTTTGGGAGGTGCGCTTATGTCCTAGGAGAGTGGAGATGATGATGCAGCGTTGGCTGTTTTTTAAGTTGGGATGAGATAGTGTTAGGGTTCCTTTGGCTCTGATACTGGTTAGGGTGCAGTCGTGGTCGCTTCGAGATACGGGGCAACCTCGGTGGTTGAACATGACTCGCCGGATTGTGCCGTTTTCTTTTTGCTCGTTGTTTTCATTTACTTGGAGCACTGTTGTTTCCTCTTTATCTATTTGAATTTGCGGTTCTAGGTTTTTCCATTGACTGGCTGGTACTTGGCCTGGGGGAATGTCGGCTGGGTGAACTGCTATTTGTACATTTTCTCCTACTTCTTTGAAGCTGGCTTGCCATGAAATTTTGTCGCGTTTGGCGTTGCTGTGGGCAAGTTCCATTGCCGAATAAGCTCGATCGAGCGATACCTTTAAACGCTGGTTGTTGATGAACATTAGCCAGGAGGGGGCGACGATCGCACTAAATATTCCTATGATTAAAATAATTATCAATAGCTCTATCAGTGTAAAACCTGCGGCAGGTGTAGTGGCTCTGCCTTTGAGCGTTTTATTTATGGACACGTAGATGCACTCCCTGATATTTAGCTGGCAAAAAAACAGCTAGGAGGAGCTATTTTTTATTGGCTATATTTTAACTTTTGGGTTTGGGGAGTGTGTAGATCGGTATTTACTGAAAATTTATACCAATTTAAATGCGGGTAAGGAAACGGCACTCAGGAAATCGCGGTAGGGAAACGGCACTGCCGTGTCCTCTATATCATGTCGCTGGTGCAACCGGAAACGATATCACTACAGCAAATTTGTCGATCGCCCGATCGGATAATTTGCCCGATCGGATAATTTGCCCGATCGGATAATTCGCCGATATTGATTCGATCGCATGGTGTGGATGAGAGTCGATCGCCCGATCCTATAAATCGCGGGTATTGATTCGATCGCCCGGTGTGGATGAGAGTCGATCGCCCGATCGCTAAATTTGCGCTTTTACCCAAGATCGAAAGGCTTTCATCGCGACGTTTCTGCCGGCTGTTTTGCTTTGCTGCAAATACTGGGGGATGAGCTCGGTGATGGGGAAGTTGGGAAACTGGAGACTGCGATCGGACTGTATGTATTTTCCATTTTGCAATACGCTGATTTCCAGGTTGCGGCCGTTGTAGCGCCACAATTCGGGTACTCCTAAGGCTTCGTAGTTATTGAACTGAGTCCGGGAGGTGAGGTCGATTTCTATGGCTAAATCGGGAGGTGGGTCTGTTTCTAAGTCGATGCGGTTTTTGCCTCTGACTGCGGCTTCGTTTTGGATGTAGAAACAGGTATCTGGTTCTACTCCTTGAGCCATTTTTTGATTTTTGAATGTGGTGGAACCCAGAGGTAAAAATTCGATGTCTAATTCTTCAAGGAGAATTTTCACTAAGTCGCCAATATTTTCTTTGCCAACTTCGTGTTCGGGTAGGGGAACCATGATTTCTAAGGTTCCTTTGCTGTATGAAAGTCGGGATGCGCGACTGTCTCCCAATTCTGTTAGTAGGGTTTCAAACATCGGCCAGGTTATGTCTTTGAGTAATAGTTGATTTCCTGGCTGGATGATTATTTGTTTTAGTTCTAGCTGCATATTTTGACTATTTTAATAGGATTTGAAATATAAAATAATTTAAGTTAATATATTTTAGCAATGCCGAACTTATGCGGAATTGCTGTTAGAGATTAAGATTCAATTTATTGAAAGCTATTAGGGGCACCCAGTTAGTTGCATTCTGTTCCTTCAGCAGTTCTCATTCCTCCTATGATAGTTTCCACGATCGCGCACTGCTTAGCACCACCCTTAACAGGAGAAACACTGACTTTAAAAGGCAGGGTTGGTGGACTGTTAGGATCGAAAGCACCATCAAACTTAAAAGTGAGCGATTTTTGAGTAGCAGTAAGAGTAGGAGCAGGAGGAGCAGCAGGAGGAGTTGTATCTCCACCAATAACAGCAAGTTGAACCTGTCCAGCTTTAACTTCACCTCCTGCATTTAACTCTTGTGTACCACCACCCGTACTTAGTGGCGGGTAAAAAGTTACTTTTAGCGGGTCATTAATATCAAATATAATAGTGGTATCGCGCTTAGTTCGCTTTGCTTCGCTTTGTGCCAGTCGTAACGATTGGAGGACGCGATCGTTCACAGTGCGAACTCTTTGTCTGTTGATGAATGCCTCCCAGCTTGGAGCGGCGATCGAACTTAATATACCTATGATTAACGCTATCACGAGCACTTCTAGAAGTGTGAATCCTCCATCGCCCTTTCTGGATGCAGTTTTGTGGAAATTATGGCTGGGCTTGGCAGCCGAGTTATGCAAAAGTTTTAATAATATTGGTGGGATTTTCATGGTATTATCCTATTGTTTATCAACGGGCTGCGATTGGGAAATGTGTTTCAGAAATCAGCTACTTTCCTAACCCAGCTAGACCTTGTACTTGAACGGTTGCTGTTGGGAAAAATGCCGATTTGTTGGGGGTGTAAGCAGTATCGTTGGGTTGAAGGCGACGCAGGCTGTTTCCTCTGATAGTAACTCTGGCTAAGTTTTTAGATGTATCTACACAAGCGTAGAAGCTGTGCGTTGGGGTTGTTGCTAAGCTGTCTGTTATTAGTAAATCTGAGGCGTTGATAGGAGTTGAGCCTGCTGCTGTTGGATCTACTACGCCCAGAGCAATTTTGCAATCAGGCGGTTGTGGAACATTAGCGGTACTGTGGTCGATATAATTAACCAATACTTGAGGAGGCTCGGGAAAAGCCACTCCCTTCGTCACATTTGTCACATCTATTGTGGGCTTACTAAAATCAAAACTTTCATTAAAAGCTGAATCTTTTCTTTGCTCATTTGTAGTTTCACTATCATCCTCTTTATAGTAGGCCTGAGTTAAAGGGTTTTTGACTCCATCCGTAATTTCATAGCGGGCAATACGGGTAGGACAATCGTTTCCTGAAGGCTGACACCAAGTATTGACCGTATCTTTAAAGTGGTAGTAAGCAACTAATGATCTTAGGTAAGTGTCGTTGCATGTATTAGCGGTGCAATCTTTTGGTTTTAGAGTAGAAGCATCAACAGGAATCGATTTTTTAATTAGCTGTCGCTTCCAGAATACGAGAATCGGAACTTTATTAGCATCTCCATTATTTGGAAGTTGATATCTAATTGCATTAATACCCTTGCCATCGTAAATATAAATAGCTTGACTCAAATCTTGGGCAATGAAATCAACTGCTGCCTGAAGGTCTTGCTCGGTGTTTGACTTGACTTGTTCTCTCCTGTCGGTATTCAACATATCGACTACAAAACCGAGCATCGGCGTGATGATTAAAAACGCCATAATTGCTCCGACTAATAGCTCGACGAGAGTCATGCCCTTGTCTGTTTGATCTGGCCCGGAGCGGTTTTGCTGGTGCTGACTTTTGAGAAGCAACCTGAGTAAAGTTTTCATTTTGACTATTTCCTTTGTCAAAGGGGGGAGCGATTTTAAAGTTAATAACGGAGACTTTGATTATTACTTACAGCCAGTGGTGTTCTTGAGTCGATCGCACAACGATCGATATGGAGACGCAGCTCCTTTTGTAGTAGGGGGAATTTCTGTTTGCATTACCACCAAAGGCGCTTTAGGATTGCCAAGACCGGAATTAGCGACTGATTGCTGTTCAATTTCCATCGTACCTCCGGTAAACCCATCCGCCCGGTACACCCGCACACTAAGTTGGTAGCCTGTTGTTGTCGGATCGGTCGGATTAGTTGGATTTCGCCAAGCACCTTGAACAAAAAACTCTTTGCTGCCAGCACAACCTGGCGTTTCATCTAAGTTAACGCAGTACAAATTACTCTCAGGGTTTGTAGAAGCAGGAGCTGGAGCAGGAGCAGTACCAACAGACGTATCTTGGATAGGAAAACCTTTTGGGCTTTTTGGATCACCATCTCTGATTGCCCCCACTCTCAGAGCGTCGATGTAAGTTCTCGCCGCCATCGTAGCAAGTTCTATCCGCCGCGCTTGTACGCGAGTCGCTACTGAGTAAGCCATCACAGGGGCGATCGCGATCATCAGCACCGAGACTACAATCATCGCTACCAACGACTCGATAATCGTGTAGCCACCATCTCGCGAATGGGGTAAATTTTGCTGTTGTTGTCGCTTAGTCATAAGTAGGACTCCAGTAATTGCGCGGCGGAAAGTTAGATGGTTAAGTGGAGCATTTAGCTCGATCGGCAGTTGTGAGGGTTTCGGTGGCGTTCTTTTTGTCCTTTTCTAAGGTAGAACACATCAAAGTTTTTATCCAATCGTCATTGCGAGGTACTTCCCGGAAATACTCGTCCGGGGTTCGTAGTGAGGGAGGGGTTGTGAACTTTTGGGTAAACAAATCAGGCGGCTGAGATAGCAAGCCCACGTCATAACCCCAGTTCCGGGTGGGCGGGCTGAAGTATGGAATCTGATTACCTGATATGTTGTATACAGTTATTAGTGAATTAGTACCACTAGGAGCCGTAGGCTCTGTAGTAGGAGTAGATGATCGGGCGAACACAGTTTTTAGCCCATCAGCCGATGCTGACGGATAACCCGTCGGCATAGTTGGCAGATAAGGTGCGGTATTAAAGGCGCTACGATTTAGCTGGATGAAAGACCCTTGGATGTTATTAGAAATTGGAGTTGAAGTTCCTTGGCGCCAGAGTTCCAAGAATCGGGGCAAGTTTTGCAAACCGCCGTTAAAGTCACCCGAGGTAGAGTTTAGCGTCCTTGAGGGAGTGTCATTTGCTCCAACAATCATATTGAATGTAGTCTCTCCAGCCACGGATATCCACCCTGTTGTGTCAGCAGCAGCAGTACCTCGTGGAGTACCTGGGGTGGCTGCTGTTGCACTCATGAGCTGCGGAACTGGCATCAATAGCGGCTGCGATCCCTGTAATGGACTAAGTTTGCTTTCTGTGGCGATGGCCGGTAGAGGTACTTTGCTGCCGTCTGTAGTGCCAGCAGTAGTAGCGTCGGTGTTGATCTGATACGGAGGATTGGTAGCATCGTAAGCCACATTAGCCCCACTCTTGGCTGCAAACCAAAGAGCGTTAGTTCCTGTGCGGCCTGCACCTGATATGACGAGTGGGGGTGTTGCTGTACTAAGCCCCAAAGGCTTTGGAGCATTAAGGGATGCCAGAGCGAAAGGTGGAGTAGTGGCTCTCTCAAAAGCTACGCGGCGGGGGAAGCGCTGCAATTCTGGCGCTGGCGGAATTTCAGTTGTTCCCGCTGGATAAGCAACGGCTGTGTAGGTCTCATTAACTTTTGCCTTACCTAGTTCTGGTGTGGATGGGTTCGCCAATGCTGGATTAACGTACCAGTCTTCATCCGTACACGCAGAAACTGGCAGTTTTGTACAAACTTCCATTACATACTCTGGGAAAGGCCCCCGGCGCTGGACGGGGGTGACAAAGTTGTTGAAGTAGGAACTCCAGAGCGGCTTGGGAGTTGAAGTCACATAGTTAGCGTCTTTCACAGTTACCGGATCTGCTTGTGCCTTTAAATTGCCGTTAGTTGAAAACGAGCCGCTGGAAAGTCCGTTAGTAACAAAGTTGTTGTTGAAAAATCCTTGCTGTCTGCGAGGTAATACAGCAGCAGCGCCCGCATTGTTTCTGAGGTCAAAATCTCCCTCGTTGCGGAAGCCAAAACGGTAATTGTTTGAAAGCAGGGTGACAGCATCTGCCAGTATGTTTGCGGGACGCCAATCATCGCCGGTTGTACATTTACCATTTAGTCTGGGGTCGTTTGGGCGACACGCAAAGTTCTTATTGAGGTCGTTTTTGTTGCGAGTGTAAAACTTGTCCCAATCAGCAATAGTTTTAAACTGTTCTTGGGAAGGAGCTTTAAACTCGTGTTGGGTGTGTAGGTTAAATTCGCCTTTGATGTAAACGGGCAAATTAGATGCCAAAGTCAGCCCTTTTTCCATAACTACATTGGCAATAGTGGGAGGGAGACTAGGAATTCTGGCTAGCTGGCGACCATTAACCAGCAGAATTCCGTTAGGTTTGCGAGTCGGGTCTAGTAAGGAGTCCGTAGGGCTAACTCTGGCACTAATACTTTCGTCTGAATCTCTCTTACTACGATCGGGCAGGGCATCATCTCGGCTGGCGTATATAATCCCGCTGTATGGCAGTAAAGGCTCTCCCACAGTTGGGTTTAGTTTCCGCAATTCACCGAGGTCTATCTGAGTCGCGCGAATTTCTAACGGTTGACGTTCTTCTAAGGGCTGGTTGTAATAGCCTGTTAGATTTGCTGGTTTTGCTGTTCCAATAGTTGTTAGAGGACTGCTCAGCGTAAAGGCTTCGTTGACGTTGGGGGTATTCGGGTCGTCACGATCGATCGCCTTGACTTCTCTGGCATTCAAAAATGCTACTTCTTGGATAGCTCCGGGAGGAATATCAGAACTCACTGCCTTGGGGGCGGTGGCTATAATTTCTAGGGCGCACATGGTAGAGTCGATCGCTGCTCTGTCAGCCAGAGTGCGATCGCCCGGTTCTTTCAGTAGCGCGTTTCTCAAAGGCTCGTTGGCAAACCTACCGTCAGGAAAAACGTAATTAGCTTGCCTTTCTAAATCAGTTGGCGCGGTCCCGCCTAACAAGCCCTGTGTAGCCGGAGCTGTACTTGCAGTTGATTTTGGGTCTTGTGTCCTATCGGCCGGTTTGTCGTAAACTACTCCATTGTTGGAACCAATTTGAGTTCCGGGAGTCCCTAATGCGGTGTCGCCACTTACATCAGTTCCAGCAGGAAGTGTAGATAAATTTCTGGCTGTGGAAGCGTTGCTGGGGTCGTAGTAGCTGCTGACGCAGGCAAAGGGCTTAACAGGCTTGAGGTCTATTGGTGTTAGATTTGGATTGTAGCCACCCTCTTTTTTGTAGTGATAGACTGCTGTCGCCCGCATCCGTAAATCGCCCTTAGCATACTGGGGAGTTTTGGGGTCAATGGTAGTAGATCCTGTTACTGGTAGTACGAGCGTTGCGGGGCGGGGAACCCATTTTGCAGGATCATAAGCGCCACCAGCACTATTGTCATAAACTTTAGACCCTGCCCCCAGGGGTGACATCGGCATCGAGTCGGGCCAAACAACAGGATATTTCTCAACAACAGCACCTGTAGTTTTGGGATCGTCGTAAGCATCAGTTGCGCCATTTCCCAATAACGTACCATCTAAGGGATTTATCCAAGTAGGGGGTGGCAGAAAAGAATTGGTGCGTTCGTAAACTCCTGCACTGGTGATCACCCGAAGACCACCAACGCCATCTAGAGGATTTTTAGGTTTTTCCGCTGCTGCTCCTTCCCAGAAACCGCTGCGATCTGTGGCTCCTACGTCGGCCAGCTTTGTTACCTGGGGCGATCTGGTACGCGGAATGCCACTGGTGTCGCTAGAATTCCACTTGCCTGGGATTTGGTCTGGCTCACTGGTGAATTTGCTGCCGTCCCATCTCTTAGCTGGTAGGTTGTTACCCGCAATCACGCGATCGCCCAGCAATAGTTCTTCAGGTAGGGGTGAGCCATCTTCTGTTGGTGTTGTTGTTTCTAGCTGATCTGCTTTTAGTGCGATCGGGATTGTAGCGTCCGAGGTGCTCCATTTGACACCGTCTAAAGGTTCTAAAGGTCGCAGAGTGTCGAGGCTTGCAGTAATGGGCAGCGTTTTTGGTGCCGCGCCGTATGTGTCCGATGCCTTTGCCTGCGTAAGTCCTACTCCTACAGGTCCTACTTCTTTAAAGGGAACCTTGCGGAGCATCTGTTTAAAATATTCTTCCAGCGCTTGTTCCCGGGTTTGAGTGCTTGTTGGTCTATTTTGCACCGAAAATGGGTCGGTAGTATCGGCGTTGGCCATCTGTGCTGCGACTAGCGAAGAGAGGCGATCGCTATAGGCAGCATTGTTGTAAAGTACCTCCAAGCTGCTATTGGTGGTGGTGGATTCAGCATTTGCGTTGCTAATAGTTTTTGCCGCACCCAGCATGGCTGTGTTTCTATCACCTGTAAGTGATGAGGCATTTTTGAAAAGATGCACGCCCACTGGATTAATTTGTCCGTCAGTGGTATTGCCCGACCAGCCATTAACTACATTCCCTCCTACAACAATTTTGCTATTTTCTTGTTCATAAAAACAGGAATCTGGGCTGCTAACTTGATAGAATCGTGTCCTATTCGCCCCATTTAAGTTGGTCACCAACAAATTACTATTTGTGAATATCCGCCCATTTAGATTCAACTCAGGCCCTGGCGATATATCCAAGTCGTCTTCATAAACTACCGCGTTGTTAGCGAGGGGAATGCGGCTTTGGTCTTGCTGGTATTCGAGAGCCGATGTGCTGGCCGTTCCTGTTAACGGTTGATAGTTAGCGCCCAAACTGCTCGCTTCCGAGGCTGTAATCGGTACATTAACTGTGTCAACAAAAAAACTTTTTTTAAGTTGGCCGTCTATCCTGTACCACCCAGAGTTGCCTACCAAACTAGCGACAGTACCTCCACCTTGCACGCACTCAGGATTGAGACTTTTCGCCGAGGTCGGTGGCGTTCTTGCTTCGATCGACTTTCTGGCCCTTGTGAAGTTGCCTAAAGTTGGGCCTGGAACATTACTGCGCTTTGGACTGCGGAAGAATATGCCGTAAATAGTAAAAGTGTCAAATTTGCCATCATTATTAGTATCTACCGGATATCTCCACGCAGTGTTGATCGCTTCGTTTTCTACATCTGTTATGGGGTCTACCACGGGGGCTTTAGGATCGACAGCAGGATCAGCGGTACCGTTTTGATCGAGGTCTGCTCTGAGTACCAGACGTTCCTCGTCTCCAAAGCTATAAAGATCCGTAGCTGCGCCCGTAGCATTCGCCATCCGGGCGTACAATTCTGGATCGGATGGAGTACCCGTCGGTCTTTGCGGGTCTTCCCACAGCAGGAACTGAATTTTTGCTTTTGCCCGATCGAGCGCCGGAGTCGCGGCCGCCAGCACCTGCTGGTTCACGCGCACGTTACGCGCCGTATTCGCCCGATCGAACGATCGCAGGGTAATCGCCACTGTCAACAATATTACTACCAGCAACACCATCGTCACCGTCGGCAGCACAAACCCCGCCATCGGCAGTCTCGCCCTGCGGCCCATAGCCATCAGCGCTTGCAGCATTGCTCTCATCAGCCGCTTCGCCCCGGATCTCGTAACACCAGCAATCCGCCGCAGCAGCGATACGATAACTTTGGATAATTTGCTCTTAAACATTGACGCCTTCCTGAATAATTTCAGAGATGGTATTGCAGGTAGTTACTGCTTGACAGTACAATCCCATCTTTATATTGTTCCCATTTTCCGCAACTTGCATATCAGCCTCTTGCACAAATTTAAATCTGTACCTCGGCTGAAATATAAAACCCACAAACCCGCAACCAAAATCACCGCCGATAATATATTTCTCAGCGAAAGATTTGCCCTGCAAAGATTTTGGTCTAGGGAACTACACCCTAGCTTATTTCAATCCGATTGTCAGTGTCCAGAGCGAGAATCTGTGCGATCGCCCAAAAACTGCGATCGCGATCGCAATAGATGTATTTCCCAGCCCTTGCGTTGCCGACTTTGTTGCTGTGCTGGCGTTGCTAGCGATTTCAATCGCCGGAACCTAGAATGTAGAGTGGGCGATCGAATTGCCGTCAGGCGTATCGGTGCGATCGAATCTAATTTGGGCGATCGAATTTCCGCCGTGCGTCAAAGTGCGATCGAATTTCCGTAATGGGTCAAAGTGCGATCGAATTTCCATTTTACCCCTGGCGCACTGTCAGTACAAGTGCAAAATATCAACCTATCACCCCCACCCGTGAAACAAACTCCCAAACCCCCCGACTTCATCATCATCGGCGCCCAAAAAGGCGGCACAACCTCTCTGTACAATTACTTAATCCAACATCCCCAAATCGCCCCCGCCGCCCAAAAAGAAATCCATTACTTCGACTTCAACTTCGACAAAAGTCCAGACTGGTACTATACCCAATTTCCCCAGCCCCAAACAGGCGAAAATCTACTAACCGGAGAAGCCAGCCCCTACTACATCTGTCACCCCCAAGTTCCGCAACGAATCCACGATTTATGTCCGAAAGTTAAAATAATCGCCCTGCTGAGAAACCCAGTAGAACGCGCCATTTCCCACTATTATTACTATATCAAAATAGGCTACGAATCCCTATCATTAGAAAGTGCGATCGCCTCCGAACGCGAAAGACTAAAAGGCGAAATAGAAAAACTCATAACTAACCCAAACTACTACAGTTACGAACACCAACACCACAGTTATCTAACCCGCGGCATTTACGCCGATCAACTCCCACCGTGGATGAAACTTTTTCCCAAATCACAACTTTTAATCCTCAAAAGCGAAGACTTGTATACCAATACCTTCGGCACATACAACAGCGTCTTAGAATTTTTAGAATTGCCGCCGCACCAACTACAAACCTACGAAAAATACAACGCCACCCAATATCCGCCCATCAGCGAGACAGTATACGAGCAATTGAGAGCATATTTTCGATCGCACAACCAAAGACTGGCCGAATTGTGCGATCGAGATTTCGGCTGGGACTAACATCATAGTAGGGAAACGGCATTGCCGTGTCCGCCCCCAGAGTAATGCCGAAGCCCCCAATATCCGTAGGGAAACGGCATTGCCGTGTCCGCCCCCGAAGGAAACGGCAATGACATTTTGCAAACAATACTTGACATCCCAGTCTCCCTGTGATAGCTTGTCCAATAGTATTGTGTTTAATCCACAAATCGCAGCACTTCACCTATGTTCACAGCCAACAGCTATTTTTATTTTTGGTACAGCCAAGTTCGCCCGGAGTGAATTTGCAATTCACTGTGAACATCCGGGCGAACCGCAGATTAACACCTGCGGTTTTGTTTTTTCTACTTCTTTTCCCAACAACCAATCGAGCACAAGCGAAAACAGCAATGACATTATTCAGTAACTGGTACTACAGCTTTTATTTTTGGCCCAACCAAAGTTCTGGGTAAATTGTCGCGCTGTCTTTTCGCACCAACCCGGAACTCTTAAAAGTTCCGGGTTTTTTGTTTTCAACCACCCACTTAAATTTCCAGGAAAATTCCCTAATGTTAGAAGCCAAACTCGTAACCAAATCTCATCCAGAACACCAAACAATTGTTCAACTCTCAGAAACAGTCTCAGTCGGCGGCACAGAATTATTAATCATCGGCGGCCCCTGTACCGTCGAAAGTTCCGCACAAATGGAAACAGTCGCCCGCCAACTATCCGCCGCCTCCGTGCAAGCTTTGCGGGGCGGAGTTTACAAACCCCGCACTTCTCCCTATTCTTTCCAAGGCATGGGAATTGAGGGACTCGAAATTTTAGCCGATGTCAGCCGGCGTTACGGTTTACCGGTGGTGACAGAGGTAATGTCGATCGCCCAAATCGAGCCAGTTGTCACCTATGCTGATATGCTGCAAATAGGCAGTCGCAATATGCAAAACTTCGAGTTACTAAAGGCGATCGGTCAAGCCGGAAAACCAGTCCTGCTAAAACGCGGCTTGTCAGCCACAATTGAAGAATTTGTGATGGCCGCCGAATACATTCTCAGTCACGGAAATCCTGATGTAGTTCTGTGCGAAAGAGGCATCCGCAGCTTCGACAATTACACCCGGAATGTATTAGATTTGGGTGCAGTCGCAGCGCTGAAACAGTTAACTCACTTGCCAGTAATTGTAGACCCTTCTCACGCAGTCGGCAAGCGAGAATTAGTCGCACCACTAGCCAAAGCAGCGGTTGCTTGCGGTGCTGACGGATTAATTGTTGAGTGTCACCCGCAACCGGAAAAATCGGTTTCTGACGCGCGGCAAGCTCTTTCTTTAGCGGATATGGTAGATTTAGTTGTTAGTTTGCGACCTGTAGCCGCCGCCGTTGGGCGGTGCGTACCGGATACTAAGTCATTAGTCATCAGTCATTAGTCATCAGTCATTAATCATTAGTCTGCGCCTGAGGAGTTACTTTTTGTAGCGTCAGAATTTATTCTGGCGCACTTTTGCTTGGAAAGCGAAATTAGATTAAAATAAAAGCACAATCAATACTGTCATCTACAATATTTGGCTTTTATTATGGCACTCCTACTCAAAGTTCCGTCGATCGTCTGTACTGGCTGCGGTGATACAATTACCAAAGCCATCCAAACTGTTGAATCCGATGCTTCTGTCAAGGTGGATATAGCGGCTAAAACTGTCAGCGTTGAAGCCAAAGCTTCTGATGAGTCTATTAAACAAGCTGTTGTCGCTACGGGCCACACCATCGAAGGAGAATAATATTAGGCTTCGTCTAAGTGTTCGGCGACTGCTTGGTAAAGTTCCAAAACGTGGCGATCGAGTAAACTATAAAAAACTTGTCTCCCAACCTTGCGGTAACTTACCAACCGCATCGCCCGCAATGCCCGCAACTGGTGCGATACTGCTGACTCGCTCATACTCAACGCCGCAGCCAAGTCGCACACGCACAGTTCTTGTTTTGCCAATACCGACAGCAGCCGCAGGCGGTTCGCATCTCCCAAAAGACTGAAAAACTCTGCCATCCGCTGCGCTTTTGCAGTGTTGAGAACGTGTTCTTGGATGTCCCCGGCGCGCAAACAGTCAACTAGGTGCGGTCGATCGCACGTTGGTGTATCGTTTTGTTCGTGAGACTGAGTTATCGCTCCGTTAACAGCAGAGTTGGGTGACATCTTTTCCAGGCTTGTTTTAATTCTCATTTTCATTTTAGTGCGATGGCAAACGTTTTGTAACAAAACTTTTACATTTCCTATACTTATATCTGAATATGTGTTCATATATAAGTATAGACAAACAACCCCACCAGGAGAATCTAAAATGACTACTGCCACCCAAACAAAATGTGCCTGTCCTTCTTGCCTGTGCGTTGTCAACCTCAGTGACGCCATTGAAAAAGACGCCAAACAATACTGTTCCAGTGCTTGCGCTGACGGCCACCCCAACGGCAGCGGCTGCGGCCACACCGGCTGCGAGTGCCACAAATAAATATTCGGCTTCAGAAAAGGTTAATCAACCGCTCTAAAATCTATCTAAAGGGAGATGCGAACCTCGCATTTCCCAATTTTTTGGCTGTTAGGTTAAAGAAAAGTTAAAATAAAGCTAGCTTAAGGTTAAGACTGTATTAATAGACTAAATACAGAGCGAAAAAGCACAATTGCTACTTACGCAATACAATAGAAGCAAGTTAAAGCCGCGATACTAAGTACAAATAGTGCTATTAACAGCAGAGACCGAAACAAAAGTTGCATACCAAAAGTTAAATTAGGAGGGGGCAATGAAAGAGCGGGAAGATTTTTTACATCCTCGCAATCGCTACTACGGTGATTTCACGCCAGAAAACTTGGCGTTTAATGCCAACTTGCAGGAGTTTGCTCAAAAAATCACTTATATTTGCTCGCTAGAAACTGGGGGAAAAATTAGTTCTGAGAAAGCCTATAAAGATATTAAGGCGCTTTGGAAAGACTTAAAATCCTCTAAGAAGCAATTGGGAATTGGGCAAAAACCCCCCAGCACCGATGGGGAAGATTCACCTTAAAGTCATCGAAGCAAACGCAGCGATCGCCATCGAAAACCCCTGCGAGGGCGAGTGCTGCATTGTGCTGCGTACCCAGTAAATGTAAGGTGCTTGCTGCACCCTACGAAGTCTATGGTTTGGGAGTTGGTGTTGCTTGTCCTGAGAAGGGAGTACAATTGCCGCCGAGGCCAGAAGTAATCGCGCAAGTATTAGTTTTTAGCATTCCCTCATAGGTATCAGCACCGGTGCCGGAGCCTCCCAACTCGTCGCTGTAAAGTTCCTTGTCCGAAATTTTGACATTTGCCTCCCTCGCCACAGTCTCCATCAACTTATGATTAGTTGTGGTTTCGACAAAAATTGTCGGCACTCCTGCAGTCTTCATTTCTGAGGACAATTCCGCAATTCTGGCGGCTGTGGGCTGTTCCTCTGTTGTCACACCCTGCAAAGCTCCAGCAATCTCCAAACCGTAAGCATCGGCATAGTAAGTCAGAGCATCGTGAGTTGTTACTAACTTGCGTTTTTGAGCTGGAATTGTCGCAATTTGAGCTTTTATCCAAGTATCTATTTTTTGCAACTCATCTGTTAAGCTTGCTGCATTTTTGGTATAAAGTTGAGCATTGCTGGGGGAAACTTTCCTCAATTCATCCCGAATTGTTTCTACCATACGGATGCCATTTTGAGGGTTATGCCAAACGTGAGGGTCAGGAATTTTTTCGCCTTCTGCATGGGATTTGTTTTCCGCTTTCTCTTCACCGTGTTCGTGCTCGTGTTCGCCCGTCAGCGGTTTGGGAACTGCGAGTTCGTGTACGGCGATTTTGGGCGCGGAATTACTGCTGGATTGAATTAACTTAATGATGCTGGGTTCGTGGTTGTAGCCGCCGTATAAAATCAGATTTGCTGTTTCAATCGCTTTGCGGTCTTCCGGCTTGGTTTGATAGGCGTGGGGGTCGTCTCCCGGCTTGATGAGACAGATGGTGTCGATCGAACTTTGAGCAATTTCTTTAGTTATGTCGCAGATAACGCCAGTCGTGGCGACGACTTTGGGCAAGTTGGCGGCGGGACTCTGTGGCCTGCCATTGCTTGCGTTCTGCTCTCCACTGCACCCAACCAGTCCGCAGCCGATTGCCAAAACAGTCGCACCGCACAATCTGCTGGTTTTTCCAGCCAACTTCTTTAACATTTTTACCTTTGGAACGATAATCGTTATTGCTTTTTCGAGTTATCCTATTCTAGTAGCTACGAACAAGAATCGTTCTCAAAATCTCGAATTATGCTAGAAGTGCAAGACTTGGCTGTCAATTATCGCGGAATTTCGGCCCTCAACAGCGTGAATTTCCATTTAGAATCCGGGCAATTAACTGGTGTGTTCGGCCCCAACGGCGCGGGAAAAAGCACGATGGTGAAAGCGATGCTGGGATTGATCCCGGCCTGTCGGGGTTTGGTGAAATATCAGGGGCGGCTGCTGAAGCAACAGTTGTCGCGGGTGGCTTATGTGCCGCAGCGATCGCAAATTGACTGGGATTATCCGATTACGGTGTGGAATGCGGTGATGATGGCGCGAACTGTCCAGACTGGTTGGTTTCGCAGTCCCTCGAAGCAGTCGCAAGAATTGGTCAAAGCTGCTTTGCTGCGGGTGGGAATGTGGGATTTGCGCGATCGGCAAATTGGCGAACTGTCTGGCGGACAGCAGCAGCGGATTTTCTTAGCAAGGTCGATCGCCCAACAAGCCGATTTATTCTTCTTCGACGAGCCTTTTAACGCGATCGACAAAGCAACAGAAGAAATTATTTTCGATATTTTTGCCGAACTCAAAGCCGAAAATAAAACATTGCTAGTAATCAGCCACGATTTAGGCGAAACTTTAAAACAGTACGACAATTTATTATTGCTCAACAAGCAGTTAATTGCCACGGGTTCCTGCCGGGAAGTGCTCACCGCAGCCAATATTCAAAAAGCCTATGGATACGATTTAAGTTTAGTGGCTGCCTAAGCAAAAAAAGATTTATCTTTAAAGCTGATTGTGGCACAGGCGTCCCGCCTGTGCAGTTGATTGTGCTTTAAAAAATCCTATTATTGATGTAATTCAATGTTAAACCTACTAATTGAGCCACTACAATTCGAGTTCATGCGAAATGCGATCGCCGTCGGCGTTTTGCTAGGAATTCTCTGCGCCGTTGTCGGCTCTTATTTAATTGTACAGCAAATGGGAATGATGGTTGACATGATTGCCCATTCAGTATTAGCAGGATTGCCAGTAGCTTTTTCTTTAGGTTTCAATATTTCGATCGGCGCGTTTATATCGGGAATTATCAGCGCGGTAATTATGGCGTGGATTCAATCGCAATCGCGCCTCAAAATTGATGCCGTCATGGCATTAATTCTATCTACATTTTTAGCAATTAGCATCACCTTGATTAGCCTCTTGCGAACCACCAAATTAGACCTAGACGGTTTTCTGTTCGGAAATATCTTGTCAGTTGCACCTGCTGACGTGCAGCAGACTTTTGTCATAACTTTGGTAATTTTGGTGGCGGTTAAACTCCTTTATAAAGAACTGCTATTCTATACTTTTGACCCGCTGGGGGCGCAAGCGTCCGGTTTGCCTGTAAACTGGATTTATTTCGGGATGATTTCGGCAATTACGCTGACGATTGTTGCGAGTTTGCAAACTGTGGGGGCGCTGTTAGTAATTTCGCTGTTAATCGGACCCGGAATTACGGCGTATTTGTTGGTAAAAGAGCTGCATTTAATGATGGGATTGGGATCAATTATTGGGATTACAGCTAGCGTAACTGGTATGTATTTCAGCTATTATTTGAATATGCCATCTGGTGCGGCAATTGTATTAGTTGTTTTTGGGTTGTTTTTAGTGGCTTTGCTGTTCAGTCCCAGTCAAGGGATTTTGACAAGAAAGAGAGGATAACACCCCTGGATGCACACACTCTATTTGTTGTGGGTTTTTTACGCTTACTTACCCAAAAAGTAATTTAACGCCCTACTTATAGTAATCTAGGATTTTGTAAAGAGCAAGTTCAGTCCTGGACGCACTTCGACGCTTAGAAACCGGGTTTTTTACTTGATGCGGTCTGCAACGAAGTAGACGCTCGAAAAACCCGGTTTCTGGGCATCCGTGGGTAAGTCCTAAAGTTTTCAATTGTATATGTTTTGGTCAAACGGGTGCGTATGCGAACTTAGCGCCGCCCGAAGCCTTTGCCGCGCATAGACTTTGACCAAACAAGCAATTCGCCACCACCACCGCCAGCGGCGAGAAACTGACCATCGGGATGCCATGCGAGACAGGAAAAACCGCCCTCTGCACCTTCTAGAATTTGCAGCAATTGTTCTGCTTCGTCCCACAAACAAACTTGACCGTCTGCGGCTGCGGAAGCTAATAAAAATGTGGAAGGTTGAAAGGCGATCGCATTTACAACTTTTTCATGCACCTCTAACCCCCAAGAATCCCAACCGATACTTTCATCAGCGTGTTTTTCCCACACTGAAATACCTTCAGAACTCGCAGCTGCTAACAAAGGCGCACCCAAGGAATTAGTTTTATCCGACCAAGCTAACTGCCGAACTTTCCCCGGAAAACCCTGCATTACCCAGGGTTCAAAATTGCCCCATTCATTAACAATTAGAGTATTGTCCATATTGCCGCAAGCTAAAAATTCCCCTTGTGGCGACCAAGCAATTGCACCTGTTGCAGAGGGTACTGATAAAATTTCCGGGTCTTCGTCCCAGTCTTCGCCATGCCAAACTTTGACCCCTTGATAGCCGCTAACTGCCAGATATTGAACCATAGGGTGCCATGCTAAATCGAGGATAGATGATGAGTCGAAATTCAGCGTTACTTCAACAACATTATCCTCAGCATTCCATACTTGAACGTAGCGGCCCATACTGAAAGCTAACTGATTGCAGTTGGGACTCCAAGCTAACTTATCAACCCAGACGCGCTGGTTATCCAAATCAGCAATTAATTCCCCAGAATTAACGCGCCAAATTCGCACTTTTCCATCTTGTCCGCTAGCAGCTAGAAATTGACTGTCACGGGAAAAAGACAAGCAATCGGCTGATTTACCCGTGGCAGTTTGTAGCGTTTGCAAGGACAATTCATTAACTGCCCCTACTGCCGCCAGCACCACTTCGCCCGCAGCAGAACAGATTGCTAAAGTTGTGCCATCCGGCGACCAAGTAACAGCAGTTACGTAGTCAGACAGCATGGCTTCGGCATGAAACTCCAGGGTTAGTTCGCTACTTTTTAAACCAGACATTTACGAAAATCCTCTCGCAATTGATTTTCGTTTAAAGTGCGACCGATGAATACAAGCTCGTTTTTCGGAGTTTCGGTGGCTTTCCAAGGTCTATCCGGTCTGCCATCAAACACCATGTGTACTCCTTGGAAAACAAATCGCTTGTTGTCTCCGGCGACATTCAAAATGCCTTTTGTCCGAAAGATATTCGGCCCTTGAGTCCGCAACAATTCCTCAATCCAATCGCTGAATTTGTTGCGGTCAATAGCGCCGGATTCTACTATGGCTACGGAAGTAACTGTTTCGTCGTGTTCGTGAGTGTGTTCGCCCAAAAAGTCTGGTTCGATTTCTAATGCCCGGTTCAAATCAAAGGCTTTGACGCCCAACAAAGCCTCCATTGCTAATTCAGCGTTGCGGGTGCGGTAAATTTTTGCCATTGCATTCATCGCGCGAATTCGCTTTTCTAATTCTGCCAATTCTTCCTCAGTCACCAAATCAGTTTTGTTGAGTAAAACTACATCAGCGAAGGCAATTTGTTCTTGAGCTTCGTCTGCGTCCCAGTGCTGCCAGATGTGCTTGGCATCGACTACGGTGACAACTGCGTCTAGCAGCAATTTGTCCCGCATATCTTCGTCTACAAAAAATGTTTGAATTACGGGTGCTGGGTCGGCTAAACCAGTGGTTTCGATGACTATGTGATCGAATTTGTCGCGCCGCTTCATTAAGTTACCGATAATCCGAATTAAATCGCCTCGGACTGTACAGCAAATGCAGCCGTTGTTCATCTCAAAAATTTCTTCGTCGGCATCAATTATCAGTTGGTTGTCGATGCCTACTTCGCCGAATTCGTTGACAATGACTGCAACTTTTTTGCCGTGTTCCTCTGTTAAAATCCGGTTGAGTAGCGTAGTTTTGCCTGCACCCAGATAGCCTGTGAGAACGGTAACAGGAACTGATTCGATCGCCCCAGCAGTCACCATACTTGACCTCGATTATTGTACAATGATAACCATTATCGCTATTCTATACCAAACTTGCTGGCAGCGGTCACAATATTAAATAATGTTAATAAATTGTTCGTGAGAGCTTGGAGGAGCGAGTTTTACCAATAATATTTGCTGCAATTCAAAATATCCATCAACCCGCCCCTCTGAGATGACAATTAATTGTTAATCATAGCTGCAATTCGATCGCGCTCTAACTCTCGACCGATCAACACTAATTTAGTTTGGCGGAGTTCGGAAGGTTGCCAAGGACGATCGTAAAAATATTCTATCCGCGAACCCACACCTTGCAACACCATCCTCATCGGTTTCTTGGGAACTGCCACAAACCCTTTAATCCGATAGATTTCTTCCTGCTGCATCAAGGATTGCAGTTTTTTCACCAAAGCTTCAGGTTCAAATTCGCGATCGGCAATAAAGAAAGTCGAGTTAATATCATCATCATGTTCGTGTTCCTCCTCAGTGTCGTGGTGACTCGGGCGAGACTCCAAATCATCCTCAACCGCCGCATTAAATCCCATTAGCACATCGGGGTTAATTTCGCCACCTTTGCAGGGCACAATTTTCACACTCGGACGCAACTCTTGTTGCAACCAGCTTTGGACTTTCTTGTGAGTTTCCGCATCTACGCGATCGACCTTCGTTAAAAGTACCATATCGGCACAGGCTAACTGGTCTTCAAACAATTCCTCGATCGGAGTTTCATGATCTAAACTAGAATCAGCTTGTCGCTGTGCCATCAAAGCATCGATATCACCGACAAAAGTACCGCTAGCAACAGCTTCGCAATCGACAACAGCAACTACACCGTCCACTGTAGCACCGGTGCGAATTTCCGGCCAGCGAAAAGCTTGAATTAAAGGTTTAGGAAGTGCGAGGCCCGAAGTCTCAATTAAGATACAATCAATTTGTTCTCTGCGCTTCAACAGTTCCTGCA
Source organism: Microcoleus asticus IPMA8 (assembly GCF_013179805.1). Taxonomy (GTDB): domain Bacteria; phylum Cyanobacteriota; class Cyanobacteriia; order Cyanobacteriales; family Microcoleaceae; genus Microcoleus; species Microcoleus asticus. Next base: position 49,206 of record NZ_SRRZ01000006.1, on the reverse strand, counting down.
TAGTCGGCAAGAATTCCTCTTGAACAGTGCAGCAAAGACAACCATTTGTTAGTTCTACAATATTGCTGCTGACATTTTCTTCTTCGTCGCAAACTTGGCAATCGCGCAGCAGTTCTCCGTCAATTCCGATTTCGCCAAATTCGTTAACCAGAACAGCAATGCGGCGACCTTGATTATTTTGCAATAAGTGGCGAATTAAGGTAGTTTTGCCGCTACCTAGAAAACCAGTGATGACAGTAACAGGAATTTTGTGCATTGATAATTTTGTGCTTATTTGGTGATGGGATATCTCGTTCCCAGGCCGAGCCTGGGAATACCGATCTATAAGCTCTGCCTCGTTGGAATAAAGGAGCGCTTTTAATACGAGGCAGAGCTTTTGCGTATGCGTTACCAGGCAAAGCCTAGGAACGAGAAGGGAAAAACTAAAGTCCTTACTACAAACCTATCTAATTTGGTAGTGGTGGAATCTTTGCTAAAACGCCTTTTTTCAGAGCTTGAGGACGCTCAGACCAAGGCAACAAACCGTCCGGTTTGGCATAGTATTGACCCGCGCATTCGAGTACCGCCTCGACGCTTTCCGACTCATTTGCTGGTAAATCGCCAAACAGATAAGTGTACTTTCCAACAGCAGCAAAAGACACCGCACAAGAGTGACTGCAAGCACTCATGCACTCAACTTCCAGAATGTCAAACTCATCGCAAAATTCCCAATCTTTAGCGAGTTTCGATAAGTCTTCCATAAATTGTTGACCGCCGCTTTTGCCTTCGCGTTTGCCGTTTTTCCAAACACTAGCGCAAGCAGTGCAAACAAACAGACTGTGCTTTGTGCGTACAGCCCTGTTAATTCCATCCATCATCCGTACCTCGCAGATGCGTTCAAAAGTGAGTTAGATATCGGCGGGCATTCTGACTTGAGAAACCACAAGGGTTTCATTACAGTTGCGGGACAGCGCCGGACTTGCACCGAACTTTCCCCGTTTCCTCTAGCGGCTGCTCCCCGCTAAAACCGATCGCGAAATCACATCATACCGCACTTGCCGCCTTTTTGGAAAAAAGTTATTTTGGTAATGTCGATCCATCCGAAAAAAAATAACTCTTTGTGGAACAGGCATCTTGCCTGTTGCTGACAGGATATAACCCACAAAAAAATAACTCTTTGTGGAACAGGCAAGATGCCTGTTGCTGACAGGATAGAAACCCATAAAAAAAAAATCACTGTTTGTGGAACAGGCATCTTGCCTGTTAATGACGGGCTAGAAGCCCATCCCACAAAAACATTACTACAAACTATATGAACGCCTTCCCCGATTTTTCCACTCACGGCTATCAAATTGAAAAAGAACTCGGACACAACAGTCTCGGCGGCCGAGTTACGTACTTAGCGAAAAATACGAATACTCAAAAATTAGTTGTAATTAAGCAATTTCAATTTGCCAAATTAGGTGCTAGCTGGGCAGAATACGAAGCTTACGAACAAGAAATTAAAGTTTTGCAAAAACTGGATTTTCCTGGCATTCCCCGCTATCTCGATTCTTTTCAAACTGACAGCGGTTTCTGCATGGTGCAGGAATACAAAAATGCCGAATCTGCTGTCGCGCGGACTTTTTCGCCGCCGGATATCAAGCAAATTGCGATCGCAACTTTAGAGATTTTAGTTAACCTGCAATCTCAGAAACCGCCGATAATTCACCGCGACATTAAGCCAGAAAACTTGTTAATAGATGACGAACTCAATGTTTATTTAGTAGACTTCGGTTTTGCTCGGCTAGGAGGTGGAAATATCGCGGCTAGCAGCGTCGTCAAAGGCACGATGGGATTCATGCCGCCGGAACAAATGTTCAACCGAAAATTAACCAAAGCATCCGACCTTTACGGCTTGGGGATAACGCTGATTTGCTTGTTAACTGGTACGAAATCTGCGGATGTCGGTAATTTAGTCGATGCCAATTATGGCATTCATTTCCGGCATTTAGTACCGCCATTGCAGCAGGGTTGGATGAATTGGTTGGAGAGGATGGTAGCGCCGAGATTGCAAGACAGATATCCATCGGCTGCGGATGCTTTAACTGCGCTACAATCTTTGGATGTCAGCAGTTTGCCGAAAGTGAGAATTGAGCGCGATCGCATTCAATTCACAGCTACTGAATATGGAGAAATCTTAACACAAACTATTGCAATTAGCAACCCAATTCCCGATACAATGCTTTGTGGCAGGTGGGAAGTAGCCCCGCATCCGAACGATCCGCCCCACACGCCCTACGACCACTCTTGGATCTCCTTTGAACCCGAGGCATTTGAAAGCAATAATATCGAGTGTACAATCGCCGTCGATACGAGCAAATTGCTGGAAAGTCAAACTTACAACCGCCAAATCATCTTGCGCGCAAATTCTGAACCAGAAACTCATACAATAGAATTGCAAGTCACAACAGCCCCGCTGCCCGTACCGCAGAAAACTAATTTTTTGTCGGTATTCAGGCTGACTTTTATGTGGTGTTTGATTTTACCACCAACTTGTATGTACGGTTTGCTGTTAATAGTTTTGATACTTTTCTTGAGTGAAATTCCTAATTTCCTCTCTTCGCCGGGTGGCTTCTTTTGGCATTTTGGGACTACTACTATCATGCTTCCCATCAGTGTTACGAGTGGCTTCTTAGGATTTTCAGTCGCCGAAATCGCCATTGCAGCCAAATTAAACAAATATGATTTTAATTGGTTTTTAGCTTTATGTGGAGGGTTAATAGGATTGATATTTTATAGTGTTATTAGCAGCAGATTAACCAGTATTCTTTTTGATATCGCGCAGGGTACGATCGATTATAAATTAATGAGCTTTGTGTATGCTGGGTCAGTGCTGGCTTCGCTCGCAGTAACTTTATTGGGAGCCTTAATACTAGGAAGGATTACAAATGTGACGCTCAAAAAGGTTACGATAGTAGCAGTTATTATGCTGCTTTTATCATTTTCATTGTATGCTGATAGCTTCATAGTCTTCTGGATTCTAACGCTGGCATTCCTGATTTACAAGATAGTCAATTCGGTATTTAACAAGCTGATTGACCAGCAGATAGCCAGACAAATTCTTGAAGTAGATGCTACCAAAAGAGCTTTTCTTACTGCCGGATTTTGTATGAGTTTGTCAGTAGCATTTCTAAACTTTTTAAACTTAGAATCTGAATTAGCATGGGTTGAACCCAGAGAAATATTAGTTGTAGGAGGAACGATAATGACATCTCTAGCCGTCACTGGAATTCCGTTAATTGACTCGCTCGTTTTTAAACCAAAAAGAATGCTTGCCAAATATCGCAAATCCCGACCAAATTTAATTAAACCGTAAAAACTTGTTCGCAGCAAGGACTTTCAACCTCAATGACTGAAGCCCTCACTAAAAACCTTACCAAACATTAAGAGTCTGCATTCCTGCCTGTTGTTTGCGGATTGTTTCGAGAGTTCGCTTTAAATCCAACTCTTAAAAACCTCGCTATTAACTACCACAATTCTCAACCACTAACTATAGCAATCCTAAATCATTTGTGTAATTATTGTAGGGGCAAACCCCCCGTGGTTGCCCCATAAGGCCGGGGTAGGCACGGGGGCACTACCCCTACATCTTTTTACGACTCATTTAGGATTGCTATATCAACTATCAACTATTTACCTATGAATGCTTTTCCTGACTTTTCCAACTACGGCTATCAAATAACCCGCGAACTCGGACACAATCGCGCTGGCGGTAGAGTTACTTATCTTGCTACCGAAATTAATACCAAACGTTCCGTCGCCGTCAAACAATTTCAATTTGCCCAAACAGGCGCTAATTGGGCTCAATATCAAGCGTGCGAACAAGAAATTCAGATTTTGCGAGAACTCGACTATCCTAGCATTCCCCGCTATTTAGATTCCTTCCCAACTGCATCGGGTTTCTGCATGGTGCAAGAATACAAAAATGCCCCTTCCTTGGCAAATTCTAACCGCTGGAAGCCCCAACAAATCAAGCAAATTGCTATCTCTGTTTTAGAAATACTCAAATACCTGCAAAATCGGGTTCCGCCAGTCATCCACAGAGATTTAAAACCCGAAAATATCTTAGTAAATGACCGGATGAATGTCAGCCTTGTCGATTTCGGATTTGCTAGAATCGGCGGGGGAGAAGTGGCCGCCAGCAGCGTTGTTAAAGGCACTTTGGGCTTTATGCCGCCAGAACAAATGTTCAACCGCCAGCTAACTGTTGCATCGGATTTATACAGTCTCGGCGCGACGCTAATTTGCTTGCTAATCGGCATCAATTCTACCGAAATTGGCAGTTTGATGGACGATACCGGGCGGATTAATTTTAAACATCGCTTGCCGCAGCTAACTCCAGAGTTTCTTGACTGGCTGCAAAAAATGGTGGAACCTAATTTCAAACACCGCTATCCTTCGGCGGATGCTGCCCTCAATGCTTTGATTCCCCTAGAGGTAGTTCAGCAGCGTAACAAGTCAAAACTCGCACTGATATCAGTCGGATTATTAACAGCAATTGCTGCTATTTTTATTCCTTTGCTCTGGAAATTTCCCCAACCTCAAACAGCAGTCGATCTCCAACCAGTAATCAACGCAAAAAAGTTAAATCCTCAGACTCAAGTGATGTTAACTGACGAACTAGAATCGACAAAAACTAGATATTTTTGGTCTTTGAAGCAAAACAAAAAAGTCTATTTTGCTGTAAGTGCTGCTAACTTGCCAGAAGGAGAATATAGAACTTATTGTAAGGTTGTCAACCCTCAAGGACTGTTCGCAGCCCAGAGTCAATCTTATTTAAAAACGACGGGCGAGCGATTAAATACTTGGTGCTGGTACAATTTTAAACAAGATGACAAACCTGGCAATTGGCAGTTTCAATTTTACTTAGACGGTCAAAAAGTGACGCAAAATAGTTTCAAGGTCTTACCTTAACCTTGTTCCGGGCTGGCAGTTAATTTTTTAGCCATAACCTTGTTCCGGGCTGGCAGTGAATTTTTTTGCCGTCAAAAGTTGGCGAACTCCAAATTTCTGCATAACTTGCGTTCTTCCGATCGCTCTCGCATATAGCACTAATAGTTCTTATTAGATTGCTACCCTTTTCTTTGTAAGCAAATACTGCGCCAGTGTAGGATTTCCCGGGGGGGCTCCTGTCAGTAGGTTTGGCGAGCGCGAGCGCGAGCGCGCTTTCAAATTGTGCTGGTTGGCGGTGATTGTGCCTAGTTTGAACCGGGCCCATTGATGAGACGATCGTGTAATGATAGTTCTTGGTGTGTTCTTTCATTCCAAGACCCAATTCTGCAATGGAATCGCTAAATTGACCGTACTCTGCATAGTAATGGAGCTGCACTTTATTGATGGCACTAATATATTGTGGGTTTTCTGAATATTTATTATCGCTTGACGGGGCGATCATATTGAGTTTGAAATCGTAAAAACACGCTATTATGCCAGCCATAACCGCGCTGTAAATTCCAATCCTCGGCAGCAAACTGGATACTGGCAATCTCGATTTTTTACTGGCTTTAGCTACATTGACTGACATTTTTTAAGCTGCCATAAAGTAAATTTGCCAAGCTTGTAGGGTGCGCCACAAGCACCCTACAGATTACAAATTATGCAGTTTCGTGCTGTTTGTGCCAAGCGGGATGCCACAGCAATTCAGCAGTCGATCGCTTCTCGACCATTTCAGGAGTAATCATACAGTGAGCCACATCCTTGCGAGAAGGCAACTCGTACATCACATCGAGCATTAACTCCTCTAAAATGCTGCGGAGAGCTCGGGCGCCAGTTTTGCGGCGGTAGGCTTCCTGGGCGATCGCCCGCAGAGCTTCCGGCTGGAATTCTAATTCCACGCTGTCCATCTTCAACAGCTTTTGATACTGCTTCACCAGCGCATTCCGGGGCTCGGTCAATATCTGCATCAAAGCTGCTTCATCCAGCGGCGAAATCACCGTCACCACCGGAATCCGCCCGACAAACTCAGGAATCAAACCAAACTTGACTAAATCGTCAGGCTGTACCTGCTGCAAAATATCAGCAGCCCGCTTATCCTTAGCCGGCAAAGTTGAGTTGCTGTCGCTTTCTGTTGGCTGAATAAAGCCCAAGGATTTTTTACCCAAACGCTGTTCAACTATTTTTTCCAAACCGACAAAAGCACCGCCGCAAATAAATAGAATTTTGCTCGTGTCAACTTGAATAAAATCTTGGTAAGGATGTTTGCGGCCTCCTTGCGGGGGCACGTTAACCACCGTTCCTTCCAACATTTTTAGCAGCGCTTGCTGCACTCCTTCTCCTGATACATCCCTGGTAATCGAAGTATTTTCGCTTTTGCGAGCAATCTTGTCAATTTCATCAATATAAATAATGCCGCGCTGCGCCGATTCGACATCAAAATCCGACATTTGCAACAGCCGCAGCAAAATATTTTCTACATCGTCGCCGACATATCCAGCTTCTGTCAGCGTCGTCGCATCGGCTACCGCAAACGGGACTTCCAGCATTTGCGCCAAACTTTGCGCTAACAAAGTTTTGCCACAACCTGTCGGCCCGACTAGCAGGATGTTGGATTTTTGCAGTTCTACATCGCTGTCAGGGGAAGACTTGTCGCTATCTTTAGCTTGGTCAACGCTCAAGCGCTTGTAGTGGTTGTAAACTGCTACAGAAAGGACTTTTTTTGCTGAATGCTGGCCGATAACGTGGTTGTCTAAATGCTGCTTGATTTCTGTCGGTTTCGGAATTTGACCTAAAACAATTTTCGATTTATTCGATCGACCCGGACGCCGCGTTCCTTGTCCCTGAGACTCTCGCACCTCTGATTGGGGAATCTGTTGACCAATTGTTTTACTGGAGTCAAAGAACTCCTCCTCTAAAATTTCATTGCACAGTTCCACGCATTCATCGCAAATGTAGACCCCGGGCCCAGCTATTAACTTGCGGACGTACTCTTGCGACTTGCCGCAAAAGGAGCATCTCAGATGGGAGTCATATTTTGACATATTTGCCTCTTACTTTACGGTTGCGGTTGCTTGTTTCTACTGGGGAAGTTGCCGCGGGATCGACCTTAGCTCTGCCCTAGAAAGGTTTCCCGATCGGACACCCAAGCCAGTCAGTCGATTTTAGATTTTAGATTTTAGATTTTAGATTTACTCCACAGATGAATTTTGGAGCTGAACTATGGTCTAAAATTTGGGGCTCTGCACGACTTAAGTCGGGGGCTTGTCTCCGTTTTTTTGGCGGAGTCAAGCTTCGCGATCTCTATTTCTAAGTTAACACTTTTGAGGCCTTAGTCATTAGTCATTAGTCATTAGTCATTAGTCATTCGACCAAATGTTGATTTTTTAATTTTCACTTGAAGGTAAAGCAAGACTGGCTTACCATTTTTTGTATGCCAAAAATTTTCCCGACATAATTATTTTCACTCGATCGCCTTTTGGGTCTGCTTCTTTCTCGACATCCAATGTAAAGTCGATCGCGCTCATAATCCCGTCACCAAATTTTTCCTGTATCACTGCTTTGAGCGGCATCCCGTAAACCTGCATAATTTCATAGAAACGATAAATCAGAGGATCGACCGGAACCGAGGCCTCCAAAGAACCTTTTAACGGAGGTTCGCAGAGAACCGCAGCCGTCTCGCCATCTAGTCCCAAAGCCGAGACAATTTTCTCTGCTTCATCTTCAGATGTGGTTGCTTGACGGTAAATAACCGCGGCAATCCAAACTTCGTCGCGCCCCAAAAGTTTTTCCAAATCTGCAAAACTAATTCCCTTAGCTTTTTTAGCAGCCAAAAGCTTTTCTGTAATTTGTGAAATTGCCATTAAATATTCTCCTACTCACTGCTGGGTTAGATGTGAAATTTTTCTCACATTTTGGTAAATTTGTCAATACTAAATTGAGAAAAAGAACAGAATTGATAACTCGGAACTTCAGCAAAAGCTGGTTTCCTACAGCCCCACAACTCCTAAAATTTTAGATTGAATAATTGAATAATTGGCAATGACTAATGACTACCAGGGTAGAGAGCTAGTCAACAGTTGCATTCTTTTTTCCAACTGGTATCACAACTGATAAATCCCAAAATAACTCATAACTGCCCTGTGGCAATGCTACAGTTAGCAGTATATGTAATACAAGTTACACCAGCAAAGGCATTCGGCAAACGGCCGAATTTTTATCGTGCTAGCCTGAACATCAATCCTCGCTCCCGCAGCCAAAGCCCCTTTACCGCTAACAACCCACAACCGAGAAAAGTATGGAGATTAAGACCAAAGATTACACGCTCAGCTACGATGGCGATACCCAAACAGTGACCTGCAGCGGCTCGTTCCGACTCAGCCAGGTGGAAGAATACGCGCCGATCGTCGATCTGCTCAACGAAGTGGCTGAATCCTCGCCAAACACTGTTACTCTAGACTTGCGAAAGCTAGAATTTTTAAATAGTTCGGGAATTAATATTGTCTCAAAATTTATTATCAAAGTGCGCCAGCAAAAAAATATTCAAATCGCCATAAAAGGCTCTAAACAGATCCACTGGCAGAAAAAATCCCTGAAGAACTTGCAACGGCTGATGCCTTCCTTGCACTTAGAATTGGAATAGTATAGAAAAAGGTAAAAAAGATGAACCCCAAGCTAAGTCCGGGAACCAGGATGAGGGTGGCTGAAGTTAATGGGAATAAGTCATAGTTAAGCTAGCACAAAACCGTAAAAGAATTCAAAATAAACTAAAAATTACCAATTTTCAATTGCTATGCAGGAAGAACCATCGACAGAACAGCTACTTTTTGACGTTCAGCGGCTGAGTGCAGAACTTGAAAACTTGAAGCGCGAAAAGACTGACCTAGAAATTATGCTGGAGACTACCACCGAACATTCGGATACGATGGAAGCTCACTTGCTGAGCAAAGCTGAGTTGGCACTGCGTTCAAGCGAAGAGCAGTTTCGGACGATCGCCTCGGCAACTCCCGTTCCGGTATTGGTTTCTCGCCTCTGTGACGGCTTAATTCTGTATGCGAACCCTCAATTGGCTTCTCTCCTGAACCTACCCCTAGAAAAATTGATCGGTAGCAGCACTCTAGACTTTTACTTAAACCCCAGCGATCGCCCAAAGGTACTTGAGGCAATTGCTAAAGACGGACACCTCCAAAACTACGAACTGCACTGCAAAAAGTCAGACGGCACCCCTTTCTGGGTGATGATCTCGGTTGAGCCGCTGCTGTTTAACGGTCAGCAGACGGCATTGTGCGCCTTGTACGACCTCACCCAGCGCAAGGAAGCAGAACAAACTCTCCAAGAGAGCGAAAAGCGGCTCCGCCGCCAGAGTTTGGCTTTGTTGCAGCTAGGTCGGCAGAGGACTCTCAACAGCGGTGCGCTGAATGTGGGAATTCGCGAAATTACTGAGGCTGCCGCCCGCACTTTGGATGTGGAAAAAGTCAGCGTCTGGCTTTACAACCCTGGAAGATTTGGAACTCGCTACCCGATCGATCCTCAGCTAAATTTTACCGAGAGATCGCTCGCCCACAACCAAACAGAATCAACCGATACAGAGACTGCCGCCCCAGAGGAAAACGAGTCGGTCAATCGTTCTAAATTTACAATCCCCAACCTCAAATTAGTTTGTCTGGACTTGTACGATCGCACCCGCGAGAATCATTTGAGCCACCAGTCCATATCGGCAAGCGATTTAAAATTTTCAACTTTAGATGTTGAAGGCGACGCACCGGGCGAAAATGTGCGATCGGACAAAGCTTTAGAACCTCTGCCAAAGACTCAAAACTCTCTAAAAACAAATTTCTCCCACTTATCTTCGGTAGCCGAACATTCCGCTGTGGTGCCAGATGCCAGCAAGCCAAATTCATCCATCTTAAATGTAGCAATTAGGCTCGGCGGCCAGATCGTCGGTATCCTCTCTCTCGAACATATCGGCGCGCCCCGCCAGTGGGCTCTGGAGGAGCGCACATTCGCCGATTCTTTGGCAAATTTGGTAGCGCTGGCGATCGAAGGATTTGAGCGCCAGCGGGCTCAGGAAGCACTCTCCAAAGCCAAAGCGCAGCTAGAAATGACCGTCGATCAGCGTACCGCTCAACTCACCGCCGCCAATAAACTGCTCCGCATCGAAATTGCAGAGCGCAAAAGAACCGAAATAGCTTTGCAAGAAGCCTTACACAAAGCTGAAGCAGCTTCGAGAGCTAAAAGCACTTTTTTAGCCAATATGAGCCACGAGCTACGGACGCCGCTCAACGCGATTATCGGTTACAGCGAAATGCTACAAGAAGAAGCACTGGAATCGGGACTCGAAGAGATACTTCCGGATACCCAAAAAATTTATAACGCCGGCAAACACTTGCTGACTTTAATTAACGATATTCTCGACCTTTCTAAGATCGAAGCGGGTCGGATGGAGCTTTACTTAGAAAATTTTGACCTCGGCAATTTAATAGAAGAAGTCGTTGCAACTTTGCACCCTTTGGTCGAAAAAAATCACAATGAATTGCAAGTTTCTTGCTCTCCCAATTTGGGAGTGATGTATGCAGATTTGACTAAAGTCCGGCAAATTCTGTTCAATTTGCTCTCGAATGCCTTGAAGTTTACCGAAGGTGGAACCGTGCTGTTGAGCGCGACTCGCGAATCAGCAGGCGGCAGCGATTCGGTTTATTTGCAGGTATCCGATACGGGGATTGGGATGTCGGCAGAACAGCAGCATGGTTTGTTTCAACCTTTTATTCAAGGGGATGCTTCGACTACTCGCAAGTACGGCGGCACCGGTTTAGGATTAGCCATTAGCCGCTTGTTTTGCCAGATGATGGGCGGCGATATCACTGTTGAGAGTCAGTTTGGTGTTGGCTCTACTTTTACTGTTCAATTAAAGGCAAAAGTTAATATTAGTTAGAATGAAGTTATACAACGGATTGTGTACGGGATTTAACCGATTTAAGGAAAGGAAGAGATGGAATAATTCCCGATTACTAATTCCCTCATTATCAATTCGCCATTACCAATTACCAATTCCCTTTTTAATTGTGACACAGATCGCGATCGACGTCTGTTGCCGATCACACAGTAACATTTTTTCCCAGCCTAGAATACCTGTATTATCCCAAAGTTTTCCCGCAGGCAGGATCTCGCGCCTCGCTGCATTCACAAGTCGCACCTCAACCTGATTAAGGGGGTGAGGGGTTGCTTGCAGAAAGGCATTTTGGTAAAAGTAATGCTATGGTCGGCAACCAGTAGAAGGCAAAAGTTAACAGGAAATCAGGAATTATCAAAAGTCTCTGGGCACAGAAACACAATTCTGGTTTTTGCCTTCATACTGCTGTTTATACTGGCGAGATAGCACTGCTGCTGAAAGCAGTGCGCAAGTTCTGAGAATCAAAGGAGTGCATCTACATGATTAAACCTTGCAGTCAACCGCTAAAAATAAATCCTTTCACTTGTTATCGCGATCCCGTTACAGGCAGGTGGACTACTGTAGTTACAAATGTTCAGAATGCTTGCGAAACAGACTCTAGTTTGACAGCAAAAGCCGAAGGCGAAAACGAAGGTAAAGCACAAAGGCTCGTTTCTGGTTCTCCTGCTGTCTCGCTGCCGAAAAAAGGCATTTCCTTCTCCTTGTCTCCGTTTAAAAACCGTTCAAAAAAATCTGCTGTTACTCTCAGCAGGTAGGTATAGCAGGGGTCTAATCTAGTTTCCACGGTTAGTCCCCGGCGATCGCCAAACAAAAAAAACGAACTTATCCCTAGCCTAAATTGCCAAAAAGCGATATACTGCCAGCAAACTTTCTTCTTCAACATCCGTGAAGTATTTGCTCGATCGCTGCGTCCAATTTGTATGGACAGACCGACCAATTCGCCAGCGGGGAACAGTCATCGTTACTATCCCCGTGATTTGTCTGTTTGCTTCGCTGATAGCAATTGCATGGCTCCGGGATAGCAGCCTACAGATCAGAAAGCGAGCAAATATTAATAAGGAAATACTTGAAGAAACTAACCGCTTGTTAACAATCGTGGTGGATGCAGAAACGGGCATTCGGGGTTACGGGTTGACAAAGCGCCGCGAATTTATATCACCCTACTTAGAAGCAAAGAAGAGTTTGCCTCTGCTGCTGGCTAAACTCGAGGTTATGGTTCGAGACAATCAACTGCAAGCTCAGCGATTTAAAGAAATTAAACAAAGTACCCAACAGCAAATAAATGTCTTGCAAAACACTTTGAATAAGCTCGACAGTTCGGCAACAAGGGTGCAGTCGCCGGAAACAATTCAGGTGTTCGTTCAAGGTAAATTGAAGATGGATCGACTGCGCGAAAAAATTAATGCGTTTGCTGATGCGCGCGAAGCCTACCAGAAATCTTTAGAGGGGCAAATACGGGAGTTGATAGATTGCACTAATTTCGTGCAATTAGCTGGTTTGGTTTTCGGCTGTTTGGGTGCAGGGGCTTCTTGGTATTTATTTGATAGTTTAGAGAAGGAATTGAGGAAGCGGCAAGCTGGCTTGGAAGAAAGTAAAAGTCGCATTCAAGCTGTGGTAGACAATGCGGCTGACGGTATTATTACTTTGGACGCACAGGGAAATATTGAGTCTTTTAATAAGGCAGCAGAAAAAATTTTTGGGGAGAAAGCCGATCGCATAATTGGCTCGAACCTTCGGCGGCTGATAGCTCAACCGGAGCCGGACAGCAGCGCGGGGGATTATTCGATCGAATATTTTGTGTTAAATCCCGATACTAAGCTGAAGACTTACCAGCAAGAAACAGTTGGACTTCGCAGCGACGGAACCAAGTTTCCGATGGAGTTGGCTGTCAGCGAAATGCGTCTGGAAAATCAATACTTGTTTATTGCGGTTTGCCGCGATGCCAGAGGAAGGAAAGAAGCTGAGGAAACTCTGCGCAAGCAAGCGCAAATGCTGGATTTAGCGAACGATACGATCGCGGTGCTCGACTTGAACGGCGCGATTTCTTATTGGAATTTGGGAGCGAAGTGGCTCTACGGGTGGCGGAAGTCGCAAGCAGTAGGAAAAAATATTCACGAGCTTTTGCAAACAGAATGGACGCAACCTTTCGAGGCAATTCAAAAAGTGTTTTTCGAGCGGGGTTCTTGGCAAGGGGAACTGGTACGCACCAAGGCAGACGGGACAAAAATAACCGTGGCCAGCCGGTGGACTTTGCAGCGCGACGATCGAGATAAACCTGTGGCTATTTTGGAAATCAGCAACGATATTAGCGATCGCAAGCGCTCAGAAATTGCTTTAGCCCAAAGCGCCCAGCGGTTTCGCGCTACTTTTGAGCAGGCGGCAGTCGGCATGGCCCAAAAGACTGTCGAAGGCAAATTTCTGTTAGTCAATCAAAAACTTTGCGAGATTTTGGGCTACACCCGCCAAGAATTGATGGAAAAAAGATTTCAGGAGATTACTTGGCCGGAGGATTTGGCAAGCGAACTGGAAATTTTGCGCCAATTGTTAGCAGGAGAAGTTGAACATTATGGTATGGAAAAGCGCTACGTCCGCAAAGATGGAGAGTTGGTGTGGACAAACTTAACGGTTTCGGTGCTGCGAGAACAAGATGGCAGTCCATTTCTGATGGGTGTGGTAGAAGATATTAGGGAACGCAAACAAGCTGAGGAATCGCTGCGGTTGCGCGCTGAAGAATTGACTTGGACGGCGCAGATGCTGGCTAAAACGACGAATGTTTTGAGAAAGCGGAATCAAGAATTAGACCAGTTTGCTTATGTAGTTTCTCACGATTTGAAAGCGCCGCTGAGGGCGATCGCAAATCTCAGCAGTTGGATAGAAGAAGACCTCAGCGACTCGATGACAGAGGATACTCTGCACCAAATGAACCTGCTGCGCGGCAGAGTTCACCGCATGGAAGGTTTGATTGAGGGACTGCTGCAATATTCCCGCGTCGGACGCATTCAAGTGTCTTCAGAAATTGTACAAGTTGAAAAGTTATTAGCAGAAATTATTGATTCGTTGGCGCCGCCGCCTGGATTTGAGGTTAAAATTGAACCGGGAATGCCAATTTTTGTGACCGAAAAATTGCCGTTACAGCAGGTTTTTTCTAATTTAATTAGCAACGCCATCAAGCACAATCGATGTGAATCCGGTCACGTAAAAATATCGGTTAAAGAGTTAGATGATTTTTACGAGTTTTCTGTAGAGGATGACGGGCCGGGGATTGCTCCTGAATATCACGATAAAGTTTTTGTAATTTTTCAGACCTTGGAAGCTCGGGATAAAGTTGAAAATACTGGCATTGGTTTGTCGCTGGTGAAGAAAATTGTCGAAGGTCAAGGGGGTACTATTTCCCTAGAATCTGCCGAAGGTAAAGGAGCAACTTTTCGGTTTACTTGGCCGAAGCAATCTATTAGCAAAGACGGAAAATAAAACAACTCTAAACCTAGGCTGCGCGCGGAACACCCCGATCGAAATAGTAAATGTATGGTGCGCACGGCTCACCGCCAGCCCGATAGCGACTGTTTAAGCTGCATCACAACGGATTTCAATGATAAATCCATCAGGATCGTAAAAGTAAATGCCGCGTCCTGTAGCGCGAGTGACGGGGCCGCTGTCGATCGCAATTTGATTTGACTTTAGCACTTCCAGAGCGCGATCGAACAAATCCGGCTCGATATCGAAGGCTAAGTGGTTGGCGCGAGTAAAAGCCTTCTCCGGGTCAGGGTTTGGCGGTTCCAAGTCTGGCTGCCAAAATAGGTCAATCACAGTGCCGTCTGGGGTGACGAAATTAGCGACTTTACCAGCGGCTACCATTTCTGTTAAAGTTGCGGGGATTTCTGCACCTGTGAGTTCGTGCAAACCGAGAATTGTACCGTAGAAGTAGCGGGAAGCTTTCATGTCGCGCACGTTTAAAGCGATATGGTGAACGCGCCGCAAGTTCCCCGGCTTCAGGACAATTTTGACGGTGTTTTCGGTAGTTTGCATGATAGTCAATTGCGAATGTTAAAATTGAATGCTGTTATATTTATTCAGATCGTGTCCTGAAAAATAACGGTTTTAAGTTGGTAGTTAGGACTTCATTCCTCAGATTTCTATGAGGACTTCACTCCTCACTACAAACACTTTTATTATGTGCGATCGCACATAATATCAATTCTGGTTATTTTTCTTTAGGGAACGATGCCATGCCTACAAATAGCATTGCCAACCCGCCTGCAAGAATTGCAAAGGCAAGTAAACCTACAACTAAATCTAATCCCGATGTATTTTCCATTAAATTAAACCGTTCTCCAATTAAATCCAATCATGGGTATTTGTTAATTGCTGAGTGCTTCCAAACAATGGGGAAGAGAAGAAAAAAAGAAGCTCTAAACTTAGAAAAGAAGCATATTAAGTTTTTCCCTCTTCCCTAAACATCCATCCGTTAAATCCGTTAAATCCTATAGACTGCTTCGTCGCCGAACTTCTTATTTTGCCAATTCTCGCTCGATCGCAGCGATCAATTCTGGCGAATCTGGGCCCACGCTGCTGCGGAATCTGGCAACCACTTCACCCTCTTTGCTAACTAAGAATTTCTCAAAATTCCAGGAAACCTCACCCTTGGGTTCGACTGCACTCGTAAGCTTGGCGTACAGCGGGTGCTGCTGACTGCCTTTAGCGCGTACCTTGTCAAATAATTCAAAGCTGACGCCGTATTTTGTAGTACAGAAATTGACGATTTCTGAATTACTTCCCGGTTCTTGAGCTCCGAAGTCGTTGCAGGGAAATCCTAAAACGCGGAGTCCAGCCGCGCCGTACTTCTGGCTCAATTCTTCGAGTCCTTTGTATTGAGGTGTATAGCCACATTGGGAAGCTACGTTAACTATCAAGAGTACCTTGCCAGCGTACTCTCCTAGCTGCTTGTCTGCGCCTGCGATCGTTTTTACTTGAATGTCGGAGATTGTGCTGGGCATTTTCAAATACTTTTAAATTTGACCAGCATAATTTTACCGCAATTGGGTACAATTTTGTCTGGATGCCGATCGCTAAAAATTTAAATATCCCGGCCGGGCCGAGTTTACGGATCTCGGGCTTAATATTATAGATATTGGTGAACCCGCCCCTACCAAAATTACGGTTAATTTACCGAACACGATCTTAGTAGATGCGGGAAAAATTTGTCCGCAGAAACGATCGCCACAATCCGCTATGAGATTTAAGTTTCTCGCTAATAGCTAAAATCCACACCGAAAAGGACGAATAGTTTAACTCTCTGAGTGGTGTTCCGTCATCCATTTTTGGTAAGTATCCTCAAGTTGCTTGTCTTCCAGAACGAGTTCTAGGCGGACTTTGACGCAACCGTGGCGGGGTTGAGAGGCGATCGAATTTAAGATTTTGCTAGCTTTCTGCACAGAGGTAAATTCAGCCTTAACTGTCGGTTCCTGGCGATCGCTCTTAATCTCCGTCAAATCTATACCGGTGATGTTTCCCTCGCCCAAATCTATTTCTGCCAACACCTTCGGATCGTCGCCGACTTGTTCGACAATCAGCTTTTCCCACTGGATAGGCACTTGTACCATCCGAGTTTCAATTTCTTTGCGCACGATGACTTCGCCGACTTTCCGCTTGCTGCGATTGATCACCAATCGTTCTTCTAGCAGGCGAATTACTTCTCGATCGACAATATCCAAGTTTTCCTCATCCTCAGCGATCTCCAAATTTTCATCTGTGCGATCGGCATCTGTTAGATTCGACATAACTGTTGAGGGATTCGTTAACTCGCTGTTGTTAAATTCATTATGCGATTCTGAGGCATTTTCTAAAGACTCGCGTCCGCCATTTGCCGAAGCAGGCGGCAGCATATCGACTTGATCCGAATTAATACTTACAAACAGCGCTTTTTGGTGATAATCTACTTTTTTTAGCAGCTTAATACTTAGTAAAAAAGTGCGCGTATTTTCGCTGCCTAGCCCTGCTACCACAAAGTTCAACTGACCGTTAGGATCAAAATAGACATCTTTAACTTTGCCTACCAAGTGACCTTGGTTGTCTTTGACTGTAAAACTTTTTAGCTTAGTTCTGACTTTTTCCGGAACCCGGTTGAGACGGGCAATTGATTTGGCCGCTGCTATCTTTTCTGCTGAGGCTTGACCGTTCATTTTTTAAAATTTCCTGAAACTTTTCTGCTTGGGGATTTCTCTTAGGAATTGCTCAAGGCGGGAAAAGTGCATAAAGTTTGCCAAAACTAGACAATTTTTGTACTCCACCCGCCCCGTTCTATAGGAATTGCGCGATGCCACAAATCTCACCTGCGCAGTGCCAGAATTATGTGATTCATGCGCAATTCCTATGCAATACCTGTTGCGGTTGGTTTAGATATCTTTATTATCTACAACCGCAGTTCCGTCGCTCTTAACGTCTAATTCTTCACGACGCAAGGTTTCTTCGCCCTCAACCGTGCTGCGAACCACTTCTTTTCTGACGTTGACTTCTTCCCGCACGAAAGCTTCCTTGTGAATGTCGGCGGTTTCTTCGTAGACTTCCATGCGTGCAACTTCCCCTGATTGGAAGTCAGCGTCACCGACTGAAACTACTCGACCCGCTTCTACGGGCGTTACTCGCTCGATTACCACTCGTTCTTTTTCAACTGGTACTGAAGCTCGCGCTGTTTCAGTTTCCACGCGCTTGCCAACTGCTACTTCGCCTGTCTTTGCGCGGTGTTTGTTAGCAATCAAGCGTTCTTCATAAAGCTTGAGATTTTGGTGCTGCTGTTCGTTGGTTTCGTAGAGGGGGCGGTCGATATCGTAGCTGTAGCTGCTGCGATCGTAGCTAGCAGGAGTTGCAGTGCTTGCAGCGGTAGTATCTTGATTGCGGTAAACGCCTCTTACCTGTTCTTCGCGATCGTAATCTACTGCTTCTAATTCATTGTAAGCCGGCAATTGTTCTGCTTGAGCTTTGCTCCGAAGGCCTGTTGCGTACACGCGACGGGCTCCGTAGTCGAAGCGAGCAGAGCCGATTGGCAGCAATACTTTTTTGCCAAAAATCCAAATACCGGTATCAATTACCAGATAGCGGAAACGCCCCGTGTCATCAACCAAAGCGTCATAAACGGTGCCTACTTTTTCATCAGAGTCGCCAGCATAAACATCAAATCCTTTGATGTCGTCTCCCGCAAAGATTTCTTCCTGATAATTAGGATAAAATTCTGCTAATCTTTGAAGTGCCATGTGTTTTTTCCTCTTCGCTCTACTTAAATTAATAGTAGAAATTAATTCGTTCAGTTCCCTCTCCCTAAAGTCAGAAGTGTATAATTTAGGGCCTTTAATACTATAGGAATACTACGGCATCTCTTTTTCTGTGCTAGCGCGCTCAGCTATTTTTAAGGTTGTAAATTCCTCTAGATGCAAATAGTAGCTGTTGGCAGACTCAGCATTACAGCAGTTTACATTAAACATGACTGACGCAGAAAACAGGTTTCTTATACCAATTCTGACAAGTAGTGCTACATATAGATGGTACGCGAGCATCTGTAGGGACATAGCAATAGGGTGTCCCGATCGCGAGCTGCTACTGTTAATAATTGTTAAGTAGATGGTTACAAATGAACATTACATAATGAGCTACAAAAATCAAAGCCCCTCATCTTGCAGGAGAGGGGCTTCGGGAAAGCTAAAAATTTGAAGTTCAGAGGTGATTTAGTTGAGTTCTGATAGTTTCTATCCTTTTGCGGTTAACTCCTAAATCTGACTCTCCCAGACGCGAAGCCGATCGCACGTGGATGACTTTTGCTGCATCATCTACCAAAAATTCAACGTCATCAACAAACCCCATCAAAGCACTGGTGAACTCCGCATAGAGGTAATTATCCGTTGCCGTGATAATTTTAGTTTTTCCCAAAGACTCGATCGCCCCTTTGAGCTTGGCCATCGCTTCAGCAGGGGACGAAGTGTATGCCAAAGGCTCAATTTTGTGTTCCGCATCTTGACTGAAGCTGCTGACGCAGTTGGGGGAACTCGGACACGCTGCAAGTTTTCCTGACACAATCCCGATATTGGCAGGTCTTTTTCCAGCAAACACTGTTTTTTCTCCGGGTATAGCGATAAAAGTAGCGATCGACAGTACCGCTACTGCTAGCAATGACATTAAAATAACTAGGACTCTTTTCAATGCTGTCGGCGATTTTGTTTCAACTCTTTGCAAAGGATTAGCCCTCCTGAAAGTGCAAATTTAATTTAATTTAGATATTAATTGAAATTAACCTCTAAAAATCACAAAAATTTACTTTGTGCTTCAATCAACCAGTAAGTCAGAATTCTTCCTTTACCTTTAACCGGGATATGACCCCGTTCTTCAAAAACAAACTGCTCTTTCAAGCGCTCGTAAGTCTGCACCGTCACTTGAATTTTACCCGGCAATCCGTTCGACTCCATCCGCGAAGCAACATTAACAGTATCCCCCCACAAATCATAGCTAAATTTGCTAATCCCAATAATCCCCGCCACCACCGAACCGCTGTGAATTCCAATCCGCAATTGAAAATTTTCTCCCATTTTGACATTAAACCTCCTCAAAGCTGCCTGCATCTCCAAAGCTAAAAGTGCGATCGCCTCAGAGTGATCTTCCCGCGGCGTCGGCAAACCCCCAACCACCATGTAAGCATCCCCAATAGTCTTAATCTTTTCCAACCCGTGCAACTCCGACAACCGATCGAATTCCGAGAAAATTCCGTTCAAAATTTCTACCAACTGGGTCGGACTTTTGTGAGAAGAAAACTCTGTAAAACCCACCAAATCAGCAAACAATACGCTCACCTCATCAAAATGATCGGCTATCAACTTTCGCTCTTTTTGCAAGCGCTCGGCAATAGGTTTAGGTAAAATATTCAGCAGCAATTTCTCTGTTTGCTCTTGCTGCAATTTCAGCGCTGCCTCAGCTTGTTTCCGCTGAATCAGCGAACCGAGCTGCGTAGCAACCGCGCTCACTAATTCCAACAACCGCGGCTGACCTTTCAGAACTTTCTCGCGATAAAAAATCAAAATAGCTAACACTTGGTTGTCCGCCAAAATCGGCACTCCAAAAGCCGCTTTTAATCCCACATTCACCGCGATTTCCGATCGCAAAAAAACTTGTTCCGGTGCAGTAGAAACATCCTCGATCCATTCACACTGCTGCGACTGCCAAATCCTCCCCGGGAGTCCCACACCGGGAGCAAAAATTAACTGCCAACTTTTTTCTCGGAATTCCGCAAAACTCAAGTCGCTGATGTACCTGCCTGTAGCGCATTTTAAAAAGCCGTCACTGCAAGGAATCCAAGCTTCGCCCAGATTCCATTCAATAGTTTTGCAAATTAAACCTAAAATCACATCTATAGCAGACTCAAAATCCTCAGATTTGCTAATAGCTTGAGTAGCCTTCAGCAGCAATCTTGTTTCCATTTCAACCTGGCGGCGCTCAGCGATTTCCTGGTGCAACTGGAAGTTTTGATCGGTCAATTTTTGATTTTTTTCTTGCAATTGCATTTGCAATGAACGCACAGTAAGTTGATTGCTCACTCGCGCCAATACTTCTTTCACCTGAAAAGGTTTTGTGATATAATCTGCTCCGCCGACTTCAAAAGCTTTTGCCTTATTTATTCCTTCTTCTAGCGCGCTGAGAAAAATGATGGGAATTTCCCTAAATTGCGGATCTGATTTTAGTTTTTGACAGAGTTCGTAGCCGTCAATATCCGGCATCATAATATCTAGTAAAATCAAATCGGGTGCGCTAGATTCAATCGCATCTAGGGCAGAAAAACCATTAGTAACAGGTCGAACTTTATAGCCGTTTTTTTGCAGAATTCTAATCAACAAACGCAGATTATCTGGCGTATCGTCAACTACTAAAATATCTGCTTGATAGTTTTCAGTTTGTTCCGCCTCGATCTGCATTATCTGATTCCTCCGTCTCGGTAATTACATTGAAAATTTTCTGGTAATCAAAATTATCGAGATGACCCTGGAGGATTTCGGCAAATTCAGGATGAGCATCCCTTATTCCCTCGATTGTCCTGGAAATTAAGTCAAAATCAGCACTGCGGATTACCTGCTTAATGTTGTTTATCCATTCTGCGGGAAGTTTGGGCAAACAAGCAAGCCCAGCATTAGAGGGGGAAGCAGATAGATTATTTCGATCGCCTGTTGAGATAAAGTCCGTTGAGTTAGAGTAGACATACTTCACCCCCAAATGCTTGTTGAGGGTATCAAATATATCTTTTTTGCAGAAAGGTTTGCTAATAAAATCGTCGCAGCCGACCAATAAAGCAAACGATCGCCTTCCTTCAATTGTACTAGCTGTCAAAGCAATAATCTTGGGAATTGGGGATTCAGGATCGGAAATATTCATTTCCCCATTTTTTTGCAGTTCTTGCTCTCTCTGCTGTATACTCGCCTTAATTTTTTTAGTAGCTTCATAGCCGTCCATTACTGGCATTCGCACATCCATCAAAATTAAGTGCGGGTGCCAATTTCCCCACATTTCTATTGCTTCGCGGCCGTTAGTGGCTTGTTGCAGCCCGAAACCCAAGGGAGAAAGCATTTTGACTAAAAGTTGGCGGTTGTCTTCGCGATCGTCCACAATTAAAATCCGGTAGCACGGTTGATTAGGTTCCAACCCAGTAACTTCGCGGTTAATTTGCAGGGCTGGAATATCAGCATCATAAACCGCATCGACTGGAATTTCAAATTTAAAAGTAGTGCCGAGTTCCAGTTGACTCTCTACGACGATTTCTCCTCCCATCAGGCGGACAAATTGACGGCTTATATTTAATCCTAAACCCGTGCCTTTATGATTTTTTTGACCGGAAGCTGTTTGCACAAATGCCTTAAAAATATTGTCCAGTTCTTCCGGAGCAATGCCAACTCCTGTATCTTCTATTTTAAACTGAAGGAAAAAACCCGGACCAGTTAAATCCTCAGCCTCTTCCTTCAAATCAACTGTTTCACAATTACTCCGAGTTCTCGAAAAATCGCGAATACTTATTGTGGTGTCAAAGCAAGCTATGGGAGTTTCTAATAAATTAATAAATTCCGAATTCTCTAACTTTGTAACTTTTAAAATAATTTTGCCTGATTGCGTAAATTGAATCGCATTACTGAGAAGATTAATCAGCACTTGCCGCAGTTTAATATCATCGGTTCGCACGTACTGGGGAACGTCTGGATCGCGCTGGAAAAGCAACTGCAATTCTTGATTTTGTGCCCGCAGTTGAAACATATCTTGCAAATCCTCAAGCAAGCGGTAGAGATCGAAAATTTTCGGGTCGATCGTCATCCGCCCCGCTTCGATTTTTGACAAGTCTAAGACTTCATTAATCAATGTCAGCAAGTGTTCGCCACTACGGCGAATAATTCTCATATTTTCTCGGTTTTCGAGAGTAAGATTCGGGCTGGGCTCCATGATTTGCGCAAAGCCGAGTATGGAATTGAGAGGTGTGCGCAACTCGTGGCTCATATTGGCAAGAAACGTGCTTTTAGCTGTGTTTGCGGCTTCAGCAGCTTGTTTTGCTTGTTGCAGTTGTTCTGTGCGTTCGTCAATTTGAGCTTCTAAGGTGCGCTGGTAATCTGCTAGTATTTTTTCGGCTTGTTTGCGATCGCTAATATCTTGAAAAGCTGCGATCGCATAAGCAACATTTCCGCTAGCGTCAAAAATCGGCGTGGTATTGATCTCGATCGCAATTATTTTGCCATCTTGACGGATTTCTACATCGTCAACCTTGACAAATTCTCCTTTCAGTGCGCGCAAAATTGGCAGATTATCCGGCGGGTAAAGCTCATCAGTATTGGCAACATAAAGTTGATAAGTTGCAGCTAATTGTTCCGCAGTGCTTTCCGCGATAGTGTTTGCACCCAGCAATTCCTGCGCTGTCTGGTTGAAATAGGCGATCGAGCCGTCGGGATTGTAAACAGATACCCCCACTGGCAAAGCTTCTAAAAATTGACTCAGGCGGCTTTCACTCGCAGACAGGGCCTCATTTACTAGCTTTAACTCCTCGTTTACTGCTTGCCGTTTCAGAATTTCATCTGTTAACTTTTGGTCTTGCAAGTAACTGTGAACTGCTTCTACTACCGTTAATTTTAAGTCCTCATTTTGCCAAGGTTTAGGGATATAACGGTACAATTTAGCATACTTGATAGCATTGCTCAAAGCTTCCAAATCTGCTTGTCCTGTCAGCATAATCGTCAGCGTCTCCGGCGAGCTTTCGTGAATTTTTCGGAGCAGTTCGTCCCCTTTAATATCCGGCATGATATAATCGGAAAGCACCAAAGCAATCTCGTATTCATCCGCCTGCAAATCTGCCAGCAACTCTAAAGCATCAGCGCCCCCTTCAGCCGTTTCAATAATACACCGATCGCCGATCGCCTTTTTTAGTTCAATCTTTAAACTGTTCAAAACATCAGGTTCATCATCAATACAAACAATCACAGGTTTTTTCATAACTTAGCCAGCCCAGATTTTATAATCTTTATTAAGTCTTTGCTTTGCCACGGCTTGTACAAACAACAGTATAAATCTGCTTCTTCTACTGCCCGCTGAAGTGCCGCTGCATCAGCTTGTCCCGTCAACATCACCTTAATAATTTTAGGATATTTTTGGTGAACTTTAATTAAAAGTTCGTCACCTTTAATTCCGGGCATCAGCCAATCAGAAACAACCACAATTACTTGAGCTTCTTCTTGAAAATCATCAAGTAAATCTAAAGCTTCATCACCGCTTTCAGCTAATTCATAAAAGTAATCATTTTTAAATTCATTTTTTAGCTGCATCTTGAGAGTATTCAAGATATCTGGTTCATCGTCAACGCAAAGAATTACAGGCTTATTCATCTTTTCCTCTCTGCTTTAATTTTAGTGGTTTACCGACATGACTTGCTTCTACCTTATTGATTTCGGGCGAGGATAGAGGATATCTGTCACCTATCTTATACCATTTTAGATTTTAGATTTTAGATTTTAGATGCGGAACGACTAATTTCATAAGGGTTGGGAACTTGCCTACAGTTACATTTTTTTTTAAAGTGATATTATTTTAATAGGACTTCCGAACAGAAACTCGGTTTATCGCCCTAAATCTTATCTTTGCCAGAGAGACAGCCAGGAGTTTCATCGGGAATCAGCCCACTACAAATAATTTTTGTTTAATAGATAGGCAGCGAGACTGTAAAAGTTGTCTGCCCCGGTACAGAAGCTACAGCAATTGTGCCTTCGTGTTTTTCAACAATTTTTCTCACAATATCCAATCCCAAACCGCTACCTTCGCCCGCAGATTTAGTCGTAAAAAATGGCTGAAAAATTTTGGGAATAACTTCGGGGGGAATGCCTTTGCCGTTATCAGTAAATTTGAGGAAAATATTTGCCTCTTCCTGCTGAGTTTTAATTGTCAAAATACCTTTATAATCCATCGCTTGCAGGGCATTGTGAACGAGATTTGTCCAAACTTGATTTAAGTCATCTGGATAGCACATAATTTTGGGTAAATCTCCATAATTTTTAACTACTTCTATACCGTGTTTCAGTTGATTTTGATAAAGCGTTAACACAGTTTCAATGCCGTCGTGCAAGTTCGCCTGGACTTTTTCTTGTTTGCTATCGAAATGAGCGTAGGTTTTCAAGGCAAATACTACTTTGCCCGACTTTGCTGTCGCTCTTTGGATCAGGCTAATACTTTTTTTAAAGCTAGCAAACTGGTAAGCAGTATTTAAAACTACTTCCCAATCCGGCAATTTAAAAAGTGGCAACAAGTTTTCTATGTTTTCGTAGATTTCCATGTCAACTAAAGTATCGGCAATGTCTTCGGGGTTTTCAACAGATTCTGCCATCAGAACCCCCGTCAACTTCTGCTTGAATTTCCGTTTCTCTTTGCTGGTAAATAAAGTTTCTTGATGGGTAGCTCTATACAGCAAAGTTAAAAAATAAGCTTGGCTTCCTTCAGAAAGGTTTTGAAAAATTTGAGGCATTTTTTCTAAAAAATCGTCTCCAAAATTAGCTATGTTATTAATAGACGAACCTATAATGCCCAGTGGGGTATTGATTTCGTGGGCAATGCCGGCAATCAGTTGTCCGAGTGCAGCCATTTTTTCCGATTGAACCAAATGCTCTTGGGTGGCTTGCAATTGGTGGAGCGCAATTGCTAAATCTTGATTTTTTTCTTGCAAAGTTTGTTGCAGCGAACAAATTTTTAAATGAGTTTCTATTCTGGCTAAAACTTCTTCAACCTGAAACGGTTTAGTAATAAAGTCAACTCCGCCAACGCCAAAAGCTTTAACTTTATCCATCACGTCGTTAATGGCACTGATGAAAATCACCGGAACGTCTTTTGTGACTTCAGAATCTTTGAGCTGCTGACAAACTTCATAACCGTCCATCTCCGGCATCATAATATCCAGCAGCACTATATCCGGGGGTATTTTTTGGGCTGCAGACAATGCTAGCTTGCCGTTGGGAACCGGGCGAACTTGATAGCCTTTTTCGCTCAAAATCCCTGTCAGCAGCCGCAGGTTTTCTGGAGTGTCGTCCACTACTAAAATATTAGCTCGATTGGTGTTCGGTAAAGTAGAAGTCATCGGGTATTTACTGGTTCTCGCTGATCTCGATTATGTTCAAAATTCTGTCATATTCAAAATTATTAATGCAATCTTGAAGCGTGTCCGCAAGAGAGGAGTTGACAGTGCGGATTTGTGCGATCGAACTGGCGATCGCGTCCATGTCCACACTCAAAATATTTTGCTTTAATTGGGCTATCCAGTCTGGAGAAAGAGAGGCAAAAGCCTCCGGTGTCAGCACCTCCTGACTTGACTCCCCTATACCTGCCCCACTGACTACGCTTGGATCTTCATAAATATAGCGTACTCCTAAATGTTTTCCCATTGCCACAAAAATATCCTCCTCTCGGAATGGTTTCCGCATAAAATCATCGCAACCAGCCGAAAGAATCACCGCCCGTTCTTCCTCCAAAACGCTAGCAGTCAGGGCAACAATCGCCGTTGCTTGCCCGCCAGTTGTAGTTTTAATTTGTTTCGTTGCCTCGTAGCCATCCATCACGGGCATTCTCATGTCCATCCAAATCAGATGCGGTTCCCACTCCATAAAAATATCCACCGCTTCTTTACCGTTATTAGCTTCTCTTAACTCAAATCCTAGTGGACTGAGAAGTTTTACCAACAGTTGGCGGTTCAAAGGTTTGTCGTCCACAATTAGCAAGCGATAACTTGGCTGATCCGGTTCGAGGGCAACGACTCGACGTTGAGTTTTTTTGCTTTCAATATCACCAGCTTCAACCAGATGAACTTGGATATCAAACTGAAATACTGCACCCTTTCCGAGGTTGCTGGCAACAGTAATTTCACCTCCCATTAATTGCACGAACTGGCGGCTAATCGCTAAACCTAAACCCGTTCCTTCCTGAGAATCTTTACCTGTTTTTGTCTGCACGAATGCTTCAAACAACTGATGGATTTCATCAGGAGCAATGCCTGCACCCGTATCTTGAACTTCAAAATGTAGCGAGTAGCGATCGGGCAATCGATCGCGGCTATTTTTGTCTACACCCCGCCTTCCTCCTTTGATTTGCACCGAGACTCCGCCTTGTGAAGTGAATTTAATTGCATTGTTGAGCAAATTAATTAAAACTTGGCGCAATTTCACTTCATCGGTACAAATATAATGGGGCACTTCCGCGCCTCGCTCGAACACTAATTGCAAGCCTTTTTCCTCAGATTTGAGAGCAAACATATCTTCTAAATCGTCGAGCAGTCTGTACAAATCGAAGTTTTTTTCATAGAGAGTAGTGCGTCCAGCTTCGATTTTTGACAAATCTAAAACTTGGTTAATTAAAGCCAGCAAATGTTCGCCGCTGCGCAGGATAATTGCGACATCTTCTTGATTTTCAGGAGACAGAGTTTTACTGCGCATCATGACTTGAGCAAAGCCGATGACCGCGTTCAGGGGCGATCGCAATTCGTGGCTCATATTGGCGAGAAACGTACTCTTAGCTTTGTTTGCTGCTTCCGCCGCTTCTTTCGCCTGCTGCATTTTGATTTCCGCTTGTTTGTTATCAGTAATGTCTTTAATAAAACCTTCGTAGTAAAGTAGATTTCCTGCTTCATCGCAGACAGCGCGACAATTTTCGGAAATCCAGATTATGCTGCCATTTTTGCGGTAGATTTCCGATTCAAAGTTTGATAGTATCCCGTACTCGTCGATCAGCGCTGCAAATTCGTCGCGGCGGTTGGGCTTCACGTAAAGCTGGTTCTTGAAATTGGGCTGTGCTGCTATTAATTCTGCGGGCGATTCGTAACCGTAAAGCTGAGCTAAACCGGGGTTAGCGCTGATGTATTTCCCGTCACTAGCAGTTTGAAAGATTCCATTCAAAGCATTTTCATAAATGTTGCGGTACTTTTCTTCTGCTTCCCGGAGGGCAGTTTCTGCTTGTTGGCGATCGGTAATATCGCTAGAAATCGACAAAAAACAAGCTTCTCCGTCAATATCGATGGTTTCTATCGACAGCAGCGCCGTTCTTTCTGTACCCTTTCTATTGCGAAACCTCAGTTCGTAATTGTGAATTGCTGTTTTGTCTTTTAACATTTGAATCATGCGATCGCGCTCTCCCAAACTCGCCCAGAAATTGAGCTGCACCGCTGTTTTACCGATAATTTCTTCCTGACTGTAGCCCATCATCCGGCAAAAACTATCATTAACTTCTAAGTGGCAGCCGTCACAGATTCTCGTGATCGTAATCGCATTCGGACTAGAACGAAAAGCTTTAGAAAATTTTTCTTTTGCTTTGGCAAGATCGGCGGTGCGTTCCGCAACTTGCACGGCTAAATTGTGGTTGTATTCCCTTAATAATTTCTCCGCTAGTTTGCGTTTTGTAATATCTTGGAAAGCGCACATTCCGTAAATAATATTTCCTTGGGCGTCGTAAATAGGAGTTCCCCAAATTTGCAGGGGAACAGTTTTGTTATTGGATGAGATTTCAATGTCATCAACAGTGACACTTTGGCCCTGCAAAGCATTTAAAATTGGGTCGCGTTCCGCCGGGTAAATTTCCTGAGTTCCAGCTAAATAAACTCGGTATAATTGGCGCAAGCTTTCGGCATCGGCTGCCACAATTCCTTGAGATAAAAGTTTTTCTCCTGTAGGGTTAATGTAGTGAGGTTGACCGTTTGGCTCTGCAATAAAAATGCCTAGCGGTACTGCATCGAGAAATTGTTTAACTCGGCTTTCGCTTTCCGATAGGGAAGTAAATGAATGCTGCAATTGCTCTGCCATGCTGTTAAAAGCAGCAGCAAGTTCTCCGAGTTCATCTTCGCGACTCAGAGCGAGCTTTGTATCCCATTCATTCCGCGCCAAAGCTTTCGCCGCCGCATTCAATCTTAAAATCGGCTGAACTACCCATTTAGCAGTAAAAATTCCCAGAATTGCCGCTCCAATCAAAGCTGCAACCGACAACAAAAAAGTCGTGCGCGTGTTGAGGTTAATTTGCTCCATAAAATCGGACTCGGGTACAACTACTACAATCAGCCAATCCAACCCTCGATCGTCTTTAAAAGGAGCTACCTGAATAAAATTTTTCTTGCCGTCAACATCAAAAGTAAGCTGTTGAGAATTAGAGATTTTAGCTAAGTTATCGTAGGATTTCTCTAAATACTGTGTGGTTTGGCGAATTACCGGATTCTCGCTTTTTGAAGCTTTGATGCGTCTTGTTTCTTTACCTTCCACCACGAATTCTTGACTCGCCGTTGAAGTGGCAATTAACATCCCCGATCGCTCCATCACAAAAGTTTGCCCCGACTTGCCAATTTTGAGGCTGACGAGAAATTCTTTGATTCGGGAAAACAGCAAATCGCTGCCAGCTACTCCTAACAATTTGCCACCGTCATCGTAGATAGGCAAAGCAGCAGTAATTGCCAGTTCCCTCGTCAAAAAATCCGTATAAATTTGACTCCAAATAGGTTTTTTTGCCGCTGCCGCTGCTATGTACCAAGGGCGAACTCGCGGGTCGTAAATATCGGGTGAAATTTCCACTAATTGAACGCGGTTTCCCTGAGAATCAGCAGTATATCGAGCTAATTTATTGCCAGTAGAGCTGTCAGCAGCCGATATCAAAATCTGGGCTTTAGTGCGGATTGCTCCCGAGTGGTCTCCATTTTCTGTGGCTGTGTAAATGATGCTGATCGAATCAAAATATTGAATTTGTTGGAGGAAATGATGTTCTAGTTTTTGCTTTTCTTCTAGGTTCAACTGTCCCAATTTTATCGCTTGAAGGTTCAGGTGATTGACAATATGGGGAATTGACATATAATTTTCAATACGGTCTTTGATGCGATCGCTAATTTCTCCCCGCAACTGAGCGGCCACATCGTTGACCGCCCGCTGACCGTTTTGGAACGACAGCCAACCTACAACTCCTACGATGCCGACAATTTGCACTAAAAAAGGAACTACTAGCACAGTTTGTAATGGAACTTTGCCGATAATTCTGGTAACAAAGCGATTGAGCTGTGTAGGAAACATATTCATTCTATGGCAATTATCAAGTGAGTGAGGTACAGATTTGTAATCGTAACTGGTAATTAGTAATTGGTAATTGATAAGTGTTAAAAGGCGGAGTTTATTTGTTTGGAGTGCGTGACCTCAGAAACCCGGTTTCTTTCTGGATTTCTCGTTATTTAACCAGAACTTTTTCGTAGAAACCGGGTTCATAGCCCAAGTTTATTAGGCTTATTGCATAAATTTTTGGTATTGAAAAATAAAGCGCAGATCCAACGCAGATGCAACGCAGAGGCATTTCAAGATAGGAGAGCGCATACCTGCAATTCAAGTCTATTGTGGTTGTTCGAGCGGACATGATAAAGCGCTTCCCTGAAAAGTGCTTGATCGTGTACACCGCCTACTTATTCCAGGCAAGGGAAATTACTATGAGCGCAGGACTGAGATTGTAAGTTACTGACAACAGTACAGGTATGAATTTAAATTACTATAGCGTATTTCTGCGGAAAGGGAGAGTACGTGAAGCGAAGCTATCCCGTAGGGAATCGCCCTATCCACAGCCGCGCGCACCATAAAAACCTGCATTTACCTGCGATTCAACTCCATCCTTTCGCCGTAACGTAACAGCATATCCAAACTCTCCAAACGATTTTGCCAAGTTTGAACTTGATAGCTATTTTCTGCAGAATGCAAGCGCATCGAAGATTGAAATTGAGATTGAAAACTTCTTAACAATCTTTTAGCAGTTGCTAAACTTTCCGTTGAAGGATTTGCCGCCAATTTGCTCAAAGCTTGCGCCAATTCATCCGATCGACTTTCCAAAACTTTCAGTTCAGATTCCGACACCCGCAACTGATTGTTCGCCAACAAAAAACTCCATTCCTGCTTGAGAGCAGTATAGCGCGAAGCCGCCGCCGCAAACGGCTGCCGGTAAGGAATCGGCTCCGCAGCAGAAGTGGAACGCACCGGCCGGCCTTGAGTGCGGTTAAAAAACCCCTGCATCGCGCTGCTGATACTTTCCACCGCAAAAATAGCATAACCCCCAGTCGGCAAATCGCGTAAAGCTTGAATTTGGTCGATCGCCACAACTTCCGGGAGAGTCAATAACTTAACCGACGGAGAAATCAAAGCCGAACCGAGAATTTGTTCCTTTACCAGCGGTTCGGTGATGCGCTGAAGTCGGTTCGTATCCAAAGCATAAGTCATCGGCACAATCAAATCTACAATGCCCTGACGAGCCCAAACTTCCCAATTTTGCTGAATTTTGTAAATCCGCTGACTTTCCGGGTGCGGAAACACCGCCACCGACAGAATTGTGCGCGGATAATTCTGCCGCAAAAGCTGAGAAACTTCAGCTACAAAAGTATTAATTTGATTAGTTTTAAACTCAACCCACTGCCGCCACAAACTGCCGTCCCTGGGGGAAATATTCACCGGATCGGCACCAGTCAACTGCCTAAATTGCTGCCTCGCCGCAATACCGTAACCGTAAGTAAAATTCGCATTGTCATCTTGAAAAGGATAGCGAATATAGTCTAATTGTACCCCATCTACTTTGTAGTTGTTGGCAATTTCGCTGACAATTTGCAGCACATAATTCCGCGCTTCCGGGTTAGCAGGATCGAGATAAAATTTACCATCGTTAGGATGTTGCGTGCGTCCTTTATTGTCAATATTGGCCCACTGTGGATGAGCGGAAAGCACCGGCCCGGGATAAGAACTAGGCTTGCCAATTAAAGTATTGTGGCGCTTATTTCCTGTAGCAAAAACCCAAACCCAAGCGTGCAGTTCCATGCCTCGCTCGTGGGCTAATTTAACTGCAGATGCCAGCGGGTCCCAGCCAACAGTCAGGGGATTTTGTTGCGGTGCAACTTGACTCGGATAAATCGTATATCCGGCATTCAAAGTTTCAAAGAAAACGGTGTTGATACCGGCGGCGGCGAGCCGATCGAACACTGCGGCCAAACCCTGCTCAGATCGCGCTGCGACGATCGTACCGCGATCGAGCCAAACCGCCCGAATTTCAGCCCCAACGCGCTGCCCTTCCTTCGGGTAATTTTGCCACAGCAACTGTCGCGCTTCCACCCACTGCTTTCTAGCCTCCGCATAGTTTTGCTCTTGCAGCAGTTGGTCAAAAGTTTGCAAAACCTGCCGCGCTTGGGCGATCGCCCGCGCCGTTGCCCCTTGCAGAACAGGCGGGCGGCTGGCTGCCGGGCCGCCGGCACTGTTGCTTGCAGCCACCAGTTGAGGGGGGGTAGCAGCATTGAGATTGACGGCGGTATTGGCTGAATTAGCTGCTGTCAGGGCGCTTTCAAACCTGCCGAGGAGGTTGGTGAGTTCTTGGCGCATCAAATAGGCTTCAATGCTGACGATCGGCTTATTGGAATTTGCCTGCACGTCCAAACCCGCCGGCGCAGATTGATCGGAAGGGTCTGTAAAAGTTGCAGGTACTGGATCGGAAAGCGCACCCGAGGGAGAAAGTCCGCTCAGCGGGATACTGCGCGGCGAACCAGGCGTGTTTCTAGTGACTCTGGAGGGGGGATTTGGTAGCGGAGTCGCGGCAGCAGTGGGCGGCGCTACAGGCTGCGAAGCGATTGTGCCTCCCCAGCGGGCGATCGAGGCTTGCAGCCAAGCCTTATCTACATTTGCCGAACCGTCGCTACCCCAGCGCCAGCCGAGATATGTAGCGCGATCCGTGGCGATGGCTGCGGAGGAACCGGAACTATCTTTCCAAGTAGCAATAGTTTGACTGTTCGCATCGGCAGGAATCAAGACACCGCCTTGGACTGAGGCATTTTTTTGTTCTGGTGGCACCCAACTGCTAGAAGTAGTACAAGCCAGATCCCGACAGCGGCTGCGCGGTTGCGGGGTCGCCGGTTGGGTTAACGGAAAAGCCCAATAGGCCCCGAGGAGCGATCGCAAAGATTGGCGCACCAAGGCCGGGGAACTGCGGCCGACGGGGCCCGAAGCAATCAAGCGGCCGCCCTGGGAGGCCCAAGCTTCTAAAACTTTAATTTGTGCCGGAGTCAAAGTTTCAATGTTGGGCAAAAACAGCACGTTAACGCCTGCTAAATCCGCCGCATTTTTGATTTCTTCGAGATTGATTGGTTTGTAAGCAATGCCGCTTTCCCAGAGGCGCGTGGTAATCTTCACCCAGTCGGGAGAATTCTCGGAACTGCGAACAACGCCCAGAACTACTTCTGCGAAACTCGGAGAGGGAAATAGGATAAAGAGATTGAGTAATGTACTAGCTAGAGTTCCAATTAAGACTCTTTGCAAGAAAGTGAAAAAGCGAATTTTTTGAACCTGGGAGCAGGCATCAGGCAGTTGTTCGGGCTTATTGATTTGTTGCATAAATATGAGAATTACTCACCACACCGCTAAATAAAAATTCAATAACAATTAAGAGCGATCGAGCGATTTTAGATTTTAGATTTTAGATTTTAGATTTGGGATTTGGGATTTGGGATTTAAATCTGGGTCTATTCCTCATGACAGTTGACAGGTGACTGTTTGGAAATTTGAACAATACCGATGTAACCGGAAACGATTTTAGATTAAAACCTGGGTGCATTTGGGTTGAAAAACCCCAAATACAATTTAGATGCCGCACAGCTTACAGCCAACAGTCAACTGTCAACTGTCAACAGCCAACTGTCAACAGCCAACTGTCAACTGTCAACTGTCAACTGTCAACACTTTTCTAAGTTGCAGCTTCATTCACCGGAAATCTATCGATTAACTGCATCGCCCGACAAGCATTCCTCCGCAAAGAATCCGAAACATGAGGAACATGAGGAATCTGAGACAAGAAATCCAAAGTCCGGCGCAAAATCCGCACCACATCCCCTTCATCCAAACTCGTATGGCTAATCAGTTCCAGCCATTCAACCCCCAGAGCCCACTGCTCGACCAAAGTCACTAAATCCCGTTCCAGCCAAATCGGGATTACAGCTTCGTGGCGGTACTGAACTTGAAACAATCGGCGGCGCAGGCCTTTTTGCAGATTGTCCAAAGGTGCCAAAACTTCCGGCGACAGCGAGTAGTGAGTCCAACTGTCCGGCCTGGAAACTTCTGTAACTAAGGCCGCGCAAGCAGCAGCGAGGTGGTGGGGGTCGAGTTCGTCAAACTCCGCAGACATCAGGGACAAACCCAGCCACAGTTCGTTATCGCCGCGAATGGCGGCGCAAGCTTGGCCCAAGATTGTGGGTACCAACCTGTCGGAGGATTCATCTCGGTTTCCAGTTGCCGAAACTACTCTTTCCAAGCAGCCGAAATTCAGCAAGATGTCGATTAAGTTGAGAAATTGCTCCCAGTAGCGAGCTCGCTGCTTTTCTAACTCTTGTTCGCTTTTGCGGATTTCTTTTTTCAATTCTTCCCGGCGGCGCTGGCGTTTGAGCAAAGTACCGGGATTGCCCCATTCTAGAACCGGGTGAATTTCTAGCTGAGCTTCTAGGGCTGCGATTTTCTGCTGTTGCTCGATCGCCTCTGGGCTCGGTTCCGGTGTCGGCAATTCTGGGATCGATGCAGCAATTGAAGCAGTTTCTTCATTTGCCAAGCGGCACTGGCCGAGTCTCAGGGGCATTTCCGACGGCGGGTTCAAGGTATCTGCAACGGTCAAGCGGGGTAATTCGGCGTGCAGGGTAGCGACATCGCTAATGGCGACGACATACCAGCGGTTATCTTTGCCCAAACACACCAAATTTGGTGCTTGGCCGGAACCTGCGATTTTGGCAACCAATACGGCGGGTACAGGATTTGTGTGCGATCGTTTGGCTGTCGGAACGTGCTTGCCTTTGAGACTCATAACAGTGCCGAGCACTGCAAAAGCCACAGCTACGGACATCTCCTTAAATCTGGCTTCTTCAGCTTGCTGCAATAAAGTTTTCAGCAAACGTTTATCTTCTTTGAGTCTTCCCTGCAATTTTTCGTAATGGGCGAGGTGTTTTTCTAGGGTGGAGACATTTCCTCCGGCCGCCAGGGACTCTTCCAGCACCTCCAATTCTGTTTGCAATCGGTCTAATTCTTCTTGCTGCGGCTGCAAGTACAAGGTAGATAGGTATTGACCGAAACTCCGCTCTACCAACTCTTGAGCTTCGTCGAGAGTGTGAGTTTGCAGCAAATTCAGCACCATGCCGTAGCTGGGAGTAAACTGACTGGCGAGGGGGTCGGCTTTGGCTGTTGCCAAATACGAGGCTTCTTTTGCGCCTTCAAAGCGCGTCTGAACTGCGACGACGTGCCCCAGCTTGTCCATGCCCCGCCGACCCGCCCGACCGGCCATTTGCAGGAATTCTGAAGCGTTGAGCAGTCGGTGTCCCTTGTCGGTGCGCTTGGACAGGGTGGAAATGACTGTGGTGCGGGCGGGCATATTAATCCCGGCTGCTAGGGTTTCGGTGGCAAATACGACTTTAATCAAACCTCTGCCAAAGAGTTCTTCTACTAAGCCTTTCCAAGCGGGCAAAATGCCTGCGTGGTGGGCGGCGATGCCTTTTAAAAGTGCTTCTTTTTGACCGAAGCGTTCTGCTTCTGGGTTTCGCTGTAAAAAATCGTCAATGATGCGTTTGAGTTCGGCTGTTTCGGCTTCGTTAACCAGGGAGAAATTGCCGACTTCTGCGACTGCTTGGTCGCACCCGCGACGGCTGAAGATGAAGTAAATTGCTGGTAGCATATCTCGATCGTCCAACCGGGCCAAAACATCGGTCAAACTCGGAGTGGGGATGCTGCCTCTTTCTACTTTTTGCTGCTTCTTTTTGGGGACTAACCGGACATTCGCTCTTTTGCCAGTCTCGTCTAGCAGGGGAAATATCCCTTTTTGGTTGGCGAAGTGGAATTGCAGCGGCACTGGCCGAAAGTCTGAGTAGACGAGCTCTGTGGGCCCGTGGACTTTGTTAATCCAGTCTGTGAGTTGCTCGCTATTGGCAACGGTTGCTGAGAGGGCGAGCAGTTGAATTTCGCTCGAACAGTAGATGATCGATTCTTCCCAGACGGTACCGCGCTGGCGATCGTTCATGTAGTGACACTCGTCGAGCACCACGGTTTCGACTCCGGTGAGGGAAGTGCCGACTTCTCCGATCGGCGTACCGTAGAGCATATTCCGAAATATTTCGGTAGTCATCACCAAAATCGGCGCATCTCGATTGACGGAGATGTCGCCCGTGAGCAAACCTACGTTGTTGTCTCCAAATTGATTGCGGAAGTCGCGCAGCTTTTGGTTAGAGAGAGCTTTGAGGGGAGTGGTGTAGAAGACGCGCCGCCTCCTGGAGAGTGCTTGATGGATGGCGTATTCCCCGATTAACGTTTTCCCAGAGCCTGTGGGAGCGCACACGACAACGGATTTACCTGCATCGAGGGCGGCGATCGCCTCTCTCTGAAAGTTATCTAGCTCGAAGGGAAATATGGTCTTCAGATCCAGCTCTGGGCGGTTCTGGGCAGTGTCTGGCACAAGGATTATTATCAGGTTTCAGGGTAAGTATGCTGAAATCTTGCTAAAAGCAAATCAGCAGAGGACTGTACTGATTTTAAACCTTCGCCACCAAATCGGCTATGAAGGAATAAGTCTGTTGGCAGTTGGCAGTTGGCAGTTGGCAGAATAAAGAAAAAATTTTTGCCTTCTTCCCTCTTGCTTCTTCTCTCTTCCTCCTTCCTTTTTCCCTCTTCCTTCTCTATGATTCCAGTTATTTCGACTATTCCTGTGGTGCAGCTTGCTTCGGGCGATCGGCTTTCACTGCAAGTCTATCAGTTCCAAGGTGCGATTCCGGGCAAAAAAGCTTATCTCCAATCTAACCTCCACGGCGCTGAGATTAGCGGTAATGCGGTGATTTACCAATTAATTGAGTTTTTAATGTCTTTGGACAGCAGCCAGTTAAGCGGGGAAATTTGGCTGGTTCCTGTTTGCAATCCTGTGGGTGTCAGTCAGCGATCGCACCATTTTTCCCCTGGTCGCTACAATCTTTATGATGGGGTAAATTGGAACCGGATTTTCTGGGATTTTGAAAAGCAAGGTGAAGATATTCTGGGTTTTGCTAAGTCTCACCTCCATCTCGATGCCGATACTGTCAAAGCTAATTACAGAAAAGCGATTGCTTTGAGTTTTGCGAAAGAGTTGGCAAAAATTAACGCTCCTAGCTGCCGCCCCTACAGCGAACTTTACCGATATCAGCTACAATCTTTGTATTTGGATGCTGACTATGTGCTGGACTTGCACAGTTCTACGAATCAAAGTTTAGATTACCTTTACTGTTTTAATTCCCGCGAGGATAGTGCGAAAGCTTTTTTGCTCGATCGCGCAATCTTGATGAACGAGTACGACGGCGATGCTTTTGACGAGGCGTTTCTCAAGCCTTGGCTGGCTTTGGAGAAGGTTTTGGCAGAATTGGGAAGTGCGCTCAAATTTGACGTGGAAGCTTGGACTTTAGAATTAGGTTCGGGGATGGAAATGAATCCCGAGTCGGTGGCGAATGGCTTGCGGGGCATCAAAAATTACTTAGCAAGTAAGGGTTTATTGAAAATAGATGGATTTCCCCTCCCGGAATCTGCGAATCATCAAGTTATTTTCACCCCAAAGAATTCGGTAATAAAATACTACGCGCCGGCGGGTGGGATGATTCAAAATCGAGTGCAATTGGGGAGTTATGTCAAAAAGGACGATCGGCTTTATCAAATTATCAGCTTTAATAAGAATGGAGAATTTCCGAGTTTGGTTGATGTTTGTGCTGAGTCGGATGTTTTCATTTTTGATGTTTCGACAAATCAGTCAGTAAATCAAGGAGAGTATGTGTTGTCTGTGATGGCAGAGTGAGAATACCAAGAAACCGGGTTTCTTCAAGAAACCCGGTTTCTGAAAACCTATTGCTAGTCGAACCATAATTTACGATATACTATTGAATAGGGCTTGTTTAAATTGCGCTGCACTTTTATAATAAATTTCAGGATTGTCAATTAAAGCGCGATCGATAACTTTGGCTAGCGGTTGAGGAATGGCAGAAGTGCGATCGTCCACAGGAACCCCATCATTTTGTAAAACCGTCAAAAACTGGTCTTGACCCTGCAAATTGCGCGGGGAATATCCCGTTATCATCACATACAAACAAGCCGCTAGATTTGGGATTATAGAAACTTTTACTCCCCCCCTGAGCAAGAAGGGGCTAACTCTTACTCCCCCCTGAGCAAGGGGCTAACTCTTACTCCCCCCCTTAGCAAGGGGGGGCTGGGGGGGGTAAAATACCCGATGTTCTCAACGATTGAATCTAATCTACCTTTCTAACTCTTACTCCCCCCTTAGCAAGGGGGGGTGGGGGGTAAAACACCCGAAGTTCTTAGCGATTTAATCCCCTCTACAATAAGCTCTAAAACCCCATCCAAATTATGATAAACATCCTCATTAGTAAACCTCAAAAATTTAATTCTTGCCGACTCAATAAAGGCCTGCCTTTCTGCATCATATTCTACAGCGCCCTCCACAAAATGGCTGTCACCATCAACTTCTAATGCTAACTTGATTTCCGGTGAGTAGAAATCTAGCACAAATGCTGCTACACTATATTGTCTGCGAAATTTACAATTTTCAAGCCGTCTGTTTCTAATGTGTTCCCATAGTCGCTTTTCAGCTTCTGTCATTTCTGTGCGAAGCTTCTGTCGCTTGAATTTTTCTGAGGTTATGTTGTAGAGCTTTGTCATTGTTATATAGGATTTTTTTGTTGGTCTTTTGGTTCTTTAACCCCCCCAACCCCCCCTTGCTAAGGGGGGGCTAAGAGTTTTTTGAGTTTGTTCGGTGGTGGTACGGTTTATGGTTGAATGAAAATACCGATCGCATTATGAACTCTCGCAGCAGTTGACGGAGGCCGATCGAGCAAACTACCTCCCAAATACAAACTCGTCGAACTTCCCCCATCCAAATTTAAAGCCTCCACAGCACCCATTTGCTGCAATATCTGCGCCAGTTCTGCGAAATTTGGCCCGGCCCCGCCCGCGCGATTGTGCACCGCTACAATCAGCAAATTTCCCGCAGCATTTCGCCCGATCGCACTTCTAATTGCTGTCTGTCTAACATACGCATCGCTAAACCCTTCCGCCTTCGCATCCAGCACAACTCGACTGTTTTGTACCAACACCGGCCCGCCGCCGAGAATGTACGGAAAACGGTTGAAATCAGCAGGAAAAGTGTTAGTTTCTAAACGCAATAAAGTGCCGATGGATAGTTCAGATGCAGGGAAAACATCGGAACGTAAAACCAAAATATAACCGTTAGCTGGAATGGGAAAAGTTATTGTTCCCGCCGCACCTCCGGGGGATTGGCTGGCAACTCTATCGCCCGCAACTGTCACAACTATTTCATTGCCAGACAACGGAGTATAAGTTGTTCCCCAATCAGAATTGTAGCGACCGATGCCCGGTTGTACGTAGGCACTATTGAGATGAGAAACGGGCAAAGGTTGATTTGCCGGAGTGATCACAGTTTCTTGCAAAGTTAAACGATCGATCGCAAATTCTCCCCGATCGTTCCAGGCGATCGCCCCCCGGTTCAAAATCGGCCCGGAAAGCCATTTATTGTCCCGCCGAATTGCCCCTAAAGATAACCGATTAATTCGATTGAAAAAACCTGCATTAATTGCAGCAGCCGCACCCGACACTTCTGCTGTTTGCAATAAAGGTGCAGTGCCTTGCTCGGCAGGCGGATTGCTGAGAATTGGTCGAAGTTTTACACCGGATTGACGCGGATTCACTTCTAGCCAAACTACTGGAAAACGAGCCGTTCCTAAATTTTGATACTGCTGCCGCCACTGCACACCGGGCGCCCAAATAATGTTTTTTTCTACTAACGAATCTGGTCGAATGTCGATAACTAATCGATTCGGATTTCCCAGGCTGAAAACTTGCGGCCGCCAACCTAAAGGAATCCTCACTTTGACTCGGGTTTGAGCGCCCTCAGGTTCGACTTTTAGTGATAGCAATTGTTTGCTGGTTGAGAAAGTCTGCTGAATTATGGCGGGTGCGACTTTGGCATCGATCGCGATCGACCATTCTTGACCGGCGATCGGCGCTGCGGGCGTTATTTGCAGTGGCAGGGCGGGTTTGGTCGGGTCGTCTGGTGTTTCGATGTTTGGCCCTGTGCGGAGGTTTGGCAGTGGGATAGCGGGCTTTGTGGGGTCGTCGGGGGAGTTGGGTGCGGGTGTCGGCGACGGGCTTGGTTTATCGACAAAGTTGACTTGCCACGGAGTCGGTCGATCGAGATCTACAACAATGCGATCGCCCCATTCTTTTTCTGCTTGCTCAATTCCGGTAACACTTGCAGTTTGAGAAGTAATTTTTAGAATATTCCCATCAGCAGATATCTCCCAGCCCGCAAGTCTAGCAAAATCGGTAACATCTAAGTAACGATACGACCCCGTTGCCCGCGCTGCTAAGCTTTGAGCGTCAGTTAAAGATACCGAAAACCACTGCACCGGTTGTTTGGCACTGTCGGCGCTGTTGAGCAAATCCACTCCCGCACTTTGCATCAATCCAACATCAGCAATCCAAGTTCGGAAATTCGCAGAAGTGCTGTTTTCCGCCTGCTGAGTCCAAGCTAGGGGAAGGATGCGGCCGTTTAGAGACACTTGGCGGCCTTGTCTAATTATCGAAGAGGGCGGTACAGATTGAGGCAAAAGCCTATAGTCCGACAGGGGTTTCAACCCCTGTCTCATAGCTGAAGTCCTCTGAACAGGATTATAGGTCAATATTTCAGTCGGTTTTAACCGACTTTCGCTATCAGCCAGGGAATTCATTCCCTGGCGGGCTCTCGAAGCATGAATCAACCCAGCCCTCTCCCCCTCTTGTGCTATTCCGGGTTGATTCCAGAGCAAAGACGGGGCGATCGCCAGTACGGGTAAAATCGAGGCTGACAATATTGGACGCCAATAGGAAAAATTACGTTTCACAGCTTACAACTCACAATTTCATTCCTAAACGCATGGGGATATAGAAACCCGGAATATCCGTATGTTTCTTCTTACTAAGCAGCGCTAATTGCCCTAAAGACCTACTAGCAACTGCTCACCCAGGAATACAAATCACAAACTCCGAACCCTCTCCGATGCAGGAATTCACGAGTAACGTACCTCCATGTTTTTCCACCACAATTTGGCGGGCTATAGACAATCCTAATCCGGTTCCTTGACCCACAGACTTGGTTGTGAATAAGTGGTTAAAGATGTTTTCCTTGATTTCGTTCGACATCCCCACTCCATTATCCTTAATCCGAATCAAAACCTGATTGTTGGATTCGCTCAGAGCAGTTTGAACCGTAATTTGGTTGGGTTGGGCTTTAATTTCACTAAAACTGCGTTCCTTATTTGACTCCTCCAAAGCGTCAATGGCATTGGCCAGTACATTCATAAATACCTGGTTCAACTGTCCGGGAAAGCATTTGACTAGGGGCAAATTGCCATAGTCTTTCACAACTTCAATGGCAGGGCGGAACTCGCTGGCTTTTAAACGGTGCTTGAGAATCAGCAGAGTGCTTTCGAGTCCGTCGTGAATATTAAAAGCAATTGGTCGATCGCTATCTGCCCTCGAAAACGTTCTCAAACTCGTACTGATATTGCGGATGCGATCGACTCCCTCCTGCATCGAGCCAATCAATTTCGGCAAATCTTCTCGCAAATACTCCAAGTCTATATCCTCAATTTTTTCTTCAACTTTAGCTCCTGGCTTGGGAAAACTATCTTGATATACATCGATTAGCTCGAACAAATCTTGTACATATTCTTGAGCTGGTTGTAAGTTGCCGGCAATAAAACCTACGGGATTGTTAATTTCGTGGGCTACCCCTGCCACGAGATTGCCGAGTGCAGACATCTTCTCACCCTGCACCAGTTGCAGTTGCATCTGTTTGAGATCGTGAAGATAAAGCTCTAGTTTTTGGGCATATTCCTGGGATTGCTGATACAGTCGGGCGTTCTGTAGGGAAATTGCTGCTTGCGAGCACAGGATGTTGAGGATGGTGACGCGATCGCTCGTGAATGCTCCCGTTGTTAAATTATTTTCTAGATATAAAATGCCTATTAACTTACCTTGATGCAAAATCGGGTTACACAAAATACTCTTGGGTTGCTGATTAATGATATATGGATCGTTAGCTAAAGTCGGCTCGGCACTCAAATCAATTAGCACAGTAGTCTGCTGGTTATGCTTGACTTTGTAGATTAGTTTTAAGGGAAGATCCTGACTGTTTTCAATGGGAAGGTGTTGCAACACGACTGGCTCTGTCCCCAGAGTAATCGACCCTTTAATTAACAGTCGATCGTCTTGCAAGAGCATTAACACGCACTTATCGGCTCCTGCATTTTCGATGGCGATCGAAAGCAACGATGTCAGTAGTTTTTTGAGGTCTATTTCACGGGATATTGCTTGGGAAGCTTTGAGAATAGTAGCTAAATCTAAAGCCACAGAAACACTACTACTGGATGTGGCCGAATTGGTGGAGGTGACACTACCCAATGTCAAGAGAATTTCGTGAGCGGAGAGAGGAGAACGGGTTGGCTCTAATATAGGTGTAAGTAGTTGAGGATAGCGAGCTTCTAAGTCAGCGACTTTGGCTTTTGCACCCCAACGAGCGTAGGCATAGTAGGCTTGGGTCATGTATTCCCCAGCTATGCGCTCTTTGCCCCAATCTAGGTAGAACTTTGCTGCCAGTTCGTTAGCAAGTGCTTCTTCTTGCATATATTGGTTGGCTTTGGCAAGAGAAATCGCCTTGTCGTAAAACTCAGTTGCTTTGACTTTTTGTCCTAACACTCGACATTTTTCCGCCTCTACTAAATCAACCTTATGTTGATAATTCATGGGTGCATGATACGCCCATTGCTGTAACTTTGTTTGGTTTTCTATTACACCATCCAATGCTTCTGATGCTGCATCTAACTGTGGATTTAATTGTGCCAAAGTTAACAGAGAATCATAAAGATAAAATACTGGTTCGGTGACTAATCCCGCACCAGCCATAAAATAGCGCCTGACTTCAATAGCATGATTTTTCGCTGGCTCAATTTCTCCAAATAAGAAACAAAGCATCAGTTTATACAAATGGAAAATATACAATCCATATCCATCATTGGCAGACTCTAGCTGCTGAAGAAATTCTGTTTCTTCAAGGGCTTTCCCAGACAAAAGGGTGGTATGTTCTGCAAAACCCAGCAGATTTAA
Source organism: Microcoleus asticus IPMA8 (assembly GCF_013179805.1). Taxonomy (GTDB): domain Bacteria; phylum Cyanobacteriota; class Cyanobacteriia; order Cyanobacteriales; family Microcoleaceae; genus Microcoleus; species Microcoleus asticus. Next base: position 6,579 of record NZ_SRRZ01000006.1, on the reverse strand, counting down.
AACAGGTTGCCAATAAATCCGGCAATAATTTGCGGTTGTCAATTGATTTAATTGCATCAAACTATGGCAGTAGGCGCAAATATCCTGCTCTAAAGTAGCCAGGGATTGACTGCACCAAAAAGAATTGAGACAAAAAGTGTGCCCATTATATCCAGCAAGTACCAGATTTCCAAATTCTAGGGCACTGGTGTAACCCTCTTGCAAGAGGGGTAGTGTTTCTTTAATGTGAGATTTGCGGGGTACAATAAATATCCCCAAGATCATCAAAACATCTGTTTTACTTGCTTTGGCATCGAGTTTTGAAATAATCTGGAGTGCCAGGGAACCAAACTGCGATCCTGTATCTATTTGTAAGAAATTGCAGAGAATATTGCCATAGGTTGCATAGCCTAAAGCAGAAGTCGATGTGTTACCGTACTGAATTGATAATTTAACGGACAAACTATTCAGCAATGGGTACAGCGCAGAGCCAGTGAGGTAAGCGGCTGGGATAATGATATTGATAATTTTAAGAGTACCGAGTTTTTCTGCATCTGTCATTTCAGGCAAGTGAACCAAATCAGCGATTTCCCGCTCTCCAATGAGTTCCTCAATCTGTTGGATTTCCTGTTGAATATCTGATGGTGTCGGTGTTTCAGGAAAGGTGACACCAAGCTGTTGTAAGACTGGTTGGGCGATCGCGATCGCTGATGTCAGTTTACTTTGGGAAATATGAGATTGAATTCTAATACAGTAAACATTGACCTTTTTAGGTAAGGAGCGTGCCTGTTGAATGACAATATCAATGAACTGTTCCATCGCCTCAAAGTTACCGTTTAGCATTGCTACTTCCGCAGCTAATTCATATAAGGCGAGGGTCATTTCATACTGCTGCTGCCAAGTATTTTCCCCTAAAAGAGACAGTCCCACTGTCGCATATTCATGCGCTGCTTGATAGGCGGTTGAAGTTTTAGCTTTGCGACAGGCAATTAAATTGAGTTGGGCTAATTCTTGTCGTTGAGTTGGTTGGGTAATTAAAGCAGTTCCGTGATTTAATTGATTGACGATTTCAAAAATACGGTCTTCTCTTGCTTCTGCGGAAATCTGTTGCAGCAGCAGTTGTCCGATTTGGTAATGAGTCGCCTGTTTTTGGTCATCGGGAATTAGGGAATAGGCTGCTTGTTGAACGCGATCGTGTAAAAACTTGTATTTGGGTAATTGGTCGTGGGTAATTGATAAGTGGTCAAATTCCTGACCATTCCCGATTACAGATTCGCTATTCCCCTCTGCTTGATAAAACTTATAAATTTCACTAATGGGTAAAATTAGCCCTTCTTGCAGCGCCTTCCATAAAGCGGATGCGGTTTCTACTGGCGAATTTTCATCAACAATTGCTAAGGTCGCCAAATCGAACTGATTGCCAATACAAGCAGCTAACTTTAAAACGGACTGTGTTTTACTTGGCAACTTTCGCAACTGAAGTGCCATGAATTCTACTACATCATCCGTTAGTGCCAAGGTGCGCACTCTAGAAATATCGCACTGCCAATACCGAGCTTCACAATTAAATTCAATTAGCCCATCTTCATGCAAAGATTTGAGGAATTGTGTGCTGAAAAATGGATTGCCTTTAGTTTTCTGATAAACCAGTTCTGTCAAAGGTAGAGCCAAGGCTGTAGAACAAGTTAGAGTATCGGCAACTAAACTATTTACGTCGGTTCGAGCGAGGGGAGCTAAGGTAATAGTATTCACCTTTGCTTCAGTTTTTTGAATCTCTGATAAAGTCAGCATTAATGGATGCGCTGGAAATACTTCGTTATCCCGATAAGCTCCAATTAATAAGAGATAGCGGTGTTCTGTAGCACTCATCAGTAGTTGAATTAATTTTAACGATGCTGAGTCTGCCCATTGCAAATCGTCCAAGAATATCACTAAAGGATGTTCTTTTGTTGTGAAGACTTTAATAAACTTTTCAAACAACAAATTAAAGCGATTTTGAGCGGCACTGCCAGAAAGTTCTGGGACTGGCGGTTGCGGCCCGATAATACGTTCGAGTTCGGGAATGACTTCAATTATTGCCCCAACGCTATCGCCCAAAGCTGCCAATATTTCTAACCTGCATTGTTCAACTTTAGCATCGGTTTCCGATAGCAATTGTCCCATTAAATCGCGAAAAGCTTGGACAAACGCACTAAAGGGCAGGTTGCGTTGGAATTGGTCAAATTTGCCTTTAATAAAGTAGCCGCGCTGCCGAACTATGGGTTTGTGAACTTCGTTAACAACAGCGGTTTTACCAATGCCGGAGAAACCTGCAACGAGCATCATTTCGGTGCTACCTGCACTCACGCGGTCAAACGCCGCTAGCAGGGAGAATACTTCGCTTTCTCTACCGTATAATTTTTCGGGGATGATGAAGCGATCGCACAAATCTCGCTGCCCTATTTTAAAGTTAGTCAGCGCCCCTGTCTCTTGCCACTGGGATAAGCAAGTTTCTAAGTCGTACTTGAGTCCCAGCGCGCTTTGATAGCGACCTTCAGCATTCTTCGCCATCAATTTGCTGACAATCTCAGACAGCACCGATGGAACGCTATTGTTAACTCTTGAGGCTGCCAGTGGCTGTTTGGCGAGGTGGCAGTGTACCAAATCCATTGGATCGTCTGTTTGGAACGGTAACTTTCCTGTTAGTAATTCGTAGAATGTTACTCCTAGCGAGTAGAAATCTGTGCGGTAATCAATGCCTCGGTTCATTCGCCCAGTTTGTTCGGGAGATATGTAAGGTAAAGTGCCTTCGAGGACGTTGGGATTTTGAATTTCTTGGGTTTCGCGAGGCAGCAGGGAAGCGATGCTGAAGTCAATTAACTTGACTTCTTTGCTGACCGGGTTAATCAGAATGTTGGCGGGCTTGAGGTCTTTATGGATGACTCGGTGGCGATAAAGTCCGTCAAGGGCGTTGGCAATTTGAATTGCCACGGGCAGAAATTCGTTAACGGGCAAGCCTTCTAGAGGTTCGTTGCTAGCGGATGCTAGATTAGCGAGGTAGCTACTTAAAGAAATTCCGCCAAAGTCTTCCATCACCAGAGCATAGTGGTTCTGGTACGTTTCCAGGCTGTATGCCTTCACACTTCCGGGGAGCTCTAAGTTTTTAGCAATGATGTACTGGTTGCGGAAATGAACCAGTTCGTTGAAGCGGGGAAAGTCATTTCGCAGCAGTTTGATTGCGACGGGTTGCCCATTTTCCGTGCGAATGCCGCGATAAACTAAAGTTCGATTGCCTGCGTATATTTGCTCGTTAATGTGATATCCTAGGAAAAGCTTTGCGATCTTAGTCATATCTACGTATTCCTACTACTTCTGTCAACCCGGAAGTTTCTGAGAGTTGATATCTACTATTTTCGCTCTATCTGTCATGCTATTCATTAATTACATTTTTCTTAACATATTGTGGAGAGCACATTATGAAACAGCGATTTGAGAAACCAGACTTAATGTTTTAGGTAAGAGCTGTTGATACTTCAGTTGAAACTAAGTAAAAAATGACGAGGCGAACCCTGATTGAACGACAGCAGTTCATGGCAGAGTAACTTAATCAGCTAATCTCGTAGTTGCGAGGCGGCGCTAATTGCGCTAATTGCCCTAAAGACCTACTAGCAACTGCTCACCCCGGAATAGAAATTACAAACTCCGAACCCTGTCCGATGGAGGAATTCACAAGTAACGTACCTCCATGTTTTTCCACCACAATTTGGTGGGCTATAGACAATCCTAATCCGGTTCCTTGACCTACAGACTTGGTTGTGAATAAGTGGTTAAAGATGTTTTCCTTGATTTCGTTCGACATCCCCACTCCATTATCCTTAATCCGAATCAAAACCTGATTGTTGGATTCGCTCAGAGCAGTTTGAATCGTAATTTGATTGGGTCGGGCTTTAATTTCACTAAAAATGCGCCCCTTATTTGACTCCTCCAGAGCATCAATGGCATTGGCCAGTACATTCATAAATACCTGGTTCAACTGTCCGGGAAAGCATTTTACTAGGGGCAAGTTACCATAATCTTTCACAACTTCAATCGCAGGGCGGAACTCGCTGGCTTTTAAACGGTGCTTGAGAATCAGCAGAGTGCTTTCGAGTCCGTCGTGAATATTGAAAGAAACTGGTCGATCGCTATCTGCCCTCGAAAACGTTCTCAAGCTCGTACTGATATTGCGGATGCGATCGACTCCCTCGTTCATTGAGCTAATCAATTTCGGCAAATCTTCTCGCACATACTCCAAGTCCATCTCCTCAATTTCTGCTTCAATTTCTACTCCCGGATTGGGAAATTTTTCTTGATAGAGCTCGATCAAGTTGAACAAATCCCCCACGTAGTCTTGAGCCGGTTGCAAGTTACCGGCGATAAAGCCTACGGGATTGTTAATTTCGTGGGCTACCCCTGCGACGAGATTGCCGAGAGCAGACATCTTCTCATTCTGTACCAGTTGCAGTTGCATCTGTTTGAGATCGTTGAGATAAAACTCTAGTTTTTGCGCATACTCCTGGGATTGCTGATACAGTCGGGCGTTCTGTAAGGAAATTGCTGCTTGGGTACAGAGGAGATTGAGGATTTCAACGCGATCGCTGGTAAAAGCACCGATAGCAAGGTTGTTCTCCAGATAGAGTACGCCTAGCAGTTTTCCCTGATGGAGAATCGGCGCACACAGCAGGCTCTTGGGCTGCTGGCGGATGATGTAAGGATCTGCCATCAGCGAAGAATGAGTGATTGCATGACTAATCACTAACGGTTGTAAGGTTCGTTTAACCCTCTGGATTAGCGTAATGGGAAGCTCCTGACTTTCCTCAAGCGGAATTGATAGCAGCACAGTCGAGCAGGAAGCGAATGTACTCATTGCTTCAACGATTAATCTATTCCCTTTGAGCAATAACAAGGCAGATTTGTCAGCGCCGGCATTTTCAATGACCACTTGCAGCAGCGTCGAGAGTAATCGCTCTAGATGAATTTCACTAGAGAGGGTTTGGGAAGCTTTGAGAACAGTTTTTATATCTAATACAGCAGATATGTTACGGCTGCTAGAACTGGACGATCTGTTAATCGTATGGGATATAAAGGTATTCGTTTCATGGAGCGTTATTTCTGATGCGAGCTGTAATTCATCCGGTTGCAAAATTAATGCTAAGAGTTCAGGATAGGATTGCTCCAGCTCGCTCACCTTAGCGGCGGCTCCCCAACGAGCGTAGCTATAGTAAGCATCGTGCAGGTAGTCTCTAGCAATGCGGGGTTTTCCCCACTCTAAACAGAATTTGGCTGCTAATTCATTTGCTAGGGCAACTTCTTGGAGATATTCGTTTTCTGTCGCTCCAGCGATCGCGCGATCGTAGAATTCCAATGCTTCTGATTTGTGGCCTAATACTCGGTACCGTTCGGCTTCAACTAAATAAAATTTGTGCAGGTAATTGGCTGGATCGTGGTCAGCCCAAGTTTTCATTTTTTCTTGGTTTTTAGCCACCCGATCCATAATGCATTGCTGTTGTGTCTCGGAAACCCGAACATAAATTGCTAGATGGGCTAGAGAATCATAAGTGTAGCAGAGCGGAACGATGAATAAGCCTGTAGCCCCACCTATATAATTTTCGGCGGCAATTGCTGCTTCCACCGCCAACTCAAACTTGCCAAACAGGTAACACAGATTCAGTTCGGTGGCATAGAAATAGTACAGCGCAGTTAGATGGTCCAATCGCTCCAGGACTGGCAAGATTTCCTGGCGATCGAAGGCATCTCCAGTCAGTTGCCAAGGTTCGGCAGAATTGCCTACCAGATTCAAAATTGCTTGCTGAAAAACAGTCAAATGGCTGGTAAGCCCTTCTTGGTTGAGGAGTCTGAGTTGCTCTCGGAAAGCAGCGCTCTCTTGGCTGAGATCGCTTAGTTCTCGACCTATAAACCAACAGTATGAGATGTAAATAAATCCGCAAATGGCAGCCGATTCTAAATCTCCCGTTTCCAATCCAACTTCGTAGCCTTCCCGGAGAAACGCTAAGGAGTTCTTGAGCGGCTCTTTCCAATGCCACACGCTACAGTAAATTCCGACATAGACTCTCGATTTCAGTTCTTTGGCATTGAAATGTTCGAGCAACTTCAGTGCTAGTTTTGCACACTGATAGCCAAAGTCAATCTCTCCTGTCATGCCACAAAGTATCAGTCCATAGTAGGCATAACCAATTGCAGAAAATGAAGTATTGCCATATAGAACGGATAAATTGACCTGTTCGAGGACAATAAACGGTAACAGCGCTGGAGTAACAACAAAGGCAGCAGCAGAAACAGCGGCAAGAATCCGTACAACTGCTAACTTGTTAGGATCTCTCATCTGCGGCAGAGTCATTAAGTCCAGAGGTTTTCTTCCAGCCAAGATGGATTTAGTCGCCCCGAATGCCTTTACAATATCTAATTGACTGGGTTGCTCTGGAAGACTGGTTCCTAGACCCTCCACAATCTTCAGGGCAATCTGTACGGCTTCTAGAAATTGATGTTGGGCTTGAGCAGCTTGAATTTGAATTTCATAGACCTTAATCGTATCCAACAGAGTTCTAGAGCGTTCTGCAATGA
>NZ_SRRZ01000059.1 GCF_013179805.1 Microcoleus asticus IPMA8 | reverse complement strand
GAATAGTCTGAATGTTCAACGAGTTCGAGTAAGCCCGGAATCGCCTTTTCGTCACAGATTTTGCCTAAGGCATCTGCCGCGCTCCTACGCACAGAATAGTCTGAATGTTCAACGAGTTTAAGTAATCCCGGAATCGCCTTTTCGTCACAGATTTTGCCTAAGGCATCTGCCGCGCTCCTACGCACAGAATAGTCTGAATGTTCAACGAGTTCGAGTAAGCCCGGAATCGCATCATCCGATCGCACTTCCTCCAAAAGCCTAACCTTCAACCACCCCGGCACATCCAACCCATCCACCAACCCAACCGTGCGCTGCTGAAACTCCCGCTGCACCTCCCCCGCCAGCCGCGCCCCCAACATCAAATCCACATCCAAAGCCAGCCGCACCACCCGCACCGCCTGCACCTCATCCCGCAACAACGACAGCATGAACGCCAGAGGCTCCGTCCATTTAAAATAATTCAAATAGAAATGCTGCAACCGTTCATCATCGATCGCATCCGAATGCTTATCCTCAAACAGTTTCAGCAACGCCCGCCCCGCATAATACTCCTGAAATAATTGGTGATGAAACTCAATTTCCTCCGGCTTTGCCGCCACCTGCAACAGATGGTGCTCCAGCAAATCCTCTAGCCACTCCTTCGCCTTGGTTGGCGCATCCACCACCCCCCGATCGCGCAACCAGCACTCCAAAATCCCCTCAGCCCGATCGCCAGAAATCGCCACCCAACCATCCGTGGGGCGCTGCGAGTCGCCCTGCAACATCACAAAAGCCAACTGCTGCAAAACCTCCGACTTGAAGCGCCGAAAATCCTCTGAAACCGACGCACCGCCCTTAAACTCCTCATACTGGCGATCGAACTCCTGAAACAACTCGCCCTTACTCTGGGGAATTTTCCCGCTATTTTTAAACACCTTACACATCATTTCCAGTAGTAACGGCGTTTCGGCAATCTCTCGCAGGCGATCGCGCAATTGTTGCAGCAGCAAATCCCCATGTTGCGGCAAATGCTTGTGCACAAACTCCCGCATCTGCGGTTGCGTCAGCGCACACATCTCCAGTTGTTGCTCAATGCCCAAAGATCCGCCCAGCGCCAAATCCCGCGTCGTGAAAATCATCGCCGTATCGGGATTGTCGTCGTGGAATACCTGCAAATCCTGCCGCCGTTTTTGCGATGGCATCTCATTCACGCCATCCAGCAACAGCAGCAACCTGCCATGCAGCAGCAAATCATCCACCTCTTCCGGGCAAACTCTCAGCTTTGCTTGTCGAAATTCTGCACAGATTGCTTCTACGATCGAGCGATCGCTCCTCAACTGCACCAACACCGGAATCGGTCGATCGCCCTCCTTGAGCGCTTCTAGTGCCAATTCCCACCGAAAACGCTGCAAAACCGTCGATTTTCCCGAACCGGGCTTGCCCACTAGCAGCACTTTTCCCTGCTGCACGTACTTGCGGATTCCCGCCAGCACTTCCAGCCGCTCGATTTTCGTTTCTGGTTTATTTTCTGCGGATGGAGGTTGCGATCGATCCTCCGGTGGCTTTTCCACCCGCACCTCCACCTGTAAATCCGTCAGCGTGTAGAGATGCTGTTGTTTTTTATAAGACTCAACCAGGGATTGCAGATATTTAGGAAAATCAACTGGTGTCGCCATTTGATTATAGATTTTAGAATATGGATTGATTATAGATTTTTTCTCGATAGGCGATCGATGCTGAAAATTCGGGACAAAATCACATCATATTAAATCCGGCTTTAGTACCCCCTTTTCTCTTAGTTCCCCTCTGCTCGGACTTCGTATGTGTAGACGCGATTTCCAATCCCCGGGCTATCTAAACATCGTGAAAGCCACATCAGCAACAGGCTTTCCGGCCTGTTCGACAAAGAGTAAACCCGGACTTATTATAGATATCAGAATAACCAGCAATCAAAATAACCAGCGGGCGGCGAATCGTCATGAAAAATTTGAGCTTTGTCTAAATTAGGTACAGCCTCAGCCAATTCTTTACCTACTTTTACCTCAAGCGCCCTGTCTGTTAATGGAAAGGAAAATTGATAGCTATCTTGCAAATATTTTGCCTTAGCAACAATCTCATCTTTCTCCAAAATCGGGCTGTTGCTACCAATCAAAATGCTATTACTTTCCTGGCAAACACACAGGCACACCTGAGAAAACACACTTTGAAAAGTCCTGATTTTTTCGGCATAAAACTGATCTCTGTGCAGCAGATTTGCTACCACAACTCCCTCGATTGACAAGTGTTTTTCGCAGATTTGATAAAATTCTTTGGTGGATAGGCGGTGCGGAAAGTAGCCGTTGCCAAAAGCTACGTCGATCATGATGATATCGTACTGAGTATCTGATTTTTGCTGCTCTAAATACTCTCTGCCGTCTTGAATTGTTACAGTTAGCCGATCGTCGAATTTTATCCCAAAACATTGTGTAGCTGCTTGGATCGCGATCGGATCGACATCCGCACATTCTATAACAGTTTCCGGCAAATAGTGGTGCAACACTAAGGGAATTCTGCCGCCGCCAAAACCAGCTATGTAGATTCTTTGAGGTTGGTTTTGCCACACTAAACCCAACATCATCGCCTGAGTATATTCAGACACTAGATGTAAAGGATTGTTGAAATCGAATACAGATTGCAGTAAATCTGTATGCAAATTAACTTTTTCTACTAAAGATAGCTTAATGTGCGATCGATCTTTTGTGACGGCAACATAGTGAACACCAGAATCTTTGCAAAAAATAACTTTGTCTGGCTGTTGTTGCAGCCAAGCCAGCCGCTGTTGAATGGCAGCTAAATTCATACGTTGCCAATTTTGGCGATCGTCAATCATGTAATAGCAAATCCCACTTATTTCTTAGTCTGCGCAGGCGGACGAGAGTTTGTGTAAATGCGATTTTAATCGCGGATATATAAATTAAGCAGACTGTATCCGTTTGTATGCCACCAACTCCAAACCCGAAATCGAAAAATCCACTCTTTCCCAATCTTGCTTGTCACCTTCCAAATTTTCAAAGGCGGCTGAGGTGAGCAAAATCTCTCCCCGTTCCGCCAAATCCTCTCCCAGCTTCGATGCCAGATTAAATTCGGAACCGTACATATCCTCTCCTTCCAGCATCAAAACATCGCCGCAACCAATACCAATGCAGAGGTGAATGTCCATTTCCGGCGGCAGTGTCGTGTTAACAGCCGCCGTTTGTTTCACAGAGTCGATCGCAGCTTCCACCGCCGATTTTACATCGGTAAACACTGCAAAAATATTGTCGGCTTCCTCCTTGACTACAGTACCGCCACAGTCTGAAATTATCGGTTTGACAATTCCGTGCATCCGGTGAATCATTGCCAAAAAATGAATGATTCCGTAGCGGACTGTCGTGCGCGAAAATCCCGACATATCCATTACTAAAATTGCATAATTTTTGCGGAAAGTGGCATTAATTTTTTCATCAATTTCAGCCATCCTTTCGGGATGTTCGTTTCTTTCTTGCAGCAACTTTTCCAAGTTAGCCCGGTTATTTGTTTTCATTTAAGTTTATTTAATTTAATTCCCAATCGCGACACAGTTCTTGAGGGCGGCCAGCAGGATGAACCGCACAGTTTAGCCCGTCCCTACCGTAATAATAATCGCAGACTTTGCAAGGTTTAGTTTGCTCTAATTTTTTCCTCAAAATTGCCCGGATTGTCTGAACTCGGTTGCGATACTTGTTGGCATTCGAGTGACTCGGTTCAATTGCCAAAGCTTGCTCGAAAGCGGCTAAGCTGGAATCGTACAATTTAATAATTTGGGGGCTGTATTTTGTCCAAGCATCGGCGTGGCTTTGATAAAGTTCGACTGTATTTAAGTTTAAAATTCCGTATTCCGTCCAAGCGTCAGCAGAAGCTCGATCGAACTTAATATTGGCATTGAGCAAAACTTTTTTGATCGTTGCCAAAAGTTCCCTCGGCTGCCAAGGTTTGCTAACATAAGCCTCGGCGCGATCGCCCTGGAACCTCGAAAATAAAGCTAGCTGCTGTCCCTTCCCTGTTAAAAATACCACCGGTATGTTCCGAGTTTCGGGATTAGCTTTAATTAAACGGCAAACGCCGTAGCCGTCTAAACGGGGCATTATGACATCTAATAATACTAAATCGGGGCAATTTTTCTCAATTTTAGCCAGCGCTTCCACACCGTCAGATGCCTGAATTACATTCAATCCGCTGCATCTCAACTGATGTGAAATGCACTCGCGCTGGCTGCGGGAATCTTCCACAACTAAAACTGTACTCATCACTCCCCACCTGGTTTTTGAGGTAAACTTGTCCGCTGCTGCGAGTTGTCCTTGCTGAAATCAGTTTACCCGCATAGGATAAATTTGTTATCACTCGCAATCTAAATTTACTCAAATTGCAACAAATCTTAAACAGGCAAGCAAAGGTGATACTTATCAGAAAATGCTGGTTTTCAATAGGCGGATAATTGTTCAAGTTTTTGGTAGCAAATATGCGGCTTTTAAGCCTTAATTACGGCAAATCGTACTGATGTCGGACGAAAACCTTGTTGAATTGCAACAGATAATCGGCTACTGTATACGTTGAAGTTCTGAAGGACGACAAATGAATCGATTGCTCCTCACTTTATTGGTAAGTCCAACGCTGTTTGGATCTGTGATGTCTTTAAGCGCGATCGCAAATCCCGCTCAAATTGGCGAAACACCAAGCCAATCGGCTGATTCGCCCAAGTGCGTGCGATCGCCCCACACTCAGCGCCTGACTTGCGTGCGCCTCCCTGGTAAGTCTGCTGCTGCTAATTCTCAACCAAAAATCAGTTGGCAGCGCCCTGCTGACGAACAGGTGGCAATGCTGGACTTTTCCGAAGAAGAAAGCGATGCCGCCGTGGCGATGTTTGGCTGCGACTGCCCGGCTTGTATCAATTCGCTGCGCCTGTTGCGCGGTGTGCCGCTGTTACCGGTGTAAGACCGATCGATCGGACAGCATTGGGAATCAGGCTCAAAAACCAGATTTCCGATCGCTGCGCGCTTTTGAGTGCCTTTAGCTTTCTCCTTTTTGAGAAATTGTAGTCAATTTGTTTCAGGGTTTCTAGAGATTTTGTATCTCTCAAAATCGGGTCTCTACTTTTTAGCTATAACTTGTTTAAGTTGAGCAGTTGCTTGCTCAATTTTTTCGATACTACCTGGGTTGACCAATCCGTAGTAGTCAAAAACGTAAACTCGATTATTTTTTGTGGCTGTTAGTTGATTCCAAAATGAATCAGATTTAAATTGGTCTAAAATTCCTTCTCCCCGATCGACTATAATGATTACTTCGGGATTAGCCTCTAAAACCTTTTCCGCTGAAAGCGTCACGTAGCCTCGAACGGGGCTATCTCCTTGCAATTGGGCCGCGACATTTTTCACGTTAAACTTACCCAGCAAATCTCCAGCCCAACTGCTTTGATTCGGCGATAAAATCGGTTGTCTGCTTACCAAAACTAAAGTGGCGGGGTTTTGATTCGGGATGTCTGCTAAAAATGTTTGGTAGCGTTTTAACAGGGGTTCGGGATTTGTATTGAGGGATTGAGCTAAAGCGGTTGTTAACTCTTCTAGGGATTTCCAGCTATCAACTTGAGTGAGTAAAGTTTTAATTCCAAGCTGCTGCAATTTTTGCATTGTTTGGTCGTGAAATCCCGACGCACCTACCACCAAATCCGGTTTCAATGCGATAATTTTTTCCAAATTGGGAGGGGTGCGTTCGCCAGTGACTGCGGTAATTCCTGTAAATTTGGGGTTGCTGCTGACTAATTTGCTGCCGGGAATTCCTACAAGTTTGGTTTTGTCGAGTTGATGGATAATATCGGCGGTTAAAGGTGTTAAAGCTACAACTTTTTCTACTGATTCGCTGTTAGTTGTTTGTGGCTGATTTGCTGATGGCGAAACAGCAGGAGTTGATTGCTGAAGTTGTGGTGGAGTTGCGGCGGAGCAAGCGGCAAATGCTAAACTCAGCAGCAGGATAGCGGTACGAGAAAACAAAGTTTTGTACATAGTTTAGGCTGGAGTTACAGCGAGTTTAGGCACGGTTGAGACAGAATTGACGGGAAGTTCGATCGCACTTTAGCGCTTAATGATTTAAATATCAATAGTTTACGGTAGATTTTGTATAAAAAACCGCCTTTGTTGCCTGAATGCAAATTTTTTAAGTATCTCTTAAGTTTTATTCCGCCCTTGGGAATCAAGACTAGGCAATAGTTTAAAACCTGTGGCACTCAGATAGAACAGCGGATTGCGGCAATCAGTTAATAGAAATAATTATGAATAAATTGAGAACTTAGTGCGAGGACAAGGTTATACTTATCATAAAAATATTAAGTGTGAAGAGTGGGAGCGATAGCACAAATCTGCAAGCCTACAGAAGTTTCTAAAATGATAGCTTCTACGCCAAAAATCTTAGCTAAATAATCAGGAGTTAAAACTTCAGCGGGAGTCCCTACACAAAAAAGTTCCCCTTTATTTAACATAGCAATCCTGGAACTGTACCTAGCAGCTAAATTAATTTCATGCAGCACCGTAATAATCGTCAATTTTTGTTTTAGATTTAGTTGGTTAAGCAACTCTAACAATTGCAACTGATAGCAAATATCTAAATAAGTAGTAGGTTCATCTAATAGCAAAACTTGCGGATTTTGAGCCAAAGCTAAGGCGAGGAAAGCGCGCTGGCGTTCGCCTCCTGAGAGTTGTTCGACAGGGCGATCTCGAAATTCCTCTATCCCAGTTTGAGCGATCGCAACCTCCACCTTTTCCGCATCTTCCTTGCTCAATTCCCACTGCCACCAACCCTGATGAGGAGAACGCCCCAAACTAACTAATTGCCTTACCGTCAAACCTTCTGGCACTGTTTGCTGCTGCGGCAAAATAGCTAATTTTTGAGCGACAACAGCAGCAGGTTGAGTATGAATTGCTTTGCCATCAAGCAACACACTTCCTTGCTGCGGAGTTAGGATGCGGCTAACTAACTTCAAGAAAGTAGACTTACCAGAACCGTTGGCACCGATGAGACTCAACCACTCACCAGGTTGCAAAGATAAAGTGATGTTGTGGGCGATCGTAACTTCGCCGTAACCACCAGTTAAATTTTGAATTTCTAAAGACATTATATTTTGTTATTGGTTATTGGTTATTGGTAATCGGTAATTAATTTTGCGTCTTCCCTCTTCCTTCTTCCCTCTTCCTTCTTCCCTCTTCCTTCTTCCCTCTTCCCTCTTCCTTCTTCCCTCTTCCTTCTTCCTTCTTCCCTCTTCCTTCTTCCTTCTTCCCTACTGACTAGAACGCCGATAAAGCAGCCAGACAAACAGCGGAGAACCCAACAAAGCCGTAACCGTACCCACAGGCAATTCTACGGCACCCAAACGAGCCAAAAAATCCGCAAAAGTCAACACCCAAGCACCGCCGATCGCACTCAGCGGCAACACAAACCGATAATCATTACCAACCAACAAACGCACCCCGTGAGGCACAACCAATCCCACAAAACCAATCAATCCGCCGATGCTGACAGCACTCGCAGCTAGCAAAGTAGCAACACCCCCAATCAACAAGCGCGATCGTACCAGCGAAACCCCCAAACCAACAGCTAAATCGTCGCCCAAAGCCAGCAAATTTATCGATCTCCCCAAAAAACATCCTAACAGCAAAGCAGCCAAAATATAAGGTGCAGCCACCTGCAAATCCGACCAACCGCGACCGTTCAAACTGCCGATCAACCAATTCAAAGCAGCTTGCAGACGGCTGTCTTCAGCTAACAGCAGCAGTGTAGTTTGTATTGCCCCAAACAGAGAACTCACAGCCACACCAGCTAAAACCAAACGTTCCACAGAAATCCCCGTTTTAGTTTTTCCCAAAAAGTAGACCAGCATCGAAGTTAAAATAGCACCTATCCAAGCCGCCAAAGGCACCCAAGTTTGAAATATTCCCAAAGTCAGCATGGTAATCGCAACCAACCCTGCACCCGCCGAAATTCCTAATACAAAAGGATCGGCTAAACCGTTGCGGAGCAAACCTTGCAGCAAAGCCCCCGACATTCCTAAAGCCGCACCAACAGTCAGCGATGCCGCCACTCTGGGCAAACGCAATTCCCAGAAAATAGTTTGATTGACAGCATCACCTCGGTGCAGAAATGCTTGCCACAATTGATCTGCACTCATCGGTACCGCACCAAAAGAAAGCGAAAGGGCGATGGTTAACAGCAAACCCAATCCTAAGAATACAACTGCCTGAAAAACTCGATATTTTAGCCAGATTTTTTTCACAATATATTATACCGCTTTGCTTTTAGATAAATAGCCTTTTTGCAGAGTTATTTCTGCGCGACCGCCCAAACTACCAAGGGAAAATCCGGCTCGTTTGCTAGCGAATGAATGGAGGGATTGTAAAGCTCCCACCTCGCAAAGTTTGCCACCACACAAGCTCGGTTTCCCCACGCTCCTGTTTGGATGCTTTCTAAATTAAAACCGCATTCAGCAAGCAAGTATTTGATGCCAGTTTCTGTCCAGCGAGAGCAGTCTGTAGGATAATCGTGAATGCGAATTAAAAAGGGTGTGGTTATTAAAAAGTAACCGTTGCTGTTGAGCATTTTATATATATTTCTCCCAGCGCGGTAAGGCCAAAGTAAATGTTCAAATATCTGCTCGGCAATTATCAAATCAAATGTTTCGTCGAGGCAAGACTCGCAAATATCAAAATCGGGATATTTGAGCGATTTATAGGTTTTGAAAGACTCCCAATTACCCCAACTATTGCCAGAGATTTCTAATACATTCAATCCCTCCGGATGCAAGCTTTTAACAATTCTGCGCGTTTCGCGGTTCATTACGACTCGACACCAATCTTCGTTAACAGCACTAAATACCATATTTCCTCGATTTTGAACGCTCGAACTCGTTAACTACAATAACAATAACCCATTCACCTGAAGACGGCTTCAGCGCGACCAGATGAGTGCAGAGCAACGCCGATGTTGCAAATCGATCGCACCTGCTGCTACAATAAAATTTATAATATTAGCAAAATAAACTGCTACTTGGAATCATGTCCGCAAACACCGCGCTACCCGCAGCCTTAGCTAAAATCGTCCAGCGCTTTCAGCGACACTCCGATCCGAAACAGCGCTACGAACAACTGCTGTGGTATGCCAAGCGACTCCCAGCATTTCCCGAAAGCGACAAACTGCCTGAAAACAAAGTTTCTGGCTGCGTGTCGCAAGTTTATATTACTGCAAATTTGGCAGACGGAAAAGTTTTGTATCAAGGCGATTCAGACGCTCAGTTAGTCAAAGGATTAGTTGGCTTGCTGGTGGAAGGTTTGAGCGGATTAACGCCTGCTGAAATTGTCACCATTACCCCAGATTTTATTCAAGACACGGGATTGAATGTGAGTCTGACACCTTCCCGCGCTAACGGATTTTACAACATTTTTCAAATGATGAAAAATAAGGCACTTGCTTGTGAATTGAGCAAGCAAGCCGAAGCAAATTAAAAGAATAAACAGCCATGACTCAAACTACAGATTTAACAAAATTAGGTTCTGGCAACTATCCCGCCGCAGTTCAAGAATATCTCTGGAATTGGAAAGAAACGCAAATCAAAGTTATTTACGAAACCAGAGGACAGGGAAATCCTGTATTGCTGCTGCCTGCTTTCAGTACGGTTTCGACGCGAGAAGAAATGCGTCCTTTAGCAGAATTCTTAGCTCCTAAATTTCAAGTTGTGAGCTTAGATTGGCCGGGTTTTGGCGAATCTGATCGCCCGCGAACCGACTATCAACCGCAATTATACCATCAATTTCTCAAGGATTTTGTTGAGGCAATTTTTAATAGTCCGGTTGCTGTAGTTGCAGCAGGTCACGCTGCGGGTTATGCGATGCAATTAGCGCAATCAAAGCCCAATGTATGGTCAAAGATTGTGTTAGCTGCGCCGACTTGGCGCGGGCCTTTGCCGACGATGAGAAAACAGCAAAGCGGGTGGCATGGAATCGTGAGAGAATTAGTACGATCGCCCTTAATCGGTCAATTCCTTTACAAACTGAACACTGCGCCGTCATTCCTCAGTCTCATGTACCGCCGTCACGTCTATGTCGATGCTGAAAAAGTCACGACTGATTTCATCCAAAGCAAATGGCAAGTGACGCAAAAACCAGGTGCTCGGTACGGTTCCGCCGCCTTCGTGACTGGTGGTTTAGATCCGGCAAAAGTGCGATCGGAATTTACAGATCAATTTCAACAGTTAGCAGTGCCGGTGATGGTTGTAATTGCTGAAAATGCGCCGCCCAAATCCAAGACTGAAATGGAAGCATTAACGGAATTACCGGGTGTTGAATCGCGAGTTATTCCCGGTTCATTGGGTATGCACGAAGAGAATGCAGAAGCTTTAGCAAATGCGCTTCAATCTTTTCTATAAATTATTTAAATCCAATTCTTCCGTCCGCGCAGGCGGACTTCGTTTTTGTAGCCCCGAATTCTATTCGGCGGTTTACTATTTGGCGGTTTATATCATCAGAATAACAGCGGTATTTTGGCTGGTTTTCTCTTCCTTTCCTTTGCCACTGTATGCTGTAGGAGAGCCGCCGTTTGCTAACTCACAAGAGAGTATTATTGAAGGTGCGATCGACTTTCACATCCATTCTTCTCCTGATGTGATTCCCCGCAGCTTAGACGATTTTGAGGTAGCTAAGTCAGCGGCGCGATCGCACATGAAAGCTGTTGTATTGAAAAATCATTATGCCAGCACAGCAGCGCGGGCAGTTTTGGTGAATAAAATAGTACCAGAAATCCAAGTTTTCGGGGGAGTCGTTCTCAATTATGCTGTCGGTGGCATTAATCCCGAGGCTGTAGAAGCAATGCACCGCATCGGTGGCAAATACGGTAAAATAGTGTGGCTGCCAACGGTTGATGCTGAGCATCACTTGCAGGTTTTTCACAAGTCGGAAATTGGGATTAAAGTTGCGGAAAATGGCAATGTTTTACCGCAAACAGCAGCGGTGTTGAAGATTGTAGCAAAAGAGAATTTGGTATTGGAAACCGGTCATATTTCCTCAGAAGAAGTGATGGCGGTTGTCACTGAAGCCAACCTTCTCAACATTAAGAACATCCTGATTACCCACGCAATGGCAGATGTACCCGGTTTGTCCTTAGAAAATATGCAAAGAGCCGCCCAGATGGGAGCTTTTCTAGAACTAGCATTTGTTAACGATTTGATGGGAAAAAATGCTGCTGACGAGGGACACAAAAACTGGCATCAAGTTTCTATTAGTAAGATGGCAGCAGCGATTAAACTAATCGGAGCCGAGCATTTTGTTACGAGCACAGATTTGGGCAGAAAACCCGATCCTTTACCCGCAGAAGGCTACAAGTTATTTGTGAAAAAATTGCTAGAGGAAGGCATTTCTCAACACGAAATAGATTTAATGATGAAGGAAAATCCAGCTCTATTGTTAGGAATTTAGGAGTAATATTATGTCTCATGGCATAACTATTCTAAAGTTTGTAGCAAGGACTTTTGTCCTATCTTTGATTTCTCGTCAATTTGGCTCTACTTCAGGTTCTTGAGATTCTTGCTCGCCCGCTGGGGAGTTGGTTTGCAATTCGGAGAGCTGCGAATTTAGCTGCAAGCGTTCTTGATAGACGGTTTCTAAGTGATTTTCTAATTCCGCTACTTGAGATTGCAGTTGATTTTGAGCCTGATTAGCTATATAGATTTGATTTTGAAATTCCGAGATTTGAGAGTAAAGGTACGATCGCTCTCTGTTAGCTGTTTCTAATTCCGATTGCAGTTGCGATCGCTCTTTTTCGACTACTTCCTGTTGAGCTTGCACGCCCGAAAGTTGAGACTGAAGTTCCTCCCCCTCTTCAATCGAGCGATCGAACTTAATTTGAAATTCCAACAACTGGTTTTGTAGCTGCAATCTGGTTTGACTAGCAGTTTGCAACTGACTCTCAAATTCAGACAGCAGAGCGTGAAATTGAGAACGTTCTGCATCAACCGCCTCTAACTCTGCTTGCATTTCCAGCAATTGATCGTTAAGCTGCGATCGCTCCTGCTCCGCAACTTCTAACTGATATTGAAGTTCTGCCACTTCTGCTAACTGCGACTCAGCTTGTTGAGAATTTTCTAACTGCAGCTCAGCAATCAGAGAATCAATTTGCGATCGCTCCTGGGCAATTCCTCCCAAAAATTCTTCCATTTCCGACACTCGATTATTTAAAAAATCTTGCTCGCGAGTCACAGTTTCCAACCGACTTTGCAACTCGGACAATTCAGAATTTAGCTGATTTTCATCCTGCATCTTTTGCCGCAATTCCAAATTCCTGGAATCCAACTGAGCCTCTAAATTCGAGATGGCTTCCTCCGAACCCTGCATACGCACCAAATTGCGGGAATTTCGCTTATTCAAAATTAGCCAGCAGACTAAGGCCCCTGCTCCAAATCCTATTAATAAAAGTAATGCTTCCATTTGTTGTATCTAATTGATATAAATTGATTAATCTTGATGCTTGCCCAAAAAATGGACTTCAATAAATCGCTATCTTACTCAAAGCTATCACAACTTGCAAGCCTGTATTAACTTGGTTCAACAATTTATATTTATTTACAAATACCTTTTGTTTACAGGTAAGGTCCGCCATCCGCACCCTGCAAGCCCCATTAATGCAGCAAATCCACAATATGAGGAATAATCTCGATATGCTGAGTCAGCAAATAATCCAAGTAACCTCCAGTTAATTTTTTAATTTCTAAAGACATTGTATTTTAGTAATTGGGAATTGAGCCTTAAGCATTGAGATTTGAAAGTTGAGACTTGAAAAATAAAAATAAGGAATTCAAAATAGGGGAAAAATAAGAAATAACAAAAGCCTAACATTTGATTTTTTTCATTTTCCTTCTTCCCTCTTCCTTCTTCCTTCTTTCCTACTGACTAGAACGCCGATAAAGCAGCCAGACAAACAGCGGAGAACCCAACAAAGCCGTAACCGTACCCACAGGCAATTCTACCGCACCCAAACGAGCCAAAAAATCCGCAAAAGTCAACACCCAAGCACCGCCGATCGCACTCATCGGCAACACAAACCGATAATCATTACCAACCAACAAACGCACCCCGTGAGGCACAACCAATCCCACAAAACCAATCAATCCGCCGATGATGACAGCACTCGCAGCTAGCAAAGTAGCAACACCCCCAATCAATAAGCGCGATCGTACCAGCGAAACCCCCAAACCAACAGCTAAATCGTCACCCAAAGGAAGCAAATTTATCGATCGACGCTACCCGCACCCCTAGCTAAAATCGTCCAGCGCTTTCAGCGACATTCCGATCCGAAACAGCGCTACTAACAAATGCTGTGGTATGCCAAGAGACTCCCAGCATTTCCCGAAAGCGATACACTGCCTGAAAACAAAGTTTCTGGCTGCGTGTCGCAAGTTTATATTACTGCAAATTTGGCAGACGGAAAAGTTTTGTATCAAGGCAATTCAGACGCTCAGTTAGTCAAAGGATTAGTTGGCTTGCTGGTGGAAGATTTGAGCGGATTAACGCCTGCTGAAATTGTCAGCATTACCCCAGATTTTATTCAAGACACGGGATTGAATGTGAGTTTGATACCTTCCCGCGCTAACGGATTTTACAACATTTTTCAAATGATGAAAAAGAAAGGGCTGCAATCCCTGGGAAGTGAGCAATTAGAACTGAATTAAACATAAAAAATCCTCACTAAAATCAACAGCCAATGATTTTTAGAGGATAGCCACTTTTTTATTTTCTCTCCACCAAAACAAAGTTGCAAACATTGTCGAAACTATTAATAAAACCCCAAGCACCAAAAAAGTAGTATGTGTAGCAAAAAGTAATGCTTGTACAGGCGCATTGCTAATATCGATATTCGGTGCAAAATTAGCGCTAAAACTTGTGGTAAAGAAAAACAAAGCACCTACTATTGGTACTCCCAGCATCTGCCCTAATATCCGCGAAAATGACAACAATCCCGAAGCAATACCTAATCGCTCTTTTGGTGCTGCTCCCATAATAGAGCTATTGTTAGGAGAGTTGAACATCGCCACTCCTACGCCATAGGGAATAATCCCCAAGATATACTTGATAACAGTTAATTCAGTATCAAATCTGCTGATTAAAAAACATCCAATTGCCATAAATACTAGACCAATTAAAGTAATTAGCTGCGTGCCAAAACGGTCGGAAAGAATACCCGCAATAGGCGCAGTCGTCACAATCAGAAGTGACGGTACTACCATTAAAAAACCAGATTTTTGAGTTGAATAGTGTTCAAGGAAAGTGAAGAAAAAAGGAAGGATAAAGATGACACCTGCGATCGCGAAATTTGCAATAAAACGTAGCGTTAAGCCCAGGCTAAACTCTACGGATTGAAATATTTTCAATTCTATCATTGGTGCTGCTATTCGGGATTCAAACCATAAAAAGCCAATCAAGCTGACGACAGAAAAACCCAGCATATTTATGGCAATATAAGAATTACCCTTCTGTAATAGGGTAATGCCAAGAATAAAAGAAGTTAAGACGATGGTCAATACCAGCGTACCGATGATATCAAAGTTTTCGGGGTTTCCACTAATCGCAGAATTCGGTACAAAACAAGCCACAATTAAAATGGCAAAAATCCCAATCGGAACATTCACCCAGAAAATTAAAGGCCAGCCTCCCACACTCATCAGCAGTCCTCCTACTATGGGCCCCAAGGTAATCCCCATTCCGTAAATTCCCGCTCTAATACCTAGTCCCAGTCCCCGCTCTGCCGCTGGAAATGCCTCCACAATCATCGCAGTTCCCAAGCCAGATAAAAACGCAGCACCTATTCCTTGCAATCCTCGAAACGCTATTAAAAACCCGACATTTGGCGCCATTCCACACAATAGCGAACTGATCGTAAAGATTGTTAAGCCAATAATGTACAATCGCTTCTTGTTCCAGATATCACCTAATTTTGATACCAATATTACAAATATGGCGATCGCCAGCAAGTAACTTAAAACTATCCATTGACTCGTGGCAAAACTCGTATGGAGAGATTCCACCATAACTGGCAAAGCCAAGTTAACTATATACACATCCAAAGCAAAAATGAATACACCAATACCAATACCAACTGTAGTCCACCATTTTTCAGATGTTTTCTTCTCTTCTTGCCTTAATTCGTTAGAGTTTTCTGCTGGCGTTGTTGACATTATTACTATCTAGGGAGAGGTGGGTATTATTCTGAAATCATCCAAAATATAACATTTTTTACTGGTAGGTGCTACTGTTAAATTAGCAATTATTAACAATTTCTATCAATTCTTTCTCGATATCGATTTGGGTTCCTCTTTTAGCCATTTCTTTAATTTCTTTAAGAATCTTAGCTACTAAATATTTGTTTTCAACCAGTTCCTCTCTGCCAATCTGCTTTAGAGCTAATTCTACAGCAGTCAATCCCGATTGCATCCCTAATGCAATACTACTTTTACTTCCAAAAAATTCTGGATTTAAACTTTGATATAGGCGCTCATCTTTTGCAATTGCCGTAACGTGAACACCTGCATAATGGGTAAAAGCATTTTTCCCCACGGCAGGGTGATGAGGAGAAATAGGTACATGAGAATACTCGCTTACCAAATTATACAAATCTTTCAAATATTCTAGTTTCCAAAAGTTTTTCTCCTCAATAAGATCGGATAAATTTATTAGTAACTCAGCCAAATCCACTATACCAGCTCTTTCCCCTAGTCCCATCACGCTGACATCAATAATATCTATCCCCGCTCTGTAGGCATCCAAGGCATTTGCTAAAGCTAAACCTCGGTCGTTGTGGCAATGAACTTCTATTTGTGGATATAATTCTCGTTTGGCTAGTTCCTCCTTCAGGATTTTGACAAAATAATAAATACTACGTTTTTGTTGAAATGGGGTTGTATATCCAGTGGTATCAGCTATGCTGATTATATTAGCTCCGGCCTTTACTGCTGCACTAGCTGCCTCAATCACATTTTTCATAGGAGAGCGAACTGTATCTTCCGGCGTATAGCGAATCAATAAACTATCATTCTGCTCTCTCGCATAAGTTATTGCTTCCACAATTTTATCTAGGGCTTCATCTAAACAGATATTATAGTCGCACTGCAATCGTTGAGAGGATACACTAAAAAACACGCCTAAAAAGCTGACATTACAATCCAGGGCTTTTTTAACATCATCTATTCGGCACAGCGAATGAGCGCCTATTTTGGCTTTTAGTCCAGCATTGGCAATGCGGGTAACGGCTAAAGCAATTTCGCTATCTACAGCAGGATTGCCAGCTTCAATAATATCAACTCCT
This sequence comes from Microcoleus asticus IPMA8, assembly GCF_013179805.1. Classification (GTDB taxonomy): domain Bacteria; phylum Cyanobacteriota; class Cyanobacteriia; order Cyanobacteriales; family Microcoleaceae; genus Microcoleus; species Microcoleus asticus. The sequence continues at coordinate 27,991 of NZ_SRRZ01000059.1, read as the reverse complement.
ATGTGGTCTAAAAACTCCGCAATTTTTAACTTTGTTTCAGGTGCGAAATAAACTCCAGGGGTTTGTTCTCCCTCTCTCAAGGTAGAATCAAGAATTTTAATCATAATCTACGAGCAATTTAGGTACTAACAAAATCTTGAAAAAGGGGCTGGCATCGGCGAGGGCACAATACCTTATACAAACTTGAGCCATGACCCCCAATAGATATCTCCAAAAAATACAGTCAAAGGCAGCCAGGATGCCTGCTCCACAAAAGTTATTGGGGAGATCTAATAGATAAGTCTAAGGGTTGATCGCCAACTTTGCTAAAGCTGCCTGCACTGTTGGGGGTAATTGACGCATAATCTTACCTTTCTCGCGATCGACACCAACCAAAGTTACCTGTGCTGTCACATATAACTCCTGAGTATCAGCCGCTCGAATTTCGTAATCCCAAAGCAGCCGCACACCCTCGCTAGCAGCTATCCGCGTTCTGACTGCCACAGATTGGCCCATTTTTACAGAGCGGTGGTAGCGCAGCGAAAGTTCCACCACGGGCAATTCCAAACCCTGCGCCACCCAGTCTGCATACTCGATGCCGAGAGAGCGCAAACTTTCCACCCTAGCTTCCTCCATCCAAGCCAGATAAGTCCCGTGCCAAACCACACCGCTGTAGTCAGTATGGTGAGGGTACACTCGCACCAAATATTCAAACCAGCCCTCAGAGTCTATCCCGCGGCGATTTTGAATGGCACCAGTCGGTGCGAGTTCTGGTTGAGTTCGATCGTTCTCTAACACGTTACAAATTGTTCCAAAACGCTACATTTCTACAAATCATAAAGCAAACTTCAGGCTTATGCTTGACATTAAGCAACTCGAGTACCAACGCCCTAGTTAGAGCGTCGCACAAGAAAACTCAACTATTTTTACCGCCAAAACTATGATAGAAAAAATTTTAGTAGCCGTAGCCGGTCGCGGCTTGTGCGAAGAGATGTTTAATATGTTGATGGACATCCCTTCCTTGCAACAAACTTCTGTCACCGTCTTGCACGTCGTGCCGCCCCAAGTAACCTCCGATGGCATGGCCGAGAAGTTGGAAGAAGGAGGCAGGATTTTAGCACAAGCAGTCCAGTCTTTGAAAATAGATCCCAGCAAAGTCAATCCCCGGCTCAAACAGGGAGACCCGAAAACAACAGTTTGCCAAGTCGCAGAAGAAGAAAAATCCGACTTAGTAATTATGGGTTCTCGGGGACTCGGACGGCTGCAATCGATTTTGGAAAACTCAGTCAGCCAGTACGTTTTCCAGCTAACATCCAGACCAATGCTGTTAGTAAAAGACGACATCTACGTCAAAAAACTCAAGCGCGTCATGGTGGCGATCGACAAATCAGAAGCTGCCAAACAGTCATTGCAGCTTGCGCTATCTTTGGTCAAAGGAGTCAGCGGCGGAGAGATAATTTTAGTACACGTCACCAAAGATTTGACGGGAAAATCCACCGAAGATTCAACAGCAAGTGCTGAAAAAGACTCGGTATTGGCTCCAGCAGTAGCAATAACGAAACAAATGGGAGTTAGCTACCGCTGTGTGAGTGCTACAGGCAAGCCTGGGGAAGAAATTTGTCGGATTGCAGACGACTTGAATGCCGATTTGTTGGTGATCGGTTCCCCGGATCGGCGGCCCAACGTTGCCAAAAGCTTTGTGGATATCGATCGACTCCTGGGAAATTCGCTATCAGACTACGTGCGAGTCTACGCCAAATGTCCCGTCTTGCTAGCCCGCACAGTCGCCTAGACTCTCATCGTTAACACTTAGCAGCCAACACTCAACATTTAACAAAAAAAGCGCCTCAGCAAAAAGCTGTTGGCGCTTTTTTTTGCAAGCAGCAAAGGCAGACAGAAATAGCAGCAGTTGCTAATCTTTTCTACCTTGACGGCTAGCTGTTTGAATGTACAGAATGATTAGAAAAACACTGGGAACCAATACAAAAAGAATGGTTGCCACAAACCCTAAATCGTTAACTTCCATGAAGACGCTCGCCTCTATCGGAAAATGGAAAAACACACACAACTAGGATATCACTCAAAGGCAAAAGGCAAACTCGAAGACAGAAGGAGAGCTTGCGGACAAGCGTCCAAACCCGGTTTCTGCCTGGATGCCTCGCTGCCCAATCTTTAATTTGTCGTAGAAACCTAGTTTCTTTTCCTAGGCTAGCAAAAGGGGTAATTATACAGTGAAATAGGAAAAAAAAACAAAATTCTTTCCTTCTGCATTTTTCTTTCCTTCTGCATCTCTAGCATCCCTAGCGTTTTGCGTTGTGCCTTCTGAGAGTCACGGCTTAGTCTTCACGCTGACCTCGCCGTTGACCATAGCTTGACAAGCTAACCGATAGTTTTCGGGCTTTTTCTTGAGCTTGCGGTTTTCAAAATCAGTGCGGGGCGAGAGATTTTCACTTCCCTCGACAATTTCCACAATGCAGGTCCCGCATTGACCTATGCCCCCGCAATTCATCATCTTTCCCGAAAACGTGTACAAATCGATGCGGTTTTCTAGAGCTTTGAGCCTCAAATTCGCTCCGTCTGCTGCGATGACTTCCTGATTTTCCTTCACAAACTTGATATTGGCCATTGCCGATTCCTTAACGCAGTTGACATGGAACTCTATTACAAAATATTAACTAATGTGTCGGACGTTTAATACCCGATGTTTAATTGCCTTGGTGATTAAAGGACGCGCGTGCGTAGCTATCGGGTAGGGAATTGTCCCAACCCAATCTCAAGGAGCATCCGAGAGGTTATTAGTGGGAAGATTGCTCACAGCCCGCTGAAGAGACGAAAGCCCTAGGTTGTAGGTGACAATTGCCGACAATCGGTTTCTCTCAGCCCTAGTCAAATCAGTTTCTGCCTGAATCACATCCGTCTGAGTACCCACGCCAGCTTGAAACCGCAGTCTCGCCAGACGCAGAGCTTCCCTTGACTGCAAAACTCCCGCCTCAGAAGTTTCGATATTCTCAAAACTCGACTCCAAGCCAAAATAAGCTTGTTCCACTTCCCGACGCACCTGGTTGCGGAGTTGGTCGAATCGACTTTCGGCGATCGTAATCTCAGCATCCCGCTGTCTCGCCCTGGCGTTCGCCGCGCCCCCGTCGAAGATACTCCAAGTCAGACTCGCCCGGATCGAATACCCGTCTGCCCAGCCGCGAGTAGCATACGGATCGGGGTTATCAGGGTCTTGTCCCAGTACGTTGTAACTACCCCCAACACTCAGTTGAGGCAAACGCCCCGCCTGAATCGATCGCCTCTGCTGCTTGCTGATATCCCTCTGCACCAACTGCTGTTCCAACTCGGGGCGATTCCTAAAAGCCTGCACGATACTCTCTTCCAAAGACAGCCTCCAAGAGCCCGCTTGCTCTACCGGGTCAGCCGCTGTCAAGTTCGCCGACTGGCTGATATTCAAAATCTCAGCCAGACGGCGCTGGGCAACTCGCTGATCGCGACGGGCAACTGACAGTTGCTGCACTTCGTTAGCCAAATTTGCCTGAGCCTGCAACACAGCAAATCGGGTTCCCACCCCTGCCCGTTCCAAAGCTTCGGCATCCCGCAAACTTTGCTGGGCATTTCTGACCGAAGCTTGGCGGATGGCAACTTGTCCGTCCGCGTTTTGCAAGGTGTAGTAAGCCTCAGCAGTGTCGAAGCGGAGTTGCTCGGCTTGGCGTTCCACATCCAGTTCCCGAAGGCGCAACTGTTCCTCTGCCGCGCGGATGTTAGCGTTCCTGCCTCCGAACAAATCGATGTTGTAGCTCAACTGCAAAGTGCTGTTGAGACTGTTGCTGCCGAAATTTGGGCCGGCTTGGAGGGCGGGCAGCCCGGTTCCGTTAGCCCTCTGGTTCAACTGGCGCTGCTGAGCCCGGACTCCGAGTTCTCCGCCGGCACTCACAGAACGGCTGGCGTCCATTTGAAAATTCAGGTCGGGATAAAGAGCAGCTTGCTGTTCGCGCAAAGCGAATCTGCTTTGTTCCACTTGCTGTCCGGCGATTTGCAAAGTTTGGCTGTTGCGGCGGGCGAGGTCGATCGCCTGCTGCAAAGTAATTGACTCTGTTTGCTCGATCCTGACATCCTCGGGGTTTGTCGGAAACAGCAGCGGATTCGGGTTGGGTTCCAGGGAAGCCGGAGGGTTGGTGTCTAAAATGCCCCTCGGAGTGAGAGGGGGGAAACTTTCGTTCGGAGTGCCCCGGATAATTGGTACCGGGGAACTCGGCACAGGAACATTGTTGAGAGGGCTCGGGGAAGGCTGCTGAGCGTCTGTCGGTCCCAAACCTCTTATAGGTGTCGAACCTGCCTGAGACAGAGTTGATGGGGAAGCCGGAGCAGCCTGTTGAGGCTTTGATGCTTGCTCGGGCTTGGTTGGGGGAGTTGATGCGATCTTCGCTCCCCCTTGCTGCTGAGACTCGGAGGTTGGCGGGTTAAGGGCGATCGACTGTTCGGGATCTGAGGCTGATTCTGGCGCTGTGTTCGAGGTCGATCGAACATTCTGCCCTAATTCGAGCTGATTGCTAAGGGCCAAACTGTCCTGAGATTGAGCCGGAGGCTGTGCTGAAGCACTCTGTGCGGCGTTGCTGAAAGTAATTGCAGCGCCCACTCCGACTACGATGATTTGACGAAAAACACGCATAATTTTTTAATTACTCTGCAATCCTAGAGACAATTTTAGAGCAAGATTGAGGTCTCAAGTTTCTAGTCTGTAGCCTGAACTCGACGGTTACAAGTCACAATTACCATACTCATCTTAACTTTTGAATGTTCGATTCAAAATTTAGAATTCAACTTCAGCAGTTGCCAGACCGATCGCCGCCGAGATTAGTTCCTCTACTCCGCTAACGGGCAAAATCCGGGTTTTCAGCGAGCTGGCTAGCTGTTCGAGGGTCATGTCGTCTAGAAAACGCGGTTCCCCCTGTTTTAGCATCACCGACGGCAGCAGGATGCCATCTCCCAAGTCTCGCCCCTGCAAAGCTTCCAGCAAATCTTGCCCGGTGAGCAAACCCGTGACAGTGATAGTTTGTCCCCAGTAGCGGCTGCAAAGTGCTGCCATGTTGACGGACAAGCCGGGAATTTGGTTGAGTTGTTGTACGATCGGCTCAAAAGCTTTTTCTACAGCATTACCCACCACCCAAACCAACTTGCGCGCAGGCTCGACTTGCATCGGTTGCAGCTTCTCAAAAGCCGTTTCAAACTGCTGGATAAACTGGCGGATAGAACCCACACCGTTACCAATTTGCGGATAATCTTCGTAATCAGCAGCCGACGGCAAATCTAAACCAGCTATTAAAAACCACTCGTCAGCCAGCCAAATACAGCGCGATTTTGAATTCGGCTTTTTCGCCTTTTTGCCGCCTTTTCCTTTACTCAAAAGCACTTGAATTTTCTGCACTTGCTCGATTACTTCTCGCGCTTTTTCCGCAGTTACTGCAATTAATTCATCTTCTGCTGGGCGAAAGCGAGTTAAACCCACCGGCACTACAGCCACCGATGCTACAGCGGGATTATTTCCGGTATGAAATTTTGCCAAATCTAACAAAGTGCGTTCTAAATGTTCGCCATCATTAATACCGGGACAAACAACTACTTGAGCGTGAATTTGCAATCGGCGTTCTTGAAACCATTTGATTTGTTCTAAAATCTTGCCAGCGCGGAGATTTTTTAACAGCCTAATTCGCACTTCCGGTTCGGTAGCGTGCACCGAAACATAGAGAGGAGAAAGCCGCATTTGTTCGATTCTGTCCCACTCTTTTTGAGTCAGATTTGTGAGAGTGAGATAGCTGCCATAAAGAAAGCTGAGGCGGTAGTCATCATCTTTGAGATACAAAGTTTCGCGCTTTCCCGGAGGCTGCTGGTCGATAAAGCAAAAAGGGCAGCGGTTGTTGCACTGAATTAGTCCATCGAAGAGAGCAGTTTCAAATTCCACTCCCAAGTCTTCGTCATAATCTTTTTCTATTTCTAGCTTGTGACTTTTGCCTTTGGCATCTAAAACTTCTAGTTCGATAAATTCATCGGCGCACAGGAATTGATAGTCGATCAAGTCGCGGGGTTTTTGGCCGTTGACTGCGACGATTGAGTCTCCTGGTTCAAATCCGATTTCGGCGCAGATGCTGTCGGGGATAACTTTGGTGATCAGGGCGGGCCGGATTGATAAGTCGCTCATAAGTTCGGGATTAATTATTGGGTTAAATTGAGTTATTTACAGAGTTTTTTGAGGTTTTCATGTGTTAATATAACCCTCGTACTATCTTCCATTCACCTGTCTCAATTATACAGGTTGAGTTTAGTTTAAAAAGCTGAATGCGAGTAAGAAGGGGTTTACATACATCAGCGACTTGCGGTATTCTAGATTAGATAGTGTATTGTACAGCATCTGCGACACAATTATAAGTTAGCTTGAAAAAATAAATGGTAGAGCTATGAATGATTATATCGACCTTTACTGTGAGCGACTCCTTCCTGGTTTATGGAGCGAGCCACTGAATGCTATTTCTAATGTGTCTTTCATTATTGCAGCATGGGCTATTTGGCAATTAGCTCGGCGACACCACAAAATATCCCCTGGTATTTGGATACTGATTGCTTTAGCCACCAGTATTGGTATCGGAAGTTTCCTATTTCATACATTTGCAACGCGATCTGCAAATTTACTAGATGTGATTCCTATTCTGCTCTTTCAGCTTTGTTTTATATGGCTTTACAGTCGTCGGGTAGTTAGGATGAATTCAGGATATGCAGGAGTATTACTTGCAGCATTCTTTTTTGTTAGCGATTTTAGCAAGCAATTTATAAATCTTCTCAATGGTTCTCTTTCGTATGCTCCTGCATTTTTGGTTTTGCTCGGACTAGGACTGTATCACTATCGACAGCAAAAGCGCGAACCATTCATTCTATTAGCAGCAACAGGTGTTTTCCTATTAGCCCTTGCATTCCGTACTATCGATCGGGCAATTTGCCCTTTCTTTTCAACAGGGACTCATTTCCTCTGGCACCTTTTTAATGGTGTTTTGCTGTACCTGTCAGCAAGAAGCCTGCTCTTAAATTGGTCAGAGCGAGTAAAAAATTAAAATTCAAAGTAATATATCGCGCATACTCCCTCTCAGGTTCCTACGATCGCATACCACAAACTCAGCATCAGGCACAAACTCGCTAAATGTTGTGGAATCAAAGATTTAATTGAGCGCTTGGCAATTTTTTGAGTCACAAATATTGTAACTAATAATGATACAATCAAAGTTAAACCTTGCAAGAAACTAATCACCGCTGGATCGCCAATAAAACTCGGTAAATCGTCTCTCATTTGTCCGAAAGTGGCAAAAGCTACAGGAATCACTCGACCGCCTTCCTGCAAACCCAATCGCCAATAGTGAGCCAAACTTCCGCCCCAGACTAAGGGTAAATAACCGTAGGCGAGAGAGACAAATGAGAGGGGTTTGTAGGTTGTAAATGGCATGGTTTCTGCTTGTCCCAATCGATAAATTGCCTGCATGATTGCGTAGGCAATTAGGGGAATCATCGGCGGGATAATTAACACTGCGATCGACAGTCCTAAATGAGGTAAAAATTGCTCTAAATTGATGCTCAGCCCCAACCAACTATTTATCTCCGGCAAGCGATGCAGATAAATACCGCCTAACAATAGAAATAACAGGGCAACTTCATAACTGTGAGGAACGTGGGTAGTCCATAATTCGATGCCGGGAGGGCGCAGATTTAATTCTACCGATCGATGCGGACAAGCTTTCAAGCAAGTCATGCACAACACGCAATCTTTATTATCGGTTAATTGGGCGGGATGGGAATAAATCGGACAGCCATTAGTAGTTAATCCTTCCCCCAAGCCGGGGCCGCCTTTGTAACATTGGTAGGTGCTGCATTCCGCCGCGCAGGTTCCTTGTTGAGCGCGAAGTTCGATAACTGAGAGTTTAGCAAATAATCCATTCATTCCCCCGATCGGGCATAAATAACGACACCAAAATCGCCTCTCGAAGATTAGGGAAAAAATTACCGCTCCGGCGGTGATGAGCAACAACAAACAACTGGATAAATAGGCGGTATTTTCTAAATTCCACAACTCTTCCCACAGAAATATCAGAGTAAATAGTCCAAATAGAAGCCAGCCACCCCATTTTTCTGCTCGTTGGCGCGGCCATTTATTGAGAGTTCGAGGGAAAATTTTTAGCGATAGTTTTTGGACGATTTCCCCATAAATCATAAAAGGGCAAAAAGCACACCACAATCGCCCGATGATGGGGAATAATAATAAAATTAACGGCCACCACCACGCCCAAAAGATATTTAGGGCAAAATTATGTTGTCGATCTTGGGGAGCAACAAACAGGATAATTACCACCAATGCAAACACCCAGGTGGTAAACCAATAATTCACGCGATCTGGATACCAATCGCTCCGTAAAAATTGCCGAAATTTTGGATAAATATTTAATAAATTCACCCGAAACTTTTGTTTCTTCGCTGCCTGGGCCCAAAACACTTCTTCAGTTAATACCTTACTCCCCTGTGCTTGAACTAAGGCGCGATCGACCATTCCCTGCAATTCCTGCAAATTACCTGGAAAATCGTAGGCTTGTAAGCGGCGAATTGCTTCCGGTGTAACTTTGGGCTTGACTAATTTCTTTTTGCGACCAATGATATTGAGATAATAGTTGACTTGTGCCTCTAAATCTGTTTTTCGCACCCGCAAGGATGGAACTTTAATCTTGTGTTGTGTCAGCTTATCTAGCTTGGGCTGCACAATTTCTGAGATTAAAATTATCCGGGCCTTACTAGAACGCGGTGGTCGCGGTATTTGTCCTTCCTTGACAACTGGCGTATAGGTTCCCTCGGTTAATAATTGCTGAATTTGGGGGCATAATTGAGCGGGTAATTCTTGCACGTCATTTAAAATTAACGTCCCTTCTCCCAACCATTCCAACAGCCCCGGTTTGCCGCCCAACCGCCCGAATAATTCCGCTCCATTGCTCTGAAGTAAAGCACTTTTAATCTGAATAATTGGCTCGTTGCGGCGGTGAGAGCCGAAATGAATTAAAGCAGCTAAATTATCCTTTTCTAAACCAGGTTCGCCAGAGATTAATACCGATCGGCTGTCACTCGATGCCGTGCGAATTTGTTGGCGCAATTTCACTGCATAACGACTATTGCCAATGACTCCCCGTTTCGCCCTAGGTACTAGATAGCTGCGGAGGGCATTTTGACGCTCTCGTTCGTAGGCAATTTCTGCTTCTAGCTGCTCTAATTTCGCCGCCAAACGTTGAGCGTAGGCTTGGGCGATCCGTGGATATCTTTCTAGGAAACCACGCCAGCGATCGGCACTAATTACCCAAAATTGACACTCTGTCCGAGCAATAATTCGACTATCCGCAGGTTGCGATCGTTGAAGGGCCGATAAATTGACGATCGCCCCCGGTAATAAACTACTCCCCCACATTAAACCCGGTTGTTTGCGGTGGTATCGATCGGCTTGTCCTCGTTCTAGGATATAGAGATTAGTGACGGGCGTATCTTCTATTACCACTCGAAATCCAGGGGGAAAAGTTGTCATCTCCATTTCACCCGCGATCGCCTGTAAAATCTCGCGGGATAATATGCCTAATTCGGTGCTCGATTCGAGCCAGTTAACTAATGTTTCGGTAGACATCGCTTAGTGTCGGCGAAAGCCGAATCGTGGTGGTTGGTGTAGGATATATATTTTTGGGCGTTGCTGATTTAAGGTATGACTGGCTCAATATGCAAGTCAGAGAAACCAGTATCCACAAAACTTCGGGATTTTCAAGTTATTTTTTTCATACTCTGATTAAGCAACGCCCCATATCGATAGCTTGTTAAATTTGTGCAGTCATAGTGAATCCTCCATTTAAATTTTTCGATTTTTAATTTTTACTAACTTTTGATTATTTTGCGAACGTGATTTAAATGCTGAACAGCTTATAACGAGGTTTAAGAATAGTCATCGCAGTTCCCTGTCATAGTAGACTTAATTATACACTTTTAACTTGCCATAAGAATGAAGGAAACTTTAGCCGATCGCGATCGGGAGCTTAGCTTGACGCACTTTGTAGGAATTAGCAGCAGCACTTGAATTGCGATCGGCATTACCTAATTCCATTTCCAGCTAACTATAGCTTTGCTTTCTCGCCAACAATCACAGCGATCGGAACCGCATAATGAATTTCATTTCCTAGTTCATGTGCGCCAACCCCCAGATTGTCAACACCAATATCCTCTCTAAAAATTTGTCGCACCTTATTGTCATCGCCGGGATTTGGGAAAGAAGCAGCTAACTGCTGTTCAAGCTCTAATTCTACCTTGTAAAATGCCAACTTGATATTTTGAAGATTGGCATCCGCGACTAATTGGGGCAACTCTTCCAGAGTCAAGGCGCGAGTATGAGATGGATCGCGCAACTTCTCAATCCGGTCATAAGCATTCACTTTATCCGGTGGCATCGCAACATCAGCAATCAGAATTCGACCGCCCGGACGACACACGCGAACCATCTCCGACAACACAACATCTGGCCGCAAAAAATGATGGAAAGCGTAACGACTCAGAACAATGGAAAAACTATCATCCGCAAATGGTAGCATCTCGATATCGCCTTCCTGCCATGAGAGATTAGTCAAGTTTTTTTGCTGTGCCAAAATCTGGGCTTGTGCGATCATTGCTGGTGTTAAATCAATGCCAGTAACGCGACTGGAAACCGCAGCAAAAGCACAAGCAACAATACCCGGGCCGCAAGCAACATCTAGAACTGTGTCTTTGTCAGAAACACTCGCCATTTCTATGAGCAGGTACAGAGACTCTTGATTTGTGTGAGCGTACAATTTAGAGAATGGAATTGCCTGACGAGTGAACTGGTCGATGATGGATTCCTGATGTGCGGTCATAGTTTAGGATGTGGCTAGCGGAGAATGTTTACAGTTTAACTTGTCTAGGATGAATTTGGCGATCGGGCGATCGCTAAATTCATCCTAGGCGAGTGAATTGTCTTTCACAGAATTGACTTGTGTGGTTACTGAAGAAACAGCATTATATTTTTTCCATAAACAGTCCTGCAATCCGCACCTTAAAAGTTATTCCGGGTAGCCGAGGCTGCCATCCGAGTCGCACCGCTTGCCCTATCCATTGTGCTACATCAGAGGGTCTTACTGGTTTCACTTCGTTAATATCCACCAAACATTGAGGATGAGGTCGATCGGTGAGGATAACTAACACCGAACCCGGTTCTTCAGGGTGTTCGACACCAACATGAATATTTCCGCCAGCGTAGCATGATTGCGTATAAGTAGCTTGTCTTCGGATTAGCCAGATGAAAGGCTCCCCATCAACAATTATTTTTCTGGTTCCTTTTTTCGGTATTGATATAGTTTGCTAAAGTCGATCGCCTTTACAATCAGGCTCAGTTCTGGGTTGTGAATTAACCTGATCTGTGAGAGAATATGTATCAAAAATATGTATTTATGAAACTCAAAATTTTGACGGGACTCCTGACAGGGTTAGTTGTTTCTGGCAGCACAACAGCGCTCTTTTGTCAACCCAGCCGTGCGGGAAATCATAGCTTTTTGTGCAACGGTACTCTCAAATATATTAGCACTGGGATTCTGAACGGAGAACCAGTTTTCAATCAGGGGATTCCGATTAATACCAGTTTGAGATTATTAGCATCAGCTCAAGTGGATGTAGGGGTAAAGATTCCCAGTGCGCCTGTCGTGGCTGCGCCCAAAGCTGAGGATTTCTTTATTCAGGGTGAGGAAAAATATGAAAAAGGAGATTATCAAGGCGCTATAGCTGCTTACACTCAAGCCATCGCGCTTAATCCTAATTATGCAGAAGCCTACAACAGCCGGGGAAATGCCCGCTATATTTTAGGAGACAATAAGGGTGCTGTAGCCGATTTCAACGAAGCTTTGCGAATTAATCCTAACTATGTAGAAGCCTACATCAGCCGGGGCAATGCCCGCGATGACTCAGGAGACAGCCAAGGTGCACTCGCCGATTACAACGCAGCTTTACGAATTAATCCCAACGATACCTCAGCCTACTACAACCGGGGAGTTACCCGCTATCGTTTGGGAGACAACAAGGGTGCTGTAGCCGATTACACCGAAGCTTTGCGAATTAATCCTAACTATGCCTCTGCCTACAACAACCGGGGAATGGTGCGCTCTCAATTAGGAGACAGCGAGGGTGCTGTGGCGGATTTCAACGAAGCTTTGCGAATTAATCCTAACTTATCCCAAGCCTACGGCAACCGGGGACTTGCCCGCTATAGTTTAGGAGACAAGGAAGGTGCGATCGCGGATTTCAACCAAGTTTTACAAATTAATCCTAACGATGCTCTTGCTTATTACCACCGGGGGAATATCCGTTATGTTTCAGGAGACAACCAGGGTGCTGTAGCCGATTTTAACGAAGCTGTGCGAATCAATCCTAAATATGCCCAAGCGTACATCAACCGGGGGAATGCCCGCGATGATTTAGGAGACAGCCAGGGTGCTGTAGCCGATTACGATCGAGCTTTGCAAATTAATCCTAACTTTGCCGGTGCCTACTTAAACCGGGGCGTTACCCGCTTTCGTTTAGGAGACACGCAAAGTGCTGTAGCCGATTACAACGCAGCTTTGCGAATCGATCCTAACTTAGCCGGTGCTTATTTGAGCCGGGGACTTGCCCGCGCTAAAGAGGGAGACAAACCCGGGGCGATTCAAGACTTTCAGAAAGCAGCAGATTTATTTCAGCAGCAAGGCGATCAGAGTAACTATGAAAAAGCCATTAACAATCTGAGGAAACTTCAATAAACTGCAAAAACTCCCCAAAGGTCGATCGCACTACTAATCGCTAAAAAATAGAATACCCAGAGTCCCGACTTCTTGAAGAATTTGAGGATCTAATTAAACATTATCAGCATCAGATAGTTTAATTTTTTTTGTATTTTTTGTTACTCTAGCCCGTCTGAATGAGTTGTGTAAATAAAAGAAAAGTGGTAAGCTCAAATTCAAGAAAAAAAGGGTGAGACAAATCGTTCGCCTTCCTCCTTAACGGCACGCGCGCACATTTTATATCAATCGTCAGATCTAAATTTATTTTAGACTGCATGAATAGATTCTCTGGCTGTTGAGGTTTCCGACTTTCTTTCATTCATAATAATTTTGTAATTCGGCGTTCTAGTTCTTAATTATACCGAGTTCAGAGCGACTTATGTCGCTCCTACTGCTCTCGGATTTACTTTTTAAATATTGTTCACGGCCCCACCTGCAAGCGCGGTCAAAATCGCCACGCCAAAAGCCAACCTGTACCACACAAACACCCACGTATTTTGAGTTTGCAGGAACTTCATCAGCCACGCGATCGACAAATAAGAAAACACAAATGCCGAAATCGTTCCCACTATCAAAGCTGCAACTCCAGCATCGCCGATTCCTTCTCCCAAAGCACCCTTCAATTCCACTAATCCAGCCAGAGTAATGGCCGGAATTCCCAATAAAAAAGAAAACCGCGCGGCCGCGGGTCTTTCTAATCCCATAAACAATCCTGCTGTTAGGGTAGAACCCGATCGCGAACACCCCGGAATCAATGCAATTGCTTCAGCTAATCCCATCAAAATGCCGTCTGGGACAGTTAACTTTTCAAAAGGGCGCGAGCGCCTGCCAGTTTTTTCTGCTATTGCTAACAGCAGCGACATGACGATCGAAGCAATGGCGATGCTGGCTAAACTTCTGAGCGGCGACTTGTCAAAATCTGGAACCAATGCCTTGATTAGCAGCCCAAAAAAGACTATAGGTATTGTTCCCAAAACAATTCCCAATGCGATCCGAAACTCTTGCGATTTGTAGTCGCGCCGCACCAGGGCATCTACAGCACCAAAAGTTATATTTGTCAAGTCTTTCCAGAAATACCAAAGCACTGCAACAATGCTGCCCAACTGAATAACAGCAGTATAAGCAACCCCCGGATCGCCCCATCCCAGGGCGATCGGCACTACCTTCAAATGAGCGCTGCTGCTGATGGGCAAAAACTCTGTTAATCCTTGTACAATTCCTAAAACAATCGCCTGCACAAGATTGATTTGAGCGGGTCCGGAAACATCAGCCGCGGGCGTTTGGGCGAGGAGTGCCTCAAGCAAAGCTATCATTAGTTGTGAATTCCCAGTTGTCAGTTTCTAGTAATCAGTTGAATTTAAGAGGATGTTTTAAAAGTCTGGGAAGGTATAATTTAGCCCTTCTGCTTGGGCTTAACTGAGACGATCAATCAAGGTTTGGGCCCATACTTAGATGCTTCTTTGTGCCAACTATGAGGTCAAACGACCCTTTTAAAACATCCTCTAAGATCTTGCACTCTTCTGGGAAGCTAGAAGCCCACCCCACCAAAAATAAATTTTATTGTGGCGCGGACACTTCCAGCCCGCCCTAGTTCTCTTCTGTCAGTAGAATCACCGTGTCGATCGCTACAACAAGCAAAATATGATAGTCGATCCGAAACTACTTTAACCTACTCAACAACATTTGCCTACATTGGGGTGATAAAATTATCAAAGTTTTTGCATCGGATTTCGCCAGCATACAGCAACTGCCAACAACCTATGATACTTCCTGACAAAAAAAAATCAATTGTTACTGCTGCTTCTGGCCTGGGCTTGCTGCGGCGAATCTTGTCAGCCAGTCTTTTAACAGTGGCGATCGCACTTAGCTTGATACTGCTAACCGGCACGCCACCAGCCTTCGCAACTCTCACAGACGATCGCTATGACGGTACAATCTTTGCCCTCTACGCCGGCAACGGTTCCCTAGTTCCTCCTAAAGTCAAACTCACAGATTCTTTCAAACGCAATAAACCCGTATTGTTAGTGTTTTACACTGACGACAGCAGCGACTCCAAGCAATACGCGATCGTCGTCTCTCAACTCCAGGAATTTTACGGCCGCGAAGCCGATTTTATGCCTATAACAGTTGACTCTTTGCCTCCGAAACCGTCACCGGAACTCACCGAACCGAGCCATTACTACGAAGGTTTTGTACCTCAAACTGTCATCCTCGACCAATCGGGAAAAGTAGTTTTTAACGAGAAAGGACAAATATCCTTTGAACAGGTAGATGATGCTTTTCGGAAAGTATTTGACTTGCTACCCAGAGAAAAATCACTCCCGCGCAAACGCCGTGTCGTGAACGAACTTAACGTCGAATTGTCGACGAAGTAAAATATTGCAATAAGAGGACACGGCACTGCCGTGTTCCTACCAGGATTAATTGTATAAAAACTGCGCTGCCGTCTCCTGATTGTAGGTAACATTAATTCCAATAATACCGGATTTGATCTAACAGCTATTCAATCAATTTAATATCAAAAATGAAGTCAGCAATAAAAGTTTTATTAATGGTAGTTTTGACTGTATTGTTAGTTTTAGAAACAGCAGAAATCGGGCGAGCAATAATTAGTGCTTTTGGTAACAGCAGTTCCCGCAAACCTTTAGCTTTCAATCAATATACAGGCGTCGCCTATCTCGATCCCACTCAATGTACGGGTTCGCTGCTAACAGGAGGATTGTACGTTCTCACGGCCGCCCACTGTCTGAACGGAGGCGGAGTCAAGGTTCCTGCAGAAACGGCAATCAAAGCAAATTTTAAATTGCCTAGCGGTGAAGTTAGGATCTCTGTTAGCAATTATTATATTCATCCGGGTTGGAATGGTTATGAGTCAGAAGTTGGCAACGATATTGCTATTTTAAAACTGAAAAGGGTCGCACCAAAAAGTATTCAACAGTACGATATAAATAGAAACAAGAATGAAGTAGGCAAAGTATTGACAAAGGTGGGATACGGATATATAGGTTTAGGTGCAAAGGGACAAGATGAAAATTCTAATTCTGAGGCAAAAAGATATAGCGGACAGAATCGCTATGATGCGTTAATTGATGTTTTGAAAGATGCTACAGAATCAGATATGTCCGATTTGGTTTTGGGAAGTCAATTAATCTTTGATTTTGACGATGGAAGTGCGGAACGGGATACTTTGGGGAGGCATTTTCCGAAGTTGCGCGATCGAGGTTTGGGGAAAAATGAGATAGCTACGGCTAGCGGAGATTCGGGCGGGCCTTCGTTTGTCGATGGGAAAATTGCGGGGATTAGTTCTTGGGGTTATAGCGATCGGGGATTTTTCAAAACAAACATCGCCGATATTGATAAAATTGACGACAATGGCAGTTTCGGGGAAATTTCCGGCGACACGCGGGTATCGTTTTATGCTAATTGGATTGACAAAATGACCAAAAATCCCTCCTAGGCATTTTAAAAATCCCTACTAAATAAAAAACGTAGCGCGTTAACGCCACGCTGCCAACAATTAATTAGTTAGATCAATTATATCACGATCGTTTCAATCCCTCAAGTGTCAGGCAAAATAGATCAGAACTGTTTAACTTCAAATCATGACCAAAACCTTAATTCCCGTAATTCTCGCCGGCGGTAAAGGCGAACGTTTCTGGCCGCTGAGTCGCAAACAGCGGCCCAAGCAGTTTTTGAGTCTCGACGGTAGCGGCAAGAGTTTGCTGCAAGCAACTGCCGATCGACTATTAACATTAGGTAACGGTTGGGACGATTTGTGGGTGGTAACGTCGGAAATGTTGGCCGCGGGAGTCCGCGAACAGTTGCCGCTGCTGCCTCCTGAGAATTTGCTGGCGGAACCGGAGGGTCGGGATACGGCGCCGGCGGTGGCCTGGACTGCTATAGAAACTGCGAAGCGTTACGGTGAGGATGCGGTGGTTGGTTTTTTCCCGGCGGATCACTGGATTGGGGAACCGGAGGAGTTTGAGAAGACTTTGGAGGCGGCGGCTGAGTTGGCGAGAAATCAGGATGCGATCGCCACTTTGGGAGTAAAACCGAGTTATGCTTCTACCGGCTACGGCTACATCGAACAAGGCGAGGAAATTGGCAGTTTTGGGGGTTTTCCGGCCTATCGGGTGGCGAGGTTTACGGAAAAGCCCGATCGCACAACTGCTGAAGAATTTGTAGCCAGTGGCAAGTTTAGTTGGAACGGCGGAATTTTTGTCTTTCGAGTCGGAACAGTCTTGACAGAATTGCGAAATCATGTACCGGAAATGATGGCCGCTTTGGAGGCCAAAGGCGCCCAGGCTTACTCGGAATTACCCAAAATTAGCATTGATTACGCGCTGATGGAGAAGACGCAAAAAGCCTGTGTTCTGCCCGTAGGGTTTAGCTGGGACGATTTGGGAGATTGGAATGCGATCGGCCGTTTGCTGCAAGGAGACAAACCGAATGTGGAGTTAGCAAAACACGTCGGAATTGATACGAAAGGTGGCATTTTTTATGCAGCAGATGAGAATGAATTAATTGTCACCATTGGTTTAGAAGATGTGGTAGTTGTCAGAGATGGCAATGTGACTTTGATTGTGAAAAAGGACAGGACGCAGGAGATTAAACAGGTAATTAAGGTGTTGGGAGAAGATGAGAAATTGAAAGATTTGCTGTGAGGGTGAAATGAGGCAGCACGACACGGATTCTCAAGGCGGATACACCAACTATTCATCACTGTTTATCCAGGCATTCGTTTTTGAATCTGTGTTGGGCCTTACTATTTACTTTATTTACATAATTTCTTCTAAATTCAACACAAAACCAGGCAGTACATCTTCCCCTGATAGAGTGGCAGGATTTTCGATAATTTCAACATCTTGACCGGGGCGATAAATTTCTACCCGCCGATTTTGCCTGTCAATTAACCAACCCAATTTAGCACCGTTATCTATATATTCTTGCATTTTCTCTTGAAGTTTTTTCAAGGAATCAGTCCGAGAACGCAACTCAACAACAAAATCAGGACACAAAGGAGCAAAACTGTCTTTTTGTTCCGGTGTTAAAGCATCCCAGCGTTCTTTTTTGACCCAAGAGGCATCAGGAGAGCGATCGGCACCATTGGGAAGCCTAAAGCCTCCAGAAGAGTCGAAGGCAACTCCTAGATTATTTTGGCGGCTCCAGGCTCGAAGTTGATACGATAGATCCATATTGCGCTTGCTAGTTTCACTGCCTGTCGGTGGCATAATAATTAATTCCCCGGATGCTGTACGTTCAAATTGATAATCGCGGTTGTTCTGACAAAGCTGAAAAAATTGCTCGTCAGTTAAGTTGATGGATAATTCGATCGAGGTCTGAGGAAATTGGATTGCAATCATGTCTCTTATACGGTTTTAAACACATTTAGACTCGGGTTATTTAATCACTTACTCATTCCAGTATTTGACACAAGTTTTCAAGTAAATAAATTTAATTATAAAAATATCATGTCTGCTTTAACTGTATATTACTATGAGGCGTAATGCCAAAGCCAAAAACAGATCGCCCCCACCCCCCAAAGCTCTCACGCCCCTTCCCGCTATTCCCCCCAAGTTATTCTTCAAGACACTGGTCAGCTTGGTTAACAGCCCTATGCTAGTAGTTATATTGCCCTTAAACCCGATCGACCCGGAAGCCCCTTGTTTAGCCTAGTTAAAAACACTTCTCGCAAAGGAGAAATTCTAGAGGTCGTCTTCCGCAACGGTTGGGGCTACATGAAACGCGTGCTTGTCGCACAAAAAACGCGAGCACGGGCGAGAACCCAACGCCATCACCCTTTTTCGGCACACTATATGTAGTGTGCCTGCGTAAGTCCTGACTATACAGAATCCCCCTTCGCCGACTTTTGCAATCCGAGTTCCACACTATGACGATTCCCGCCAAACATCGTTTCCGCTTGACGGGTTCACCCTCCCAAGTCGTCTGGGGCGACTTTCGCCATGAAGTCTCGTTTGCGACTTCCCGTTAAATTTTGGTTCGATGTTGAGTCTTCCCCTCACCCTGTCTCGTTCTTCTTATTCTCTCCTATTTCCCAACAATTCTATAAATAGAAGTGATTGATTTGATAAAAAAGAACATTTGCTCTTATGAGTCGAGGTTGACTAAAGTAAAGCCATCAAAGAAAAACGCAAGCGAACATTAACCAGTCAGCTTCAACTAGACTTTCACCCGTGAGGTTTGCCATGAAATCCACTCAATCCAAAAGCGTTAATGCAAAAGTGAAAACCGCCAGCCATCAAATGCCTTTACAGCTTACCCTTCAAAAACCAGAAGAAAAAGCCTTAACTCGCGGACAGCATTTAGCAGATACCCTAGCAGCGAAAGTGGGTTCGTGGCCGTTTTTGATTGGACAGACAGTAGTCCTCGCGGGGTGGGTGGGCGCGAACCTGACACCGGGCCTTCCTCACTGGGATCAGCAGCCCTTCATCCTGCTCAACTTAGTATTCTCCTTTGCCTCTGCTTACACTGCACCGATTGTGTTAATGAGTCAAAACCGCCAGTCGGATGACGAACGCGAACAAAATCTCTACAATCATCAAGTTAATCTCAAAGCGGCTCACGATGTGGTATTACTGCACGAAAAGATCGATCGATTAAGCCACCACATTCCTGACTTAATGGAAAAACTCAATCAGCAACAGCCATCTGTCAGTCCCATCAAAGTGATGGTGATGCCAGCCCCCGTTAAGGCAATTACCGAAGGTAATGAAGCAGCTAAGCCGTCTGCTTCCGATCGGAAGCAGAAGCCTGAGGTTCCCATCCTACTTCCCCAAGTATTTAAATCGAAATTTGACTCATCTAAATATGCAGAAGTGATGCCAATTTTACTTCCTACTCAAAAGCCCTTAACACATTCGGTATCCGCGTCAACCTATTTCAAGCTGTGACAATCGACGTTACTAATCAGTGAATAAGAGCGTCAGTCTAGCCAATATGTTAAGTAACATTTTTAACACATAAAACTCCTCAACATCAATTAATCTCCGGCACTTTTCCAGCAATCCTACCATCACAATCTAGGCAGTTAGATATGAACCCCTTCATTACCGCTATTTCCACAGGTTTTACAGCTTTCACCGCCACAAATTTAGATGATATTGTCATCTTGCTGCTGTTTTTTTCCCAAGTCAATGCTGTTTTTAGACGGCAACACATTGTTACAGGACAATATCTTGGGTTCGCAGCACTGGTGCTGCTTAGTCTTCCTAGCTTCTTTGGCTGTATGATGGTGCCGCGCCCTTGGGTGGGGATGTTGGGGTTAGTACCAATTGCCATTGGAGTCAGCCGCCTGCTAAATAGAGATACAGAGGCTGATGATGAAAATACAGCTACAGATTCGCCTCAATCCACTATTTTTGCTAGTCTTTTATCGCCACAAACTTATAGCGTAGCTGCGGTGACATTTGCTAATGGAGGTGATAATGTGGGGATTTATATCCCGTTGTTTGCCAACTGCACTTGGGATAGCCTGCTAGTGATTCTGAGCGTCTTTTTCTTGCTAGTGGGTGTCTGGTGTTATGTGGCGTATCAACTAACTCGCATGAGCGCGATCGCGACCCTACTTGTCCGCTACGGTAATTCCCTTGTTCCCTTCGTTCTAATGGGTCTGGGTACGCTGATCCTGCTCGATAGCCATACTCTAGAGAATCGCGATTTAACAGTAGTTACTTTAGCTATCAGTTGCTTGTGGCTGCTGATATTGCTTAAAGACACTTATCAATCGTTAGAGACTGCACCTAAAATCGAAAAATTTGAGGTAAACTAGGGTTCAAGTTTCCTCCACTTTGCTGAAGTTGTAAAATAATTTATAATTTCAGCAAAGTGGAGGGGTTTTATAAGAACAAACTCTGATTTCTTACACAAAGGACAACAAAAATGAGCAAGTTTTTCAAAGTAATTCTGGTGGCTTTAGTGCTTTTCGTAAACTTAGCTGTAGCTCAACCTTCTTGGGCCGGCAAGGATTTCACAAAGGGGGCTGACTATGCGGAAGTGACACAGGAATTGAATCAACTTTTGTCAGCTCAGAG
Source organism: Microcoleus asticus IPMA8 (assembly GCF_013179805.1). GTDB lineage: Bacteria > Cyanobacteriota > Cyanobacteriia > Cyanobacteriales > Microcoleaceae > Microcoleus > Microcoleus asticus. The sequence continues at coordinate 7,089 of NZ_SRRZ01000059.1, read as the reverse complement.
CGATCCTTCCACTGCGGGTTATACGCCTGAGCAGTACCAACAGCGGTTGGGAGAATTGCAAATGCAGAAGTACGTGATCGAAACTGCTAAAAAGCGGGCTCAGTGTCGTAATGAAACTGGGCAAACGCTGGCAGTTTATGCGAATAAGCCGAAAAAATCGCCGACGCAACTTTATTTCCTGGCAGCCGGTGAGATTACAGATGATGATTGGGATTGCGATGGTATTTACTTGCCAGCAGAGACTCAAGCTACTTTAGGCCCGGCGACTGAGCCACTTTCTTTGGCTGAACCGGTTGCTATTAAGGTTGTAGATGGTACGCAGCTAGTTGCTACAACGAATGCAGCAACGGGTGGTATTCAATTGAATGTTGCCCCTGCTAAAGTTTTTAAAGCGGGTGAGACAACTTGGACCCTGCCCTCGTTTTCTCAGGCCCAGATTAATGCACAAGTTCCTACGCCGCAACTGATTGATTAATGCTTATTTAGGAACGGTTAATAGTTGGGGACTTGGGAAAAAATAAAGTCCCAGGCCCAATAGAGGAGAGGCAATGCCACGATTGGCTATTGCCTCTCCTCTTTAGATCGCAAAAAAGCCAGAAGATGCTGAGTGATGCAATGATTCGCGACATTCCTCGATGCAGCCCAAAAGTTAACGGGAAGCCGCAAGCGGTCAACTCGGCTGCAAATATGACGTGGAAGGGACTCAAACCAATTGTACATTTGCTAGAAACGACCTATGAAAAAGGGATTAAGGTTCCATCTCAGGAACTAAAAAAGTACCTCCGCTTCTGCCATCGCTCCTCCATCCTGCCTAAATGGGATATCGCAATTGTTCCCACTTGATTGGGATTTTATTTAATCGCCAGTCGCTTTCTGGTAAAAATACTTTAGGCTGTTTCTCAATCAACTTATTCCACTCTGCGGAATCGACAGAGGGCAACATCTTTTAAAGATATTTTACAACTAGGGGATGCCAAATATTTTGAACTTATATGAAATTATCTTCACTGCGATTTCTTCTAATTATAATAAGTAGCAAAGGAGTTCAGCTACATAAGCTAAAAACAAACAATAAAAATATTCATCAGCAACCTGTATCTGATTATCAAATGCTGTAAGAGTGTAATCTTTGTAAATCTCTTGAGCGTTGTTCGATCGCGAAACACCCTGGATTGCAAACGCTCTACGGTTATCATATTTTTCCATTGTAAAGGCATTTTGTGCAGTTTTGAGAGCTTCACGGAAATCAGCATAAAAACTCAGGTCTATTTTATGCTCAATTCGCTTCAAGCGTTGTTCAATTTCTTCTAACCGCTGTAGACTGAGATAGTAGGGTTGATACTTGAGAAAGATTAGGGTTTACTTCACGCAACATAGCAACTATTTCAGGCGGCTGCTTCTGTGCATCCCGAATCACACCGCCAACTCGTACATACTTCGCACTTTCTAAACCTTGATTAATCTAGTCAGGAATAGTAAATATTATATCAACGGCACTCATCTTTTTGATCTCTTCCTAAATCAGAATATTTACTTTAATTATAAAATTAAAAATTATGAGGTAAAAATTTTAATTATAAAAATATTAAGTCTGCTTGAAATGTATATTACTATGAAGAGTAATGCCAAAGCCAAAAACCGATCGCCCCTCCCTCCCACACCCCAAAATTCGATCGCACTTCCCCTAAGTTATTCCTCAAGACACTGGTCAGCTTGGTTAACAGCGCTATCCTAGTAGTTATATTGCCCTTAAACCCGATCGACCCGGAGGCCCCTTGTTCAGCCTAGTTCAAAACACTTCTCGCAAAGGAGAAATTCTAGAGGTCGTCTTCCGCAACGGTTGGGACTACATGAAAAGCCTCCTAACCGGTCGCAAAACCGACGCACCCAGTCTCCCAACTCCAGCAGTTCTCCGCAATATCCTCGTCGAATTAGGCCCAGTTTTTGTCAAATTAGGGCAATTGCTGAGCACCCGTCCCGACCTTTTACCGGCCAGCTACATCGAAATCCTCTCCACGCTGCAAGCGGAAGTGCCGCCCGTACCGTGGTCGCAAGTAGAAGCAATCGTCCGCCAGGAACTCACACAATCTCTCGAAAATACCTTCGCCAAATTTAACACTGAAGCCGTCGCCGCAGGTTCTATCGCCCAAACCCACAAAGCTACTTTAAAAGACGGCCGCGAAGTCGCCCTCAAAGTTCAGCGCCCCGGTATTGATATTGTCATCGAACAAGACATAGCCGTGCTCCGAGGTTTGGCAGAACTTGTGATGCTCACAGAGTTCGGTCAACAATACGATATTGTCGCCTTAGCAGAAGAATTTGCGATCGCCCTGCGTGCAGAACTAGACTTCATTCAAGAAGCCAGCTACACAGACGAACTGCGCCGCAATTTATCTAAAAGTCGCTGGTTTGACCCCACACAAGTTGTCTTACCAGAAATTAACTGGGAGTTAACTACAAAAAAACTCTTAGTAATGGAGTGGCTGAACGGAGTCCCGATTTTGTTAGGCGATTTGCAAGGAATTCGCCACAAAGGAGATGTAAATGCCGAACGCGAAGAGATTACAACGCTGCTTTGCCGCGTTTTCTTCCAGCAGTTGTACATCGACGGATTTTTTCACGCAGACCCGCATCCCGGCAATTTATTTTATCTCAAAGACGGCCGGATAGCTTTGCTGGACTGCGGCATGGTCGGCAGGTTAGACCCGCGCACTCAGCAAAATTTGACAGAAATGTTGCTGTCAATTGTCGATTTAGACGCTCAGCGCTGCGCTCAATTAACTTTGGAAATGGCAGAATTTGCTCAGCCTACAAGTTTAGTTAATCTAGAGAACGATTTGGCTCGAATGCTGCGCAAGTATTACAATGTGAGCTTGTCGCAAATGAACTTGTCGGAAATTTTTTATGAGGTGCTGGAAATCACCAGAAAAAATAAAATTCGGCTGCCCAGCAATCTCGGTTTGTATGCAAAAACTCTAGCTAATTTGGAAGGACTGGCGCGCTCTTTTAATCCGCGGTTTAATATTGTAGAGCAGGTGAAACCGCTGATGACCGATATGTTTCGGCGTCAGTTATTAGGAGATGACCCGGTGCAAGCTCTGCTGAGAACTGCCCTGGATCTCAAAAGCTTATCTTTGCAATCTCCGCGACAGGTGGAAGTGCTTTTAGACCGGGTTACTTCGGAAACTTTGAAGTGGAACTTGACACTAAAAGAACTCGATCCGCTACGCCGCACTCTGGGGGATTCTGCGAACCGACTTTCTTTTAGTATTGTTGTGGGTTCGCTGATTATAGGGGCTGCAATTATTTCTTCTAATGCGCAAACTTCTCAGCTATCTTTTCTGAGCACTGGTTTGTTTGGGGCGGCGAGTTTTTTGGGTTTTTGGTTGATTATTAGCATTCTGCGATCGGGGCGTTTGCGCAGTTGATTGTACAATATCGGTATGTGTTGTGGAACAGGCATCTTGCCTGTTCTTGAGAATTGTGGAAGATGTAGAATATAGCCAAGTGCAAAAACCGCATAAAGGTAGGCTATGTCGCAGCATGATTCTTCTCTCCCAAAGTCGGCAATTAGAGACAACCGCCACCGCGGCACTGTGGGCGATTTTTTGAAAGCCAAGGTCGAGGAAAACTCAACCTTGTCAATTGTTTCTGCTTACTTTACAATTTATGCTTTTGATGCTTTGAAGGAACAACTTCTAGGTATTAAAAGCTTGAAATTTCTCTTTGGCGAACCGCGCTTCATCAAGTCTCTTGACCCCAGTAAAACCGATAAAAAGGCGTTCCAAATTGAGGATCAGGGCTTGCAGCTACAGAATCGGTTGCAGCAAAAGCGGGTTGCAAAAGAATGTGCAGAATGGATTGAGAAGAAAGTACAGATACGGTCGGTAAAGCAATCTAATTTACTGCACGGCAAAATGTATCACATTGCTCATAACGGAACGGAAAATGCTATTATGGGCAGTTCTAATTTTACCGTGCGGGGACTGGGATTAGGTACGAAATATAACAATATTGAACTCAATCTAGAAGTAGATAGTAAACGTGATACCCGCGACCTTAAAGTCTGGTTTGATGAACTCTGGAATGATGCCGAACTCATCGAAGATGTCAAACAAGATGTGCTGCTGTACCTAGAGCAACTTTACCAGAATAATACTCCTGAGTTTATCTACTACAAAACTCTGTTTCATATCTTCGAGACTTTTCTAGATGACCTAGAGAAAAGCGATATTATCAGCGAACAGATACACCTATTTGATACAGAAATCTGGAAATCTCTATTTGAATTTCAAAAAGACGGAGTTAAGGCCGCCCTCAATAAAATCCGACGATATAACGGGTGTATTATTGCTGACAGCGTTGGTTTAGGGAAAACATTTGAAGCTCTAGCGGTTATTCAATATTTTGAACGGCGGAATGAAAAAGTTTTGGTTCTGTGTCCCAAAAAACTCCGCGAGAATTGGACTGTATATCTAGCACAGAACAATAGCGAACTCAATCCTTTTATTAAAGACCGCTTTAACTATACAGTCCTATCTCACACAGATCTGAGTCGCGATTCCGGTTGGTCTGGGGACATTAATTTAGAAACGTTTAATTGGGGTAACTATGACTTGGTAGTTATTGATGAATCCCACAATTTTCGCAACAACCTCAAGATTAAACGGGACGAATTTGGCAATCTAATTAGAAAGAGCCGTTACGAAAGGCTGATGGATGATATTATCAAGAGCGGTGTCCAAACTAAGGTGCTACTCTTATCAGCAACTCCGGTTAACAATGATTTAAAGGATTTGCGGAATCAACTTTATTTTATCACAGAAGGTCGCGATGCTGCCTTTAGCGAATCGCTGGGAATTGCCAGTCTGCGCGATACACTAGCTGATGCTCAGGGGAAATTTACCAAGTGGGCCAAGAAAAGTCGTGATCGCAAAACTAGCGAACTGCTGGAAGAACTAAGTTCTGCTTTTTTCAAACTGCTTGACCAATTGACGATCGCACGATCTCGCAAGCACATTCAAAAATACTATAAAGATGCGATCGCCCAATTAGGCGGCTTTCCAGAACGGCTCAAACCCATCTCCGTATTTCCTGAGATTGACCTAAAGGGTGAGTTCATGTCCTACGAACAGCTTAACTGCGAAATTTCTAAATATCAACTCTCGCTATTCAACCCTTCAAAGTATGTCCTGTCGCCATACCGTTCGGCTTATGAAAATAAAAGAGTGCGAAATTTCAAACAGAGCGATCGGGAACGCTCTCTGATCGGCATGATAAAGGTTAATTTTTTGAAACGCCTGGAAAGCTCGGTGAATTCCTTCGCTATCACAATGCAGCGGACTATTGACAAAATATCAGAGTTACAAAAACGACTCGAATTTTTCAGGAATTGGCAAGACGAAAACGCGGAAATTGATTTCAATGATTTAGAGTGCGAGGCAGAAGAAGACGAGGATTTACGAGCGGCGTGGGAGGTTGGCAAGCTAAAAGTTAAAATGGCACACCTTGATGTCGAAACCTGGTTAAAAGACCTGAAACGCGACAAGGAACAGCTTAAAAAAATTTACAATTCTGCCCAAAGCATTTCTGTTGAACGCGATGCCAAGCTGGCTGAGTTAAAAGAACTGATCGCCGAGAAAGTTAAGCATCCTACAACTAACAAGCATGGCCAACCAAATCGCAAGGTTTTAGTCTTTACTGCGTTTGCAGATACGGCAGTCTATCTCTACGAAGGATTGCGGGAATGGGCAAGAATAGAATTGAAAATTAACTTAGCTTTGGTCACTGGGGGATCGGCGGCAAATAAGACTACCTTTGGCAAAAACGAGTTCAATCACATCCTGACAAATTTTTCGCCTTTCGCCAAGAAACGCGCCCAAATTCCATCTATGCAACAAGACGGCGAGATTGATTTATTAATTGCCACAGATTGTATTTCAGAAGGGCAAAATTTACAAGATTGTGATTATCTGATTAACTACGACATACACTGGAACCCAGTCCGAATTATCCAGCGGTTCGGTAGGTGCGATCGCATTGGCAGCCCCAACCACACGGTACAATTAATCAATTTTTGGCCGACAGAAGACTTGGATGAATACATCAATCTGAAAAATCGAGTAGAAGCACGGATGGCTTTAGCAGACATGGCTGGTACATTTGAAGATAACCTGCTGGAGGCAAAGGAGATTCAAGAACTGATTGAGAGTGATTTGAAATACCGCGACAAGCAGTTGCTGCGATTGAAAGAGGAGGTGCTGGATCTCGAAGATTTCACCGAGAGTGTAGCCCTAACGGAATTCACTCTCGATGATTTCCGAATGGAACTAGCCAAATACATTGAGAGCAACCGCAAACTACTCCAAGATGCCCCTTTAGGACTCTATGCAGTAGTTCCAACTAACTCGGAGTACCCGATAATTGCTCCCGGCGTAATTTTTTGCCTCAAACAAAAAGGCGATTTTCTTGATAATAAAACCGTCAACCCGCTGCAACCATACTTTTTAGTTTACGTTCGAGAAAATAAGGAAGTGCGATTAACTTTTGCTCAACCCAAACAAATACTTGAAATATATCAGTTGCTGTGCGCGGGGTGTACTGTTCCCTATGAAGAGTTGTGCAACTTGTTCGATCGACAAACTAATAACGGATTTGATATGAGTTTGTATAACGATCTGCTTAAGCGCGCGGTTGATTCAATTGCAGGTATTTACAACAAGCGGCTCATCGGAAATCTGCTGTCTAGTCGCAGTGCTGTGTTGGTTGAACAAGCGCATCAGGTTAAAGCAACAACTGATTTTGAACTGATTACCTGGCTGGTAATTAAATGAGCGTCAGCGAACAACAAGCCAAAGCATCTATTAACCAAGCTTTAAACAGTTTTGCCAAGGGAAAACTTGCCGATAACGCCCGTAATTTGTTCTTTGCTCTTGGCTACCGCAGTGATAAAACTCTTCCGTTTTCTCCTAATAGTTCGGATAACTTTATTGCAGAATTTGACATATATAGCGATCGCAAATCATTCATAAATCGATCGAGGGTTCGATCGATCATTAGTTTCATGAGAATGTTGGCTCAAAATCACCA